>JAFGIB010000418.1 GCA_016929805.1 Deltaproteobacteria bacterium | reverse complement strand
GCGGAGCGGACGCGAGTCCGCGAAGCTGTACGTTTCCAGCGGCAGTACACAGGGTCCGTAGGACCCGAGTACGCCGGCCCGAGGACGCTGGGGTGATTCGAATAGAATCGCCCCGGGGTCGGTGCCGGTTTTACGGGATGAATCGGCCGTCGTCGTAGCCAAACAGCACTACCCCCCTGAAAGGTTACAAAAATAAAGAGCACGCCGCTCATAACGCAACGTGCTCTTTATTAGTATCTCGAAGTAATCCGCAGTCCCACGTTTTGCTACATTTAGTGGTGCTCGGCTAAGCTACAACAACGCGATATTTAGAGGCTCAAGCAGCAGACTGAGAAGTAAACGGAAAGCAAGAAAGAAAAAGAAGCTAAGCGGTCATGCATCATCGAATAAGAGTCGATCTCGGGGGTAATAAAGCTTCCAATCCAGAAAAATAAATAAGATAAATAAAATATAAGCGAGTAACCCCAGAAGACCGAGTTCGCTCCTTTTTTTGCAAATTAAGTGCCAATCTCATTCGAGACTTCGTCGCAACGAAAAAGACTCTCTAACTAATCAAAAATTGTAGATTTTTCGGCGCGCCCTAGGCGATGGCTCGCTTTACTATCTTCCCACCTACTATCCAACCTATGACATTTGTGTCATGCTTGTGAAAGCAATCGCGTAAAATCCTGCACTCATCGGCGCTATAAAAGAATTTCTATATCTGCTTCTTCTATCTCATTCGTATCTTCGTTCGCTTGGTCAAGAAGCTGGTCCATCAGCCTCTCCTCGCTGATTCTCGAAATATATCTTTTGATTTCGGGTATCGCTTCGATCAAACGTTGAAAATAATCACGACCGAGGAAAAGCACGGTTGACTTCTCCTTTGCGGTAACGGTGGCGGTTGTCGGTTCGTCGCTGAGCAGTGAGATTTCTCCGAATACATCCCCCGACGAAAGAGTAGCTAGAACGATCCTTGTGCCGTTTTCGTACTTAGCGACTTCCATCTCTCCGCGTAATACTAAAAAAAGACCTCGACCGGCTTGCCCTTCGCGAATTAATTCGGCGCCCGGTTCAGCATCGTAAGCGCAAAAGCGTTTTATCAGATCACGGCGCTGATCCGCGTCGAGGGGTTTGAATAACGGCGCTGTCGCCAAGAGGTTATTGAGCAATCGCTCCTGAGTGAAGGACGACAATGCTTGAGCGATGCCGGAAGTTGTTTTTGATGCTGCGGCAAGCGCTTCCCTTTCGAACTCGAGCAAATCGCAGTCCGTATCCGCGTAAACCGTGGCGCTGCGCGGTGAATCAGACAAAAGCGCCATTTCCCCGAAAATCGAGCCGGACTGAAGCGTGGCGAGCCTTGCATGTTCGCCCTTAGACCCTTTTTTTGTCACCCTAACCCTTCCGCGAGCCAAGATATAAAACGAATTACCCGGCTCGCCCTCGACGATAATAGCGGAGGTCGGTTGTACCCGATTTAGCTCCATCGCGTCCAATACTGCAAGTAGCTCGTCAGCCTCAAGGAGGCTTAAAAGCGGGAGTGGAGCTATCTTATCCGGATAGTGAATTATGGACTTTTCGTAGGTTGCCGCCAATGTTTCTGATCGCACGACAAGGGTTTCGATCCGCGGCTGCTCGCTGAGCCTAAAATCAGCAACAAGAGGTTCTTCGGGGTCGGGGGGTGCGCGTCGTACGGCGCGACCGAGACGCGGTGAACCGGCGGCGAACCGTTCCGCGAACTCCCGTTTTAGAACGATAAATTGAGGTTCCAACTTGGATACGATCTTTAGAGCGATTAGAGCGTGCAAGGGATAGCCGCTGTTGATCGCATGCTTAATCAGCGCCACGTATACGACTGCGGCTCTCTGAACCTCTCCAAGAGCAAGAAGCGAGTCCGCTGCACGAAGACGAGCGTCGAGATTAAGTGGCTGTAACTCGACCAAGGTGCAAAATAAGTGCAGCGCTTCCGCAAAGGACCCCTGAAAAAAACTCTGATCAGCAAGACGACGAATATCGGCGACGGTTTTCATATCGATGAGTTATCCTACTGCTCATCGCGTACAAGCGGCAATAAGGATCATTGTCTTACATCTCGCTACAGGGTCGGATATCATTTGTTCCGCGGTCGTTGTGAGGTGTCGATAGATGTCGTAATAAATTGGTCTCTTTTATTACGAACGCTATCGCCACTTCTATGATGCCGACCTGTCCAAAGTGTGGAGCGCGAAGCAATCCCGACCTTCCGTTTTGCCCGGAGTGCGGACATGAACGCAGTACCGATCGTGTTCGTGTGCGAGATGAATCGAACGCGATCGTTACAGACCGCACAACAAGGAGTCCGACGAAGAACAACGGCCTTTCGAGCAGTCAAGAGGAATACACCGCTACTCGTAAGTCGATCGACGAAATGCCGATCGTTCTCTCGTCTGAAAGCGCGGCGCAAAGGTCGCAAGGAAAAACCTCAGCTAGAAAAACGGTCGGTCCAGACGAACAGGGCGCGATGAGCCGCGAGTCAACGGACCGTTCTAAGAACGTAGAGATCGAGCCTGAACGAGAAAGAAAATCGATTTTACGGGATGAAGTGTCTGGCGCGAAAACCGAACAGCAAATCCAGCGCGACCGAGTGGACCAGAGCGAAAACGGCCGTACGACCGGGATGACGGCGATCATCGAAACCGTTTTGGCAAGTCGAAACGCCGTTCTACCTCCAGCGTACGGGTCTGCTGCTTTGGCGGTTGCCGAGCAGATGGAACGAGCGACGGGAGAAGAACAGTTACAAAGGCTTTCGCGGATAATGGAGACAGAGGTCTCGCAACCGGATTCGGAGATTAAAGGAGAAGAAACCCAAGGTATTGCTGACGCGGTAGAAGAGGTTCAAAAAGGGGAATCACAACCCACGGACAGCGACGACAGCATTCCTGCGCCAAAGGATGAAGTCGGCGAGGAGGCTCGGATTCCGATTCGCCCTCCGGTGCTTGCATCCGAAGCGCTTCGAGAACAAATCGCGCCTGCAGAACCGGGCCGCGACACAATCCGCATTCTCTCGGTTCTTATCGGTACTTTTGGTACCACGATAACGCTGTTGCTGCTCGGAACGAGCGGCATAGGCTTACCACTGGCCGGTGCCTTTCTCGCGTTGACCGCGCTTGGTCTTCCTTCGATGCCGTACGCCCCGCGCGCGGCCGCGATTTTTGCCATCTCAGCCAGCACTCTCGGGGTAGTGACTTGGATACACGTGGTAACGATGGGTGCCGCGGCCGAGGTGGTCGAGATCATCGGAGTCGTTATCCTAGGCGCGGCCTTGCGGTTTCGCGCGTGGCACCGCGCGTCGATTACCGCTCGCGTTTTGGTCGCGGTTGGAATCGCGGCTTGCGTAAGCTGGCTGGGAATGTCGGGCTGGCTGAAGGATTTTACCACGCTAGACCCGGCGTGGCAGTCGTGGTTACCGACCTTAATCCGGGCGCCGATCGCGTTGCTGCTGATGCTTTCGTTGTTGGCGTTTATGGACGCGAGAACAACGGGGGGTTGCGGCATCTGGACGATCGCTGTCTTGCTTTGGCACGGTTTATATATGACAGTGCAGTTGATAATTCTGGTCTGGCCAAAAGAGGTTAGGGTGCCGAGCTGGCAACGATTGAGCGACGACTTATCCGCGATCACCTCTGCCTCGATAGCGGGTCCATTGCTGGCGGTGCTTGTCGTCTTTAGCGTTGCTCAGTTATTGGCTGTTGCTTTCAACAGCGAGCTTCGCAGCAAATAAACCCTAACGTTGGAGATACGCCGGGGTCATCTTCCCACGAAGCGCGGCCACGCGGCGAGCATGACGATGAGGCAGCTTCGACCGCCTGGATCACGCGCCAAGCCGATACCGGCGTCGGTAAAGCGTCCATCGAGCAAGGTCGATAGGTGCGAAGGGCTTCTCAGCAGAGCACGCCACGCAGCGCCCGGATCAGTCGATCGCGCGATCGCCTCTCCGACTAAACGAGCGCGCACTCCTTGTCGAGCGAGGCGGGTTTCTGGATCATCTCCGAGCCTTAGCTGATGGCCGATCCGACCGGAATTACAGACGGATTGTGCATGTTCAGTCGCGGCCGTATCGATCAACCGATTACTCCGAAGAGCGGGCATCGTGCGCTTTGCGCGGATGCGATTGATCTGAATCGATAGCTCTTGCGCGGTCGATACTGCGGTGCTTTCCCCGGTCGCTTCGTCCGTTGTCAATACGACATTACTTTGTTCTCTACGAGCCGTTTCGCGGGCACTCGGCTTGCCGTCGCCGAACGTAACTACTCGCTGCGCGACCGGCCTCGGGCCCGCGGGTCCGTGAGCGACCAATTGAACGATAATCGGTGCGGGTAGGTCCGCCGCCAAGGTTATTCCGGTCTCGAGCATATTGGGATGAATGCGATAGCGCCTTATCTCTCCGCTGTTGAACGAGACCACAAGCTCAGGGTCGGTGAAAGTCGGACTAAGCCAGCCCCGTATCACCCGCGATTGGCTATCAAACGCCGCGAGCGATCCCGCCCGGGCCGCGGCGATAACCAAACGGCTCTTATGGTCGCGCGCGTCCCCGCAGGCCAACGGCGCATCCGCTGTTGTGCCTATCTTCCGTAGCCAGCGGTTAACCGCTTCATCATCGAATTCCAACAGCCAGAGCGCGTGTAGCCCCACTGCGTCCGATCCGGCGTCACGCGCCGCTTGCAGCAGCACTTCGCTGTCTGGACGCGCTCCCTTCGATACCAGCGATGCCGCGGCGCGGGACAGCGCCTCATCCCAAAAGCATTCCGAGCTCGAGCCCGCGAAAACCCGAGCGGGCGCTAGGAGCGCCAAAAGAAAGAGATAGCAAAACGCCGGTCGCACCCTTAAAGCGTAGCGATAACCCGCCGAAAATCCAAAAAGAAGTCGAGTTTACCTTACCGTTGAAAAAAACGTCGGGCGGAAACGATTCCTGAAAGACTACTGGCAGGGTCGAACCCCGCAAGAATCCTCTTGGTTTTCGCAGATCCGAACCTCGATATAGCCGACCAACTGTTCTCGCAGTAATTCGGCATCGCAAGTCGGAAGGGATTTGTTTCGCTCGATGCGAAAAACGCCCTTAATCGACTTGAGATTACTCAACCCGGCCAGACTGTTGAGCGCGGGGTTATCGCGAATAATCAGCGAACCACCGATCGCGCCAAGATTGGCTAATCCGTCTATATTGGTCAGCTCCTCGTTGCTTGATATTTCCAAGTTTTGACCCACGGACTTCAGGTTGTTCAACCCCTCGAAATTGACCAGTCGTTCATTGCGAGAAATCGTAAGGTTTCGCCCGACCGTGCTGAGGCTGTTGAGTCCTTCCATATTTGCAAGCGCGCCGTTGATGGAGATCGTGAGGTCTCGGTCAACCGTCGTCAGCCCGTTGAGCCCGTTCATATTGGCGATATTGTCGTTCGAAGTGATAATCATATCGCGCCCTATGGTCTCCAAGGTGTTGAGACCGTTGAGGCGCTTGAGTAGCTCGTTGCGGGTAATCATTAGGTCTTGCCCCAAGGTGACGAGCCCACTTAACCCCGTCAGATCGACCAAAGCGCCGTTTCCCGAGATCGCCAAGTCCCCGTCGATCGATACGACTTTGTTTAGTCCGTCGAGACTCGTCAGCAATTCGTTCTCTACAATCCTCACCTCTCCTTCGACCCCGACGATATTGCTGAGTAGATTTAAGTCCGTGTATGCCGTTCTCTCGATTACGACTCGTTTCGGTCGAGTCTCATCTGCAGACTGTTCAACCTGAAAAAGCGCCGCTTGGCTACCGCCACATCCCATAAGAAAAAAAAGCTGAAAGAGTATGGCCGCTTGCAATATCCCGCGCATTAAACGCCTCCTATCGGTATCCGTGCCGTCACGATGATAAAAACGATTAGCCTATTTTCTCAAGGGGTGTGTGTTTATCTATCTCTGGTTTTTAAATGAATTCGCAACCGCGCTGCCTTTGCAAGATGCGGATAGGCGCGGCCGACATAAATGGGTTGCACAAATCGACCTTTCGAAATATTTGAGTACCATTAATACACTTTGAACCCGGACAGCCAATTTCAAGCAGAGGCGATTTTACTCTTAGGCGTACAGCTTGACAAACAACGCGGTTTTTTCCGCTTTAATTCGCGTGTCTCGACGAGAATCATTTCTCTCGTTATTTCGAACGGTAGGCGGCAGAAAGCGACTTATTCAGAAGATGAGACTTTCTAAAGAGGTCGTCTGTCTCGCATTCGCGTTTGACGCGATGGTCACAACATCGGCCCGCGCTGATACGCTTTCGGATCTCGAAGCTCCCTTTTTAAATGCGATACAATCAGGTCGCTTCGGGCTTGCCCTGGGCTTGACCTTCGTCGCCGGGCTGGCGACCTCGCTGACGCCTTGTGTATATCCGATGATCGCGATCACCGTCAGCGTGTTCGGCGCTCACAAGGCGAAAAACAAAGCCGAAGGGGCTTTGCTTTCGACCGCGTTCGTTCTGGGAATCGCCGCCCTTTTCACTCCTCTCGGGCTGTTCGCCGCCACTACCGGCGGACTTTTCGGCAGCTTGTTATCGAGCCCGATAGTTCTTCTCGGCCTAGCGATCCTCTTTCTGGTTTTAGCCGCGTCCATGTTCGGCGCGTTTGAGCTCGATCTACCGCTGGGGCTTAAGAACAAGCTCGCCCGAGTAGGAGGCTTGGGGATAAAAGGGGCTTTTCTACTGGGCCTGGTCTGTGCCTTGGTCGCGGCTCCGTGTACCGGTCCGATTCTCGGCTTTTTACTCACCTGGATAGGCACGACCGGCAATATCCTATTCGGTGCGGTAAGCCTTTTCGCGTACGCGATGGGTCTCGGACTTCTATTTTGGTTAGTGGGAACTTTTTCGATCAACCTGCCGAAGTCGGGGCCTTGGCTGGAATGGGTACGCAGCGCTTTCGGTATCGTCATGGTGGTCGCCGCCGGCTATTATCTGCGCAATCTCATCCCCGGAGCCTTTACCGTAATCGAGAGATCGCCGGTATTTTTACTCGCCGCGTTGAGCGCGATCGCGGCCGGAATCGCCCTGGGCGCGATTCACTTAAGCTATCGAGACAGCGCCATCGGCTCGCGTTACCGCAAGAGCGTCGGAATCGGTTTGACGGTATTCGGCTTTCTAGCGCTGATCGCATACTTTGAAGCGCTGCCGCCAGGGGAAAAAATCGAGTGGTTGAAAGACTACGGGCAGGCAAAAGAGCGAGCCCTTGAGAAAAAGCGTCCCCTGCTTGTCGAGTTCGGCGCTTCCTGGTGTGCTGCGTGCGGGCAGCTCGATCGGCTGACCTTTTCCGATCCCAGGGTGGTACGCGAAGCGCGGCGATTCATCGCCGTACGTATCGACCTTAGCCCGGGAAGCGACTCGGAGCAAAAGCGCGCGATACTCGCGAGTTATGCTCACGTGGGACTACCGCTGGTCGTCCTACACGATCAAACCGGAAAAGAGACCGCGCGATTGACGCGCTTTGTCGAAGCCGAAACCCTGATTGAAATCATGCGTCGCGTTCCCTAGCTTGTCATCGATCGAAACCCCGGCATGAGTCAAAAACCGCTAAAATTTGATCTTCATATTCATCTCGCCGGTACCGGTTGCAATAATTCCGGCTGTTGGATCTCTCCCGAGTTTCGCCGCCGATGGAGCTATCGGCTGCTAAAAATTCTGCACGGGATTTCGCGTAGTCAGGAAGAGACAACGGTCGACGACGATTGGGTGAAGCTGATCGCGCAACTCGTTGCGGGAAGCGAAATCGATTACGCGGTGGTGCTCGGTTTTGACGCGGTCATCGACCCGCAGTCCGGCGCGGAAGTGCGAAACGACTCCCAACTCATCGTCCCATTTCAATGGGTTTTTTCGGTTTGCGAGCACAACCGCGGACTTCTTCCCGGACCCTCGATTAATCCCTACAGAAAAGACGCGCTGATCCGGCTTGAGGCGTGTATAAAACAAGGGGCGGTTCTGATCAAATGGCTGCCGACGGTCCAAGTTATCGACCCGGCCGATGAACGACTGTCGGATTTTTATAGCATCGCCGCGCGGGCGAAGCTTCCCCTGTTAATCCACATGGGGGGCGAGAAGACCTTTCGTCCCATCGCGCCGCAATACAACCGGGTCGAGTTGCTGAAAAAACCGCTTGAGGCGGGCGTGCCGGTGATTTGCGCGCATACGGCAACCGCCCCGCTGGGTAGTTCGGAACCGGATCAGATAGAGAAAATAAAGGACTTGTTGCGCGGCTATCCGCATTTTTGGGTGGACAATTCCGGGCTGTGTAACCCGAGCCGTTTTTTTCATCTGCCGCGCTTGGCGAAAGACGAGATAGTAGTCAAACGAACACTGTACGGAAGCGACTGGCCGGTTCCTTCTCATGCAATTTACTATATCAAAGAGATGGGGGCGCGCCGCGCCTTTCAAATCGATCGGCTGCGCAATGTAAGTCAAAAGGATATCGAGATAAAACGCTATTTCGGCTATCCTGACGAGACTCTCAGCCGCCATGCTCAAGTACTCGCTAACCTGGATAGATGGATTTAGCGAGCTCGGCTTCGGCTCGCCCGAGCCCTGAACGTCTTTCGTCGGCGCTTAGGACTCTCCGCAAAATAAACGATCCGGTTGCGAGCGCGTGGGCGGGCGCGCTCACGGCTTTCGTCCTCGGAAAAATCCTCGAAAAAGCGCTGCTATTACTGCGGTTTTTCCTCCGGGCGCGCTCGCGATCGCATCCCGTCGACGCGCCCGGTCTCGTATCGTTTATTTTGCGGAGAGTCCTTAGGTCTTCGCATCGCCCCCGTGTTGCGCCGCGAATAATATAAACAAAAGTTCAGTTGTTCCGTTCGCATGGATCGGATAACTTAGTTACGGTTATAAATACATAGCTTTCGCATAATGGAGGAGGATACGACTGTGATGAATTTCGTGAGAAACGGATTTTTTTTAGCGATATTGCCGCTAGTCGGCGCTCTTCACGGTTGTAACGGGGGAGATTCAGGAGAAAACGGCGGAGGGGGAAAGTGCGCCGTAGAGGCGTGCGGCGGCGACGTCGTCGGCGACTGGGAAATCGAATCGATCTGTCTCGAAAATCCGGAAAAATTTGTTTCTCTCGCGGGCATGCCCTCTGAATGCTCTGATATGTTTAAGAGCTTTGAAGCGTCGCCCGAAGGCACGATAACGTTTGGCGAGAAGGGCACGGGTAAGGCGGAAATAAGCCTGGCGTTCGATATTGAAGTCTCAATCACCGAATCGTGTCTCAAGGCTATGGGAGGGTCTTCGGTATCGGAGCTGTATTGTTCGCTGCTGGAAAGCGGGCTTACGGACTCGGGGGAATTTCGCGAAGCGAGCTGCGAGGTCACGTCGAATCACTGTGATTGTCTGGTGACGACAACCGAGCATAGCATCAGTAGCGGTGGTGCTTATCGCGTCGACGGCGAACATATCTCAGACGATTCGGGAGAAAAGGCCCCGTTCTGCGTATCCGGTGATACGCTGGAAATGGGTGGGGAGAGCCATGGCGTTGCGATGTCGATGGTATTCCGTAGAATCTGACCGAGCTCGAAGATCGCAAGGATAGCTTTATCAAGGAGCGGTGTCGTCTGATACGGTAAGCCGCGCGGAAAAGATTTCGTGAAAAAAAAAGAACTGGCGGCCGTCAGCGTCCGGTCGTCAGATCCGCCGTTTTAGGGGGGGTAACTCGCGGTAATTGCGCTCGTCTCATTCGGCACGGTTACTGCTTCATCTTGGCCCATCCAAACCGACCGATATGGTCTTACTCAAGGAGAATAAAATGAATAACATTACGAGGCAGAACCGCGCTCGCTATCAAGGTCGACTATTGCTGATCCTATCGCTTTTTCTTGCGTCGCTATTAGGCGGTGTCGCGCAAGCGCGAGAGGGTGCAACGCAACCATCTCATGTACAGACGCCGAGCTCGAGTGCTTCAGGCGTGGTCAACATCAATACCGCAACTGAAGAGCAGTTGGTTCGTTTACCCGGAATCGGCCCGAGCAAAGCCCGGGCGATTCTCGCGTTGCGAACACAAATGGGCGGCTTTAGCAAGGTTGAAAACCTGCTTCGCGTACGGGGCATCGGCCGCAAGACACTTCAGAAGCTCAATCCCATGCTGACGTTGAAGGGCGAAACGACTCTGGTCTCGAGCAAGCCGAGCAAAAATGACCAGACTAAAAAGAGTGGAGGTAAGCAAGCGCCGTAGTACGGCGCGTTACTTCTCTCACGGCTTCGAATCGGCAAACGCCTAAAGAACGGCGCTTGAAAGTCGAGAGCTAAACGCCGTCGGACACGCTATCGTCCTCGACGCTTCTCGCCCCGCGTCTTCGTATTAAAACGCGGGGCGATTTCATTATATCGAATATTCTATTCAAGCCAAGCTCATCCCTAAAATAAACAAGCCAAAACCAATTACGATCACCGTACCCCAACGTCGCGCCTCGGTCCAAACAAAACTATCGGCTTCATCGATCGCGCGAATAGAAAAAACAAATGCGCCGCCAACCCAAGCGACAAACCCCAACAACAGTACGCAGGTCCAAAAAATGTCCGGCCCGTGCTGTGCTTCGAGTAACGCCAGGTGTTCTTCTCGCAGCGTTTCGCGCGATTTTCCGGCATCGATCGGCGGCGCTGGGGCCGAGGCCACGAGCTCGGCGATCCTGCGATTGGCGGCGTTCAGCCGGCTAAGCTCCGGCGTAAAAAAACTTCGTATCGACATGATGGCCGAGCGAATCGCGCGATAAGAGGTCAAGGCGAGCGCCGGGTCTTGTCGTTGCTCGGCCTGGTGAGCGATTTCAGCCAATTCCGATAGCGCTTGCACGTGGTAAGGGCTACCCGGAACATACCAACGAGCCGCTCGACGAAAGTGTACGACCGACGCCGGGAGATCACCCTTTTGGCGTAGTTGTTGTGCTTGTAAGAGCTCACTTCGAGAGGAGATAACAACGCGAGCGCTCAACGCGGCCAGGAACACAGCGGCTACCGAGACGACTCGAAGAAGCGTTCGCAATCGATGGGTTTGCGCCTTCATTACAATAAGTCGCGTCGTCGAAAGATGAACGCCGCTAGAGCCACTAACAACGTCGAATACACCACCGCGTACCCGAGCGACGTCAGCACGTACGCCAACGGACCGGCCGACCCGTCTATTTGATTCTCCAAGGTATGTTGTCCGGGTACGAACAAATTGAAGTTGGGGATAATATGAACCAACGCTTTCAAAGCGTCTTTGATAGACGTACTTAGGACCTTAGATTTCATGGTCGCCATGCTATCCGCCGATCGGCCCACGAGCCACAATCCCGCGGTAAATAAAGCCGTGAGAAAGGGCGTGGAAAAAGCCGAAAACAACAGCGCCACGGCGGTGACGACCAACACCTCGCCGACGACCAGTGCCAAGGCCGACAGCAGGGGAAAAAGCGGGACATCCGCTTTCATAGCTATCGCCGTGCACACGGCCAGAGTAAATAGAGACCACGGGACCACGACCGCGGTTCGGTCGCGAGCGCGCCACACGCATAGTAAAAGCAACGCCGGCAAACCGCCGAGCGCGGTCAGGGTAAACGTTTTCGCAACACCTGCTTGAACCGCCGTAAGCCAAAGCTGAACCGCGCCCATAATAGCGATAAATACGCCCGCGGTCAGCGTGATGCCCAGGTACTTACCCAATAGAAATTGATACCGCTCTACCGGCTTCGGCAGCACCACGTAAAGCGTCTTTCTTTCGATTTCTTTATAAAGCAGCGAAGAACCTAGAAAGACGGAAACCACAACCGAAAATAGAGAGATGGAGGCGAGTCCGATATCCAATACGATGCGCCGCTCCTGATGTAAAGAAAGCTCGGCTAATGCCAAGGTGAGAAAGAGGACGAATAAGGCGACACCCACCAGCCCGTATAGCACGCGATCCCGCACTGCCTCCCGAAAGGTGTTGATGGCGACCGCCGCTATTTTACCCATGATCTATCATCCAAAAAGTCCTTGTCCGGTTGCAAAGTGTCCGAGCAGATGCAAGGTCAAGCCCCACAACCCAATCCCCACGACACTAACAGCGTAATAGACGGCGCGTAAAGACCTTTCGCTCGATATCAGGCCCCAGGAAACCGCGGCCCGTGATAATCCGTGCGCAAAATGAAAATAAACCACGGTAATGCCAACGAGATAAAGCGCGAGACATCCCGGCTCCGACAGGCCCGACCACAGAGCCGCGTACGAGTCTCGAACCGTTTGCTGCGGGCCCGATCTCAAGGGCCAAAGGTGAAAGAGGTGTAATCCGATAAACAGCAGGCTCGCGAATCCTGTTGTTCTTTGTATTCGACGCAGGCTCGTGGAAACAAACAACGGGTGGTCCGATTCGATCTTTCGGCCTAAACCCAAAAAAACGTGCAGCGTCAAAGAGAGAAAAAAGAGGATTTCAACCGTTGGTTCGCAGTGGGATTCGATCCAAGTGACGCGGTCGACCCATCGCTCGCGGCTGTATAAAGCCGCCCAATTAACCCATAAATGGTAGATCAGATAAACACTCAGCGGCAAGATACCCGAAAACGAATGCAACCGTTTCACGTTAAACCTAATGGGAGAACCCCAGCAAAACCAGCGGTTCATCCGAACTACGCATACTCAGCTCCGAGCCCATACCGACGCCCCGGGCGAGATGCGGTCCGTCGATATAGAGATGCCCCGCGCGGATTCGACTTTGAATATGGAAGGACTGTCCGGGCTCGATAAAACCGCGTCGCAACTGTAACCCTGAATTGTTTGGGAGACAGAGTTCGCGCACTACAAACTGCAGCCGTTTTGAGCTTTTGGGAAGAATTCGACCGCCGGCCGATCGTTGTGCTCCGGTAGAACCCGCCGCTGGTCCAATCCAAATCCCGCTCGATTTATGTTCCTCGTGGCGGTTCGCGACTCGGATGAGGTAGCGGGTGGTCGCCGCTGGGCACTTGTGGCAAAAAAGGGCATCGTTAAGCACGCGATTGGTAACGACGTCACCGTCAACCTCCACGCGCATACGAAACAAACGCGTCTCTTTCAATTTTCCAGAAATCGCGTCGCCGAGTACCTCTACGAGGTTGTCTTTCGTGCCCGCGCAGAAGTGTCCAACGCTATCGGCCGGCGAGGTATTAATGGCGACTATAGGAACGTCACTTCCGACGAGATGCGAAGCCCATAACAGCGTGCCGTCGCCGCCTAGCGTAACCACCAGGTCGAATTCACCCGCGTTGCTAAGATCGCTTCGATATCTAAACACCGCGCGAGCGCCTAGCGTTTTCAGCGCGTTTTTTGCCTCTTCTAAACTATCGACATGCTCCTTATGAGCGCGATGAAGCCGCTTCGCGATCGGGCCGCCTTCCTCTAATAACCTCCGGATCCTCACATTCTTACGCTCGCGAATGTAGATCTGAACAAGCGATTTCTTATAGATTACCAGCACTCTAGGCGCACGGTTTTTCGATTTTTTCAATCCGCAAATCATAACGTGACGATGGGGTTAGATGCTCGGCGATCCATCCAGATGTACGATATCTATCGCGCATATTGAATTGAGCCAAGGGATTCTTTTTGGTGAGCGTTCGCTGAAGTATTGCCACGATTACGACGGCGGCTCATTCGTTCCATAAAATCGGCGGCATTCGGGCCATTTGGAACCTCTCATAGTGTCCCTTAGTTGCAAAAAACTCCGTCGGCGTAAAGCGCTTCGCTCGCTAAAAATATCGTGAACTAAGGGCGTGCTCACTCTTGTTGGACCTCACTTAGGGTCTACTAAGCTGCGGCCAATAAAAGCTCCGCGCACCCTTATGTCATCGCTATTTTCGCGTTTCCGCTCAACGTTTTTTACAAAGGTAAGGTGTTTTCCTAAAAAAGTGGTACCGAATCGTCGCGAACTGTTATTTCGAAGAGATAAAAGCGACGGGAAATCTCCATCTTGAGATGTCTCGCTTCGCTCTTTACGTATCCAACGAAAACGCGATCTAGGAGCGGCTTCGTCAGGTACTACAAGTACCCCGTTCGCCGACCGTGCGCACGAGATTGCTCTCACGCGCGAATTCGCCGCCGCCTCGTTACTCGGGCTAGCTCTTCTTTCGTCCAGGTATCATCAGAAAGGTGTATGGTCTCTGATTACATACGGTCAAGTCGATCGGTGGCATCAAGACCCTTTCTGTCATAAGTTGTTTTAAAACCGCTAATACGATGCAACACGAAGCATAGGTTTATGCATTGAGTTTTTATCTTATCGGTCCGTCCAAGGTATGTATGTCTATCTACCGTTTGACACGTTTGTTGCTCGCATACGCTTTGCTAGCGTTGGTCGTGTGCTCATCCGCGCGAGCCGAAAAAGCGACGCGGCATGACGCGCGCACCGACCCGTTGCGCGGGCTGCGTACGCTCGAATTGATGGTGCTCGCGCCCTATCTCGAAAAGGGTCCGGTGGCGCTTGTCGAATTTGCAGACAACAGCAAAAACGAGCTACCGGCGATCAATCTGGCGACTTACGTCAACGCGTCAAGCGCAAAAATCGTCGAGTTGATTTCTGATCCGCGAGCGTACCCCGAGTTCATGAAAACCATAGACAGCGTGAAATTGGTTAGTAAGCACGGAGCGACGCTGGTCTACGATTGGTCTTGGAAGCTGTCGCTATTTCGTTTGCGCGGACGCAACACCATGACGCTCTATACCCCCCCGGCGAATCGGCCGAATATCGGGTACCGCATCACTATCGACAGCAACGCGGGGGATTTGGGTCAAGGCCGGGTTTCGATGCGAATTGTGCCGGTGGCGCCGAATAAGTCTCTGCTCGCGATTTCGGTTCGCCTCGACATGCGAAAGGCGAATTACGTGGTGCGCGAGATGGCGGTGGCGTCCAATAGCATTAACCGTTCGGCGAATATCCTCTTGAGTTGCTCGACGCTGTTGTCGTTACAGCAGGAAGTCGAACGGCGCGCCGGCCACGTGCCGAGGCCAGAAAAAGCGCCTGATTTAGCCAAACCCGATCTTGTTATCGATAAACTACTGCCGTTGTTGGGCCGAGGCGATCTTCTGCTATTCGATATGCACGGCGCGAAGTTGAACCAAATAACGGTGGTGGGTCGGATTAATATCGGTAAAGTCACGGTTAAAGACGTCATGATGAACGTACACGCTTTTGGTTCCGCGCTGGTTCCGGGCAGCTATGTCAAGGTCGTCTCCTATCAGGATGAAAGAGCTGACTTCGATTGGGGGATTGATCTGCCGCTGGTCGATGTCGAGGGTAAAATGCGGATACAACAGCAGGGAGATATCGTCGCCATCGATGCGATTTCGGGAGCGTTAAGCGGCGGACGCTGGCGGTTCGACACCACTCAACTCGCGAAAAACTCCTCGGTCGTGGTCGGATGGACCAGTTTCGATATGAAGAATTCAACTTGGCTGCTCGAATACTTGATCTCTATAGACCCTAACATCGGGCACGGGCTGACGGCAGCAGCGGATATTATGGTGATACGATCACTGCGTACGCGCGCCGAGAAGACCGCGAAGCGATTGAGCGTCAAGTCGATCAAAACAGCGACGGTGAGCTCCAAAAAGAAATCGAATTAGACCTTAACGTTGTAAAAGATCCGTCGGCGCAAAGCGCCTAGGACTCTCCGCAAAATACACGATCCGGTTGCGAGCGCGTGGGGCGAGTGCGCAAACGGCTTTCGTCCTCGGAAAAATCGTAACCGTTCAGGGGAATACTGCTGTTTGACTACGACGGCGGCCAATTCATCCCGTAAAACCGGCATCGACCCTGGGGCGATTCTATTCGAATCACCCCAGGGTCCTCGCGCCGGCGTACTCGGGTCCTTCGGACCCTGTGTACTGCCGCTGGAAACGTACAGCTTCGCGAACTCGCGTCCGCTCCGCTTTGTACGTTTCCACCGATAACCGTCAGCTACAGCGAGTACCATCCTCGCCGGCCCTTCAGGCACGCTCGGTTTTACGGGCGAATTGGTCGCCGACTTGTTTGAGGCCTAAACGCTTACCCTTTTTTTGCCTTCTGAACGATAGCGCGGGGTCGCGTTCACTAAGCACAGGAACGATACGGGCCTACATGTACATACCATCAACCGATAAATGGGTAGAAAAAGGGTCGGATTTGACGCTATGATCTACTCAATAACCGAAACGAATAACTGTCCCGTATACTAACATTTTAGATAAACTCAAACACAGGAAGCGGAGATGAAAGCGCTTAGGTTTTTTTACTTATCAACGGTATTGATTGCCGCCATAGCCCTAATCAACTTGAATTCCGGTTGCGAGCTCGTAACCGAATTCGACCGCGGCAAAATTCTAGATGGGCCTCGCGATTCAGGTACGTCGGAGCCTTCCGAGGACACGGGCGCCGAAGGCGATCTCGATGCCCAAGCGGATGCCGAAGGCGACGCGAAAAGTGACGATTCGGCGATAGATTCAGGTCGAGATGCGGATGCCGCGGTGGAATGTACGGAAGCGGCCGACTGCGGTGAACCGAGCAACGACTGTCTGCAGGCGACTTGTATCGATAATCGATGCGGCGTTGCCAATAAAGATAAGGGAGCTAGATGTGACTCAAACGGCGGCGAGGTATGCGACGGCGAGGGTGCTTGTGTGGCGGCCGCGTGTATTGACGGGCTCATCAACGGTGACGAAACCGATCTCGATTGCGGGGGAGGATGTCCCGCGTGCGAGAACGGGCGGGCTTGTATCACATATAAAGACTGCGAAAGCGGCTTTTGCCAGGGCGGGTTGGAGCCTGACGAGGACGCCAGCGTCGTAGACGAACCCGTGGGGCAATGCGCGCCTTGCGGCGATGACGACGATTGCGCCGATATGGAAGATAGCTGGTGCGACAGCAGCGACGGTGACGGCACTTGCGTGGCCAAAAAATCCAATGGTTCCGAGTGTGAAAACGACAACGAGTGTTTAAGCGGAGCGTGCCAAGAGGACCACGATGGAGAAGGAGAGTGGTGCGCGGATCCATCCGACTGCGTGCACGACGGCGATTCTTATGATGACGGGGACTTCTCTGACGATTGCTATGACTCGACCAGTCGCGCGGTCTGCGATGACGGGAGCTGGGCTGAGGATTCCTGCGGGTCGAGTGATTGCGAAGGCACTTGCGGCTCGTCCGGTGGATGTGAATGGGTCGCTCGAGGCTGCGCCGGTAACGAGTGTTTCGAGGAAGAATACGATTCGGATGACAACGCGAGTTACTGTACCGGCTGTCTGAGTGCCGACAACTGGCTGGCAAATGCAACCGGCGCCACCAGCAAGTGCTGCGGAGATGACCAGGGAGAGGATTTCGAGCAGAGCGGTGGCGCTGGAAATTGTTGTTACAACGCCGCCGTCTTAGCCACCGGTTCGGTTTCCGGCTCGATCCTTTGCCACAACGGCTTGCTCTATGACTGCGGCGCAATCGCTACCGACGATTCAGACCTCGCGCAGCACAGCGTGCCTTGCGAAGAGGTCGGCGGCTTATTCTGTACCGGCTCGAACGCGTGGGCACAAAAAGCGGAAGACGGCTGTCCGTGCTCCGGTAACGGCAACTGCTCGAGCAATTACTGCCGAGAGAACTGGAGCGGTTCAGGGAATTTTTGCGCACAAGACGCCACGAGCTGTGTATATCGCGAAGGAAGCGTGACGCATCAGCGCGCTAACGCATGGGTGGAATGTGCCGGAGGAGACGGGTATCGCGTGTGTAACAACGGCGTGTGGGATCCCGAGGCGCCTTCGAGCGCCACGGCGTGCGGAGACGACGTCTGCGATATCGGTTGTGGATACGTCCTTGACGCGGATAACATCTGTCAATCAGGCCAAGGCTCGGAGGGGGGGTGCGAGCCTGACGAGCCGAGCGATTGCCGCGATTGTGGAGATCTGACCGCGCACGCGGGCGGTTGTAACACGGAGACCTCGGCGTGTAGCTCGGCTTGCGGGTCTCCTGTCTGTACCGGAATTGAAACGAACGATTCGGGCATCGACTATTGCTCGGCGGGCGGCGACAGTTACAACCGAATAGATATTTGCGCGGTATTGGGAAGCGGGTCCGCCGCGGTTTGTGATTGGGACGACGACGGAACGGCTAACGATACCCTGAACGACGAGTGCGATGAATACGCTTGCGAAGGCGCGGGCGTGTGCAGAACCACTTGCGAGGACAACGAAGATTGCGCGTCGGGTTTTGTGTGCGCATCTCCACCAGTCTGCTCGATAGGTGGAGGATAATCGCTTTCGACCTGGTAAATCGTCCGGTGTCTTGAAAAGGGTTTTAATAACCTCGCAAAACGATATACATCCAGAGAATTGCGGCCGGGTTCATTATCGTGGTACGCAGGGGCGATGGCCTTATCGTGTCAGTCTAAAACTGTACAAAAATACAGTATTATTCTTACAACTCTCCTGTTCTTTTACTGCGCGTGGATCTTAATGGATGCCGGTTCGGCGAAAGCGCAAGAGACTGCGAAAGCGGAGAAGAGCTCCTCCGTTGAAATCGTGTGGGTGGCGCCTGATAAGTGTCCGGACGAGTCGATATTGGTGAAAGAAATAGAAGAGCTCGTGGGGCGGCCGCTCGATACGGTCCGCGAGCCGTCCATAAAGGCCACGGCAACCGTTCAAGCGACAGGTGACGGTAGATGGGTATTGCGACTTCGTACCTTAGAAGCGAACGCCGAGGGAGAACGGGAGCTCGTTGCCGACAGTTGCGAAACGCTTGCTCAAGCGACGGCGCTGATCCTCGCATTGAGCATCGATCCCAAAGCGGTCGAGTCGCGCGAAAAACTTTACGATCAAGCGCGAAAGCTCACAAAAAGCTTATCCCCGCCCCCGAAACAAAACGAGGTGACTACGCTCGAAAAGGATGTGACCGAAGAACAACCGCCCGCGCAACCGGATGAGTCGCCGGCCGACGCCGAGTCACGAGAACCGGCGCCGGAAAGGCAAACCGAGCCCACAATGGAGAGCGAGGAGAAGTCTGAAATCCCGATTGGTCTTTTGTTTCGATCGGGCTTCGTCGCTGATTTGGGAACATTACCCGATACCGTTATTGGCGCGGATCTAAGTGTTGGTCTAAGCGTCGACCGGGTGGATATAGTCTCATCGATAAACTGGTTTGGATATGACCAAACCGAGCTTTCGAACCTTCCCGAATTCGGCGCTCGTTTTTCTTTCTGGACGATAGGTTTCGGTGCCTATTATCGTTTTCAACTCGATGAGCTATCGCTTGCACCTTTTCTCAATTTTGAGCTGGGAACCATGTACGCAGAAGGGACAGGTGTATTGACCGCTTTTACAGAGTCAACTTTACATCTCAATCTAATGGCCGGAGCTAGGATTTCGTGGGAATTTACCAATTGGGCCGCCTTGGGATTAGAAGTCGGGCCCAAAGTACCCCTTCTCCGTCCAAGATATGTATTAGATATTTCAGATGATAGAGAGGTAGTGCATCGTTCGTCGGCGGTCGCGATGAAAGTCGGTATAGGTATCGAACTACGCTTATGATCACGAATCCGGAAAAAGACGGCCACTTACCTGATATGGAGTCTGTTTCATCTGTACAAAGCGCACAACCGTCCCAACAGCAGCCGGCCGCGCCGTCAACCGGCGAGCATGGAGCGATTGGAGCGACGATAGCTTTTGGAGAGGTCTACGACCAGTACTTTGATTTTATCTGGCGCTCGGCCAGACGACTTGGCGTCGCGGAAAATAGCCTAGACGACGCGGTGCAAGATGTCTTTCTCACCGTGCATCGACGTCTTAAAGAATTTCGAGGTGATTCCTCGATTCGAACTTGGCTGTTCGGAATCCTGTTACACACGGTGAGAGGATACCGTCGAACGGCCAGACGCAAGCCGACCAGCCCTCTCTATTCGGACAACGTGGTTGACGCAAAACAAACCGGCCCTCACGAATCCGCGGCAAAGGGGGAGGCTGTCGAGCTGCTTTATCGCTTTTTAGATAGTCTAGACGACGATAAACGAGTGGTTTTTGTCCAGGCGGAACTGGAACAGATGACGGCTCAGGAAATCTCCGAAACCATGGGGATTAACCCGAATACGGTCTATTCGAGACTGCGCAGCGCTAGACAAGCGTTTGAGGAGGCGGTTATACGATATCGAGCGCGCGACGGGTGGAGGTACAAATGATTGAACTGAGTCAAAGGGCCCGAAGGGTTATCGAGGAGGCGCGCCTGGCTGACAGGCCGAGCAGCGCGGATAAGAGACGGATACGCGATAAGCTGGTTGCTCGCTTGGGGGCGGGAGCGTTGGTCACCGGAGCTGTGGTCGGATCGAGCGCGACCGGGGCTGCCGGTGGCGCCGGCGCGGCCGGCTCAAGCAGCGCCGGCAGCGCCTTTGGAAGCGTCGCCACGGGGGCGGCGAGCGGCGCGGGCGCGACGGCGGGAGCGGCCGGAGCGGCGAGCGGCGCGGGCGCGGGAGTTGCGGTCGGGCTCACCACCAAGATAACGCTTGTATCAGCCGTTATCGGCGCCATCGGTATAGGCGCCGCCACTACGCCGTGGGAGAGTCTCACGACTAGCAAAACCGAACAGAAAAAGACAAACTCGACAGTCACGGCCCAACCTACCCCGAAACGGACGGCAGACCTTGAGCACAAAGCTCTACGCTCGACCACCGATAGCCCTTCGGTCGAAACGCACGAAGCGAACCTAGAAACGCTATCTAGTGATAGTGCGAAACAGCGGCGAATTCGCAAAAACGGGTCTGAGGCGATATCGCCGCAGCTCAAAGCCGAGCTAAAGCTTCTTCGAGCAGCTCAACTCGCGTTACAACAGGGCGATTCGACCGGCGCGTTAGCTGAGCTCAATAGCCACCGGCGTCAGTTCCCGCGCGGGCTACTACAACAGGAAAGAGAAGCCGCGCGTGCAGTCGCATTGTGCGAGCTTGGACGCCTCGAACAAGGCCGACAGGTGGCGCAACGATTACTGTCGATGTCGCCGCGCTCGCCGCTGGCCCAACGAATTCGTCGATCGTGCGATCGATAGAAAACGGGGCGTATCGCCCGAAAGAAGTAACGAGTTCGAAGGTAAAGCGGTGGCGGTTCTGATGTAGCGAGGAGGTTTTAACATGCGGCTAGCCAGACATGACCTTTTTGCTGTCCCGACATTATCTCTACTATTAGGCTACATGGGGCTTTGGTTATTCGCCTGTGACGCGAAAGACATTGCGCTCGGAAAAGACCCTGGAAAACCAAGCGAGCAACCCTACGAGAAAGGAGAGAAGAACGACGGTTCTACTAAAGACCCTAGCGTAGGCAACGCAGGAGGCAACGGAGGAAATTCCGGGGCAGGAAATGAGGCGAGCGGTAGCCCTGATATTCGTGACGGAAGCCGAAATCGAGACGAGGAAAGACGAATTGATGGCGATGGTTCTATCATCGTACCGCCGTTCCAGCTCATTCCTTGCGGATTCACCTTTTGCCTACCCGGTTATGTCTGCTGCGAAAGCTGCGGGATTTGCATGAGCCCGGGCGCGGTTTGCCCCCAAACGGATTGTCGGGACTTGATGCCGGATAACTCTTGCGATCCGAGGTCTTGCGGCATCCCGCCTTCAGCCATGTCACCCGTCATCTGTCCTGACGGAACGATGGGTGGACCACTATGTATTAGGATGGAAGACGGATCGTGCGCCTGGCAGTTTGTCGCTTGCGTGATGCCGTCGAGCGTTCCGTGCGGAGACTCGGTTAACAACCCATGCGGCCCATTTGAGTATTGTGACGCGCCGGATTGCGGCCGCGGAACCGAAAGCGGCATCTGCCAATGGCGACCCTCGGCGTGTCCGAGAAAAATGGACCCTGTATGCGGTTGTGATGGAAGGGAATACGGCAATCCTTGCCTCGCGCGCGCAGCGGGAACCGAGGTCGACTTCCGCGGTTCTTGTCGCGGCTCCATATAAAAATCGATGTAACTTTTTGAGAGTCATTTCGTAGTTTCTCAAGAAGTGGTCGTCGTGCGCTCTTAATCAGTTTCGCGCGGCCTATTTCACGCGCTTTGCTGCGGCGTTGCGCGCTGTTCTCTGCAGCGTTAAGGTCTATGTAAAAAATGCAGCATGCCAATCCTTATTCTTTGAGCGAAAACCTGTCGCTATCCGAGGCGCGAATTGACGGCGTAGTAGAGCGAATGCTCGATCAACGACGCATCGACCTTTCCGGCCTGCCGCCGGGAGCGGCCGCATTGGTCATCGCTCGCATCGCGCTCGCGCGCGGTCGCCCGGTGATGGTTCTAACTCCCGACCGGGATTCGGCCTTGAGGACGAGCGCGAACTGCCGCTTCTTTATTCAACCGAATGATAGCGAGTCGATCGAAGCAAATGAAACCCTGTTTTATCCCGCCGCCGACGTCACGCCGTTCGTCGATGTAGTTTCGGACCGCA
Source organism: Deltaproteobacteria bacterium (assembly GCA_016929805.1). Lineage (GTDB taxonomy): Bacteria > Myxococcota_A > Polyangia > Polyangiales > JAFGIB01 > JAFGIB01. Next base: position 9,924 of record JAFGIB010000418.1, on the reverse strand, counting down.
GAACCGCCATGGACCGACTCTCGGTTCTAGCTCACCTGGCGAACGCGCTGCCCTTGAAAGTGCTGGTGTTACCGGTGGCCGCCTTGCTACGTCGGATTGCTCCCGGAAGCGCGATCGCGCGCCGTTGCCTGCGGCTTTGCGTCGAGCAGCGGCTCGATCGGGACAACCTGATTCAGATGTTAGTCGAAGCTGGATACCTTCGCGCGCCCGTGGTCGAGGACCCCGGGACCTTTGCGGTGCGCGGTTTTTTGATTGATATATTCCCGCCGTGCGCGTCCCATCCCGCTCGCGTCGAACTCGCCGATGATGTGGTTTTATCGATCAAGCGCTTTGATCCCGACAGTCAACGGACCTTGTCTCAAGACTCCTCGGTTTGGATTCACCCGGTTCGAGAAATGCTTTTAGGAGCCGAGGAGCTGATGTGCCTTAAGCAGCGCGTGTACGCTCTCTGCGACGAGCTGACGCTTCCGTCCAGCCTTAAGCGTCAATTGGTGGACGATCTTCAGGCCGGAAGGATGCTATTGGGAAGCGACGCGATGTTGCCGGCGTGTTATCCGCGATTAGAAAGCTTATTCGACTTGCTTCCGGATGAGACCGCGATCGCTTGTATGAATCCGAACGCGTGTATCAAAGCAGTCCGCAACGAACTTCACCGAGCGAATCACGATCGCTTGGTCAAACAGCAAGACAAAGCGCCGATCTTTCCCCTTGAGTCGTACTATCTATCCGAGCAGATCATCGCGGATAAGATCTTTAACCATCAGCTTGTGCTGATTCACGAGCTCGCGGTCGGCGGCGAACCCGACTCGGAACAAGAACCGGTCGGACCGCTCAATCAATTGGACTGTGTCGCGCCGCAGTCGCTGATGCATTTCGCGGCTTCGGACCAACGAAGCCTGATCTCGGAGCTGAACGCGAGCCGATCGGCAAAAGCAAAAGAAGAACCGCTGGCTCCGTTGGTGCGAAAAACGCGAGCCTGGTTGGACGAGGGCCTGCGCCTCTTGTTTACGGCTCGTACGAAGACCCAAGCCGAGCGACTAGCGACCTTGCTGCGCAGCTATGATGTGCCGGTCGCGGGTAAAGGCAAGCGCTTTGACCCCGAAAAAATGGAGGAGTTAAAGGCAGCGCAGCTGCGCGTCGTTGTGGGTGAGCTTCGCGACGGCTTCGTGCTCGCGCAAGAAGCCTTGGTTTGCGTAACCGAGGAAGAGATCTTCGGCGAGCGTCGCCGCCGCCAACCGCAAAGCGGTGAGGCAAAGAAAAAAAGACCCCAATTTGATGATCTACGCCAACTCGATATCGGCGACTATGTGGTACATGTCGAGCACGGCGTCGGCCGTTATCTCGGTTTGGAGCGCAAGCTCGTTCCCTTATCCCGTCTAGAACGATTGCAGGGGAAAAAACCCTTTTCGATCGAGGTATTGGTGGTCGAGTACGCGGGAGGCGATCGCCTTTTTATACCCGTCACCCGCTTGAGCCAGTTAGGAAAATTCGCGAGCGCCGAGGGAGCAAAACCGCGACTCGATCGATTGGGGGGACAAACCTTCGCGAATACCAAATCGCGCGTACGAAATGCAGTCCGAAAGATGGCGGACGATTTACTATCTCTATACGCCGAGCGGGCTGCGCGTACGAGAGAACCATTACCGCCGCCCGACCGCTACTATACGGAATTCGAAGCGACCTTTCCCTTTGAAGAAACCCCGGATCAAACCCGTGCCATTGACGACGTATTATCCGATTTACAAGGTGATCGACCGATGGAGCGGCTGATTTGCGGCGATGTGGGTTTTGGCAAAACCGAGGTGGCGCTACGTGCGGCCTTCAGAACCACTTACCATGGAAGACAGGTCGCGCTGTTGTGCCCAACCACCGTGCTCGCCCAACAACACTATTTGACCTTTCGAGAGCGCTTGCGAAACTATCCATTGAGGGTCGAGGTGCTCTCGCGTTTTGTTGCCAAAAGGACCCAGGCCGATATTATTGCGGCGCTGAAACAAGGCAGTTGCGACATCGTTATCGGCACCCATCGGTTGCTCTCCCGCGACGTTCACTTCAAGCGCCTCGGGCTGTTGGTCGTCGACGAAGAGCAACGTTTTGGAGTTGCTCACAAGGAGCGAATCAAAAAATTCAAGACCGAGGTGGATGTGTTGACCTTGAGCGCGACGCCGATTCCGAGGACGCTACAAATGGCCGTAGGCGGGTTTCGCGAGCTGTCGCTGATCGCTACGCCGCCGGTCGATCGGCGCGCGATTCGCACCTTTGTCAGCCGCTGGGACGACCACCTGATCCGCGAAGCCGTACTTCAGGAGCTGTCCCGAAGCGGCCAAGTTTTCCTGGTGCACAACCGCATCCAAGGGCTTTATGAACGCTCCGCTCGTTTGCAGCAACTGATACCAGAGGCACGCGTGGCAACCGCGCACGGCCAGATGCGAGAAGCGAGCCTGGAACGGGTGATGACCGACTTCGTCGACGGCCGTTACGATGTCTTGTGCTCTACCGCGATTATCGAAAACGGCCTGGACATCCCCCGTGCCAATACCATTCTCATCGACCGAGCGGATCTATTCGGCATGTCGCAGTTATACCAGCTACGCGGTCGCGTCGGTCGCTCCAACCAACGCGCGTATTGCTATCTGCTCATTCCCTCGCCCAATCAACTAACCGACCAAGCGCGCTTTCGCATCGAAGCCTTGGAGCGCTTCAGCCAGCTCGGGTCTGGATTTCAGCTCGCCTCGTTGGATATGGAATTGCGCGGCGCCGGAGAGCTTTTGGGCTCGGAACAAAGCGGCACTATCGCGGCGATCGGTTTTGATCTGTTTATACAGATGTTACAAGAGGCGATCGCCGAGCTGAAAGGCGAAACGGTAAAAAACGAGATCGATCCGGAGATCAACCTGGATATCGAGCACTATCTGCCCGAGGAGTATATCTCTGACGTGGGTATTCGGCTCGCGTTCTATAAGAGGTTTTCCGCCGCTCCGGACGAACAGTCGGTGAGCGAGCTGGCGGCGGAAATGGAAGACCGCTTCGGACTGCCCCACCCGGCCGCTATCGACTTCGTGCGCGCCATGGCGCTCAAGCCCGCCTTGCGCGACCTCAGGGTCTTGGGTTGTGAGGCCACAAGCTCGAGAGTCACGTTACATTTCTCTACCGACGCCCCGCTCGACCCAGCCCGAATCATGAAACAAGTCGCGAGATCGCCCGATTGGCGCTTGACGCCCGACCTCAAGCTTACCAAACGCTATGCGGAAAGCCACGAGGTCGATGCGATCGATCGGATCGTAACGCTATTAAGAGAGATCAAACCTTTCCTAATTAGTCGATGACGAGGTCGAAACGGCTCGCGCAATTTTTCGCGAGCGAAGCCGTTTACACCGACGGAGTTTTTGCAACGTTAAGGTGTAATAAACCATGCGAAAACCCGTTGGCTCGCGAACGGCGCGCGAACTAGCGGATGACCGAATGAAGTCGTCCGACTTTTTCAAAAGCCGAAATCGCCTGGTTCAGCTCTCCTCGTGTATGCGCCGCCGACAGTTGCACCCGGATACGAGCCTGCCCTTGAGGCACCACGGGATAGGAAAACCCTATGACGTAGATGCCTTCCTGTAATAACGCGTCCGCCATAGCGGAAGCCAATCGCGCGTCGTAAAGCATAATCGGCACAATCGGATGCACGCCTTGAGGGATGTCAAAACCCAATCGAGCCATCTGTTTGCGAAAGTATCGGGTGTTTTTCGCCAATTTGTCCCGTAATCTCGTGCTTTCCGAGAGCAGATCGATACAAGCGATCGCCGAGGCCACGAGGGCGGGCGGAAGTGAATTGCTGAAAAGATAGGGACGGCTTCTCTGACGTAATAGCTCGATGATTTGCCGTTTCCCCGAGGTAAAACCTCCCGTCGCCCCCCCCATCGCCTTGCCCAACGTCGAGGTAATTATATCGACTCGACCGAGTAGCTCGCAGTGCTCGATGGAGCCGCGGCCGCTCGCTCCGAAAAAACCCGTGGCGTGAGAATCGTCGACCATCATCAACGCTTGATGTCGCGTCGCCAGTCGACAAATTTCTCCCAACCTCGCCACCTCTCCATCCATTGAGAACACGCCGTCGGTGGCGATAATAATCTTGTTTAGTCCCTTGGTACGCGCCTCGATAAGCTTCGCCTCGAGATCGCCCATGTCACCGTGCTCATAGGTATACCTACAGGCTTTGCACAGCCGAATACCGTCAATAATCGACGCGTGGTTTAGCCGATCGCTGATCACCGCGTCCTCGCTCGAAAGCAGGGTTTCGAAAAGCCCCGCGTTCGCGTCAAAACAGGAGGTGTAAAGAATCGTCTCCTCGGTGTGCAAAAACGCGCTGATCTTTTTTTCGAGCTCTTTATGAATCGTCTGGGTACCGCAAATAAAGCGCACCGACGAGAGGCCCAAACCGAATTCGTCGAGCCCCTTTTTCGCCGCGCGTAAAAGCACGCGATTATTGGAAAGACCGAGGTAATTGTTGGCGCAAAAATTGAGGACCTCTTTACCGCCCACCCGAATCCGAACGGCTTGCGGCGATTGGAGAAGCCGTTCGGTCTTGTACAGCCCGCGAGCGCGTATCGAATCGACCTCTTGCTCGAACAACATCAGTGAATCCATCGCCTCCTCCAAACCCGATGATGATGCCTAACCTCAAGCTGCTAAGCCCAGCTTAAGACCACCTTGCCGGCTCTGCCCGCCTTAATCGCGGCAAACCCCGATTCGAACTTTTCGAACGCGAATCGATGGGTGATGACCGGCGAGATATCCATTCCGCTTTCGATCAACATGGTCGCTTTGTACCAACTTTCGTACATCTGGCGGCCGTAGATTCCTTTGATGGTAAGACCGCCGAAAACAATGCGGTTCCAATCGATTCCGGTCTTTGACGGCTGTATTCCCAGCATCGCGATCTTGCCGCCGTGCACCATGTTCGCGATCATCTCTCGTAGCGCGCGGGGATTTCCCGACATCTCCAGACCGACATCAAAACCCTCGTGCATGCCGAGCTTTTTCTGGACCGCGTCGATTCTCTCTCTCTTGACGTTGACCGCGAGGGTTGCTCCCATTTTTTCCGCAAGCTTCAAGCGGTAGTCATTGACGTCGGTGATAACGACATGTCTCGCGCCCGCTTGTCGGACGATCGTCACGGCCATGATTCCGATCGGCCCGGCGCCGGTAATCAATACATCTTCACCCAGTACCTCGAATGAAAGCGCCGTATGAACCGCGTTTCCCAAGGGATCGAAAATCGCGTAGATCTCCCGGGGCACCTTGGCACTACAACGCCAAACATTGTCCGCGGGCAACGCCAGGTACTCGGCAAAAGCCCCGTCGCGGTTGACACCGACGGAGACGGTTTCCGGACAAAGATGCGATCGGCCTGCTAAACAGTTTCGACAGCGGCCGCATACGATGTGCCCTTCGCCGCTGACCCGATCGCCGATCTTGAAGCGTTTGACGTTTGACCCCTTATCGACGATTTTTCCAACGAACTCATGACCGATAATCAGCGGAGGCTGGATGACCCTTTTCGCCCAATCGTCCCAATCGTAGATATGCACGTCGGTACCACAGATTCCGGTCTGATCGACCTTGACGAGAACATCGTCAATGCCGAAGCCCGGCACTGGGACCCTTCTAAGCGACAACCCCCTGCCCCGCCTATCCTTTACCAGCGCCAGCATTCGTTTCGACAAGCCGACCTCCCTTTAGTTCGAAAAAGAGCGTTATCGACTTAGCAGACGCTCTCAAGCAGTTTTAACTCAGTTTCAATCGCTTCGACCAACGGGCGCAAGGTGGCCTCGCTGAAGTCAAACCGAAGGTCGGCTGCTCTCCACAACTCGGGCAACGGACGCGACCCGCCCAGCGCCAAGGCGTCGCGATAACGCCGAACCGCGCTTCGCCTATCCGCCCTGGCGTTCAGCCATAACTGAAGCGCTCCGACTTGGGCAATACCATATTCGATATAATAAAACGGCACGCCGAAAAGATGCAATTGACGTTGCCAGAGCGATTCGCGTATCGGCTCATACCCCTGCCACGATTCAATGCCGCCAAACCGCTCGAGCAGCGCGATCCAAAACCGCGTGCGTTCTTCGCGCGTGTGCTTGGGGTTGAGATAAAGCCAGTGTTGATAGGCATCGATGGTGGCGATCCAACAGAAGGTATTGATGATACCTTCGAGTTGCTCGCGCTTCGCGCGCGCTAGATCGTCAGCGCGATAGAATGCGCCGAGGTGATCATAGGCGAGAAGCTCCATTCCCATCGACGCGACCTCCGCCATCTCCATGCTGCATTGTCGATACTCAAACAGCGCTTGGTCTCTGCACGCGAGATAGTGAAATGCGTGACCTCCCTCGTGCAATAACGTTTCGACGTCGCGATGCACTCCAACGGCATTCATGAATATGAAGGGATGACGGGTTTCGTGAAACGTGGCTTGATAGCCGCCCGGAGCCTTGCCTTTACGGCTTTCCGTATCCAACCATCCGGCTTGAACCATCTCGTCGAATTGGTCGCCCAGCTCCGGATCAACCTGATGAAAGACGCGCGAGCAGCCGCGGTACAAATCGGATACCGTATTAAAAGGCTTAAGCGGCGGACGATTTCGAACGTCTACCGCTAGATCCCAGGGACGCAGGGGCGAAATCCCCATGCTTTGGCTTCGCTCTTGTTGAATGCGCCGATTGAGCGGCACCACGACCTTCTCTATGGCATCGTGAAACGCGAGGCAATCCCGCGGCGTATAATCAAAGCGCTCATAAACCAGAAATTGATACTCCCTGAACTCCTGAAATCCTGCGTTACGGGCCATCTGAGTCCGAAGCGCGATCATTTCATCGAAGATCTCATCGAGCGAATCGCGATCGACAAGCCGGCGGCTAGCCCCCCTTTCCCAGGTATCGCGACGAATCGCGCGGTCGGGTTCTTGTTGATAGCGAGCCATCTGCTGCAGCGTCTGCTCTTTTCCGTCATAGACAACTGTCATGGCGCCGGAAAGCTTCTGGTACTTTTGATCGAGTGTATTATCCCTCGTCTGCAGCGGGACGTTTTCTTCGCGGAACAGTCTGACCAAGGTTTCTTTTGACCGATCGTAGACCCGGTATTGATCGACCGGCAACTTGTCGCGAGCGGGTGATTGGACATAGCGTTGGTTTAGCCGGTGCCATCGCGGCTTACATTTTTCTTGAATATTCTCAATAAAATCGAGATAGGCCTTCTCTTTGTCCGAATCGTCGGTTTGGCAGGTCATGGCCACGTATCGCGCGTGGTACTCCTCTGAAATACAAGCGGCGAGTTCACCGCAATCGACCATCCACGTTTGTAACTGTTCTACGGTATCGATCTCGCGAGAATCGAGCGTGTCGAAGATCGACTCGATACCACTCCAATCGCCCATGTCCGCGCTTGCCGGGACAAAGCTACGACTGTATTTTTTTTCGCGAATACGATCAGACATATTCATGGTCATCCTTTAGTGGTTACGCGTTCATATTTAATAATACAAATCGCGACCGGCGGCTAAATAGATGATGAAAAAATGAACCCACCTGTTCGAATCGTGCGCACGACTATCGGTTTCAAACCACCTTACCGCAGTGGCGTGCGCGTGACGCCAGCCACCAAAAAAAACCGTGAGTCGATGTCGTTATCTTTCGCCGCCTTGGAGGTACCTTTTCGAAAAGTGGTCGCGAAACAACCTGGGAACGTGGCCGGGAACGTGGCCGTATTGGTTCGCACCTTGATGGTATTGAAATAAAAAACTTGCCCCTGCACCTGCCCCCCTACCCAAGTAACTTAAAAATGAGAAAGGTATTGATTTCAGCACGATTGCACCACATAAGGAAAGTTCTCCCGGTAAAAAAACGGGCTAGGGCACGGGCAGGGGCAGGGGCTAGTGGGGCTGCTTTCAGGTATCGTCATCTGCTCGCCACAACTTTTTGAGAAGATAGCTTTAAAGCAGCATCTCCGTCACCTCCGTGAACGGTGTTTGGCAGGGAGGGCCGTCCGCGAAAAGATAGTGCGCGACACCGCTTTTTGAAAGCGCTATGAGCGTAGCCGAACAGGTTCCATAGTGCTCGCCGTGTATACATACCGCTTGTAGTCTGTGTAGTTGCGAGCGAGTGAAGATAGAATTTACCGGTGGTTCCGGGACAGCTTCTATCGGCGGTAAATCGTGGTCAGACAGGATATCGACCAGCGACTCTTTGAGCCTGCTCCACGGCTGCGAGACGATCTCGATAGCTCGCCGTCTGACGCGATCCGCTTTGGGAAACTCGGGAGAACCGATGCGGTCATTGCAAAGCGCGTAAACTCCCGGCTCCAGCTTTTGTAGCGAAATCGGTTTTTTGTCATGACGAGCATAAGCTACAAACAGGCATGCGGCGTCGCCAAAAAAGAGATTAAACGGGTTGTATTGAGCCGGATTGATCTTTAATAACAGAGACCGAATCTCGTCGACGGACCGTGCGCCTAATAGGCGGCGGACCAAGCGTCCGCGGGATTGCAGGGACAGATCCGGCGAGGCGTGAGTTCGCTGGTTCGTAAGTCCAACAGTTAAGCCTCTTTCGTTTGCGCCCATCCACGTTCCTTGTTCTCTGAGATCGAGCCCACCGATACTGTGGGGATAAGAGGAAAGTAGCTGGGGACGACTCGCGGGGCGTTGGTAAAATTCATCCCGATTTGCCGCGACGACGAGGGGAAATTCGAGATGAACTCGGTATAAAAGCGCAATCGTACACATGGATCGCTCGATTCCGAGGCGAGGTTACTCAGCGTTCAGCCCTCATACACCCAGGATAAGAAGCGGTATACAATATCGCATGCTGTTTTACAGTTAGATAATAAAAATTGACTTATAAAAGCGGCCGGGGCTCATCGATGGGGGAAAAACGCACGTCAATAATAATTCGGCAAAATTTCTGTTTACGATTATTGCGGAATATGCCAAAACAGAAATGGGGATTCTATAGATTTGGGTATAGCGAGCCCTTTGTGACCATATGGAACAAATCTCTACCAAGAGTGCCAGTCAAAACGAGTCGTTTTCGTTGACCTGCGAAAAGATAAAGTCCGAGCCCCGTGTCAGCGTGCGAGAAAACGAATGCGGCGTAGATCGGATCGATCGCATTACAAGGCGACTCGTCCACGACGTCAATAATCACCTCTCTGTCATTATCAATTACACCCACGTGTTGGCTCGATTACTAAAGAACGACAATCAGCTCAGTAGCTACGTGCAAGAAATGCGAACAGCGGCATGGCGGGCGTCGCGGGTCGCGCGACAACTATCTGTTTCCAAAGAAAAGAGCGTTGATGAACCGCAGGTCCAAAACATTAACTTCGCCATACAAGCGATTGCTCCGTTGCTGCGAAACATTATCGGGGAAGCCATCGCTCTGAAGACCAATCTCGCGCCGGACCTCTGGTCGATAAAAATTTCCGTAAGCCAAATCGAGCAGGTTTTGATCAACCTTGCCGTGAATGGACGCGACCAAATGGCTGGAGAAGGAACGCTGACCATTGAGACATCGAATTTCGAAATCAAAGAGAATCAATCAAATACGCCATTTGAAGTTCGTTTCGGGCCTTATATTCGACTGAAGGTCAGCTATTCGGTACGTCTAACCGGTGAACGGAGTTCAGAAATAAAGGTCCGTGACCAATCGTCTGAAAGAGCTTTAAATAGCGGAATGAGCTTGGGTCATCGTATCGTACTCGACACAACTAGCCGAGTCGGCGGATACCTATTTCAATTGAGCGACAATTACGGCGGAACGACCAACACTATTTTCTTTCCGGCATGTAAGGATATCGCTTAGAGCGTGTTTAATAAGTTCCTCCGCTCGTCTTGCGGGCGGGACGGCCCAATCTGCGGCGTCGCTCGCTCCTCGAAATAGCGCTGCT
>JAFGIB010000417.1 GCA_016929805.1 Deltaproteobacteria bacterium | reverse complement strand
TTTTGAGGATTTCGCGATTGAGGAAATGTGACAATCCGCCAAATATGGGATGAAAAAAGTGAAGTTATTTTTGCGCGAGTCCTTAGTGTCGTATTTTGGAAATGCGAACGAATCTACCAGAATTCGGGCGCGAACTCCGAAGGTTAATTTTCGCTAGGGTCCTTAGTCAGTTGCTGTTCCGTAAGATCAGCTAGCTCGGGGTAGTCTCTATCCACGGGGTTTGCTATAATTGCGCGCTGAATGCGCGGCATCGAATCAGAAGGCGTCAGCATGCGGTCGAGCTTTCCCGTGCGGACAACGACGATATCGGTATCTTCCTCTTCGCCGAGTTCCTGGTTGACTGAAACCGATGAGCTTACATGCGGCGCCGACGGCTGTTGAGCGCGCGCTAAGGGGCGAAGGGATTTTTGGTGCGAGCTTAAAAGGCGCACTTCGGCTTGCACCTCGGTTGGAGGCGAGGGGGATATTGACGGCGCGAGGGTAGTCGATACTACCGGTGCGTCCGAACGCGAGATAGAAAACTTATGTGCAGTAGCGTCCGATGATCGCCTTTGTCGCGGTTCGGAAGAAGAATGGTTTACGGTCATCAGACAGACCGCAAGCGAGGCGACGCTTATCGAAGCTAAGAAGGGTTTACCTAGTAATACGGTAAGTAGACCGGACCGGCCAACGGCATTGCTTAGCGTAGGAAGCAGAGCATGCTCGATGCCTACGGTGTCGATCCAGCGGCCGCTCGCCAGCGTGAGCCCCAGACAGAGACGGTCGTCGTCGACTTGAAGTTGTTCCAGCAAGTGCTTGCGGGCCGCGTATAAGCGCGAAAAGACGGTTTTGGGCGGGCAATCTTCGACAAACGCGATGTCCGAGACCGAACGCTCCTGAATCTCATACATGATGAATACGCGGCGTTGCGGCGCGCAGAGAGAATCAAGCGCTTTGAGCAGGCGAGAGGACTGTTCATTACAAGCGGCCGTCGTATGCGGATCGTCCGACGATATGAGTTCCGGCATCGCTTGGGTAAGCCGCTCGTGGTTCCGATATGCGCGCCGACGATAGTCCGAGGCGGTGTTTGCGCATATGCGAAAGAGCCAGGTCTTAATATCAGAGCGACCTTCGAACTCGTCGAGCTTGCGGTGAACGACGATAAAGACCTCTTGCGACGTGTCGGGCACGTCTCTATCTGCAACGCCGAAGTAACGCAGAACGCGTTGGACGTATCCCGAATACCATCGAAATACTCCGTCTGCGTCTTGCTTATCTACGCTCTTCTTTTCTATCGCGACCTCTTCTTCGATAAGCCTTCTTTTATATTTTAGCCGATCTACCAATCGAAGTCGCTCATTAGTGGGAATAGAGAGCCGGTTTTCCCGACGGCTTTGAAAAAAGGTGGCCGTCGCTAACTAAAAAGCCATTTTTTCTATCAGTTCGCTTCGATTAATTTCAGATACCGGAATATCCGCGAAAACTTTTTCAGCTCGCAACTAATGGGTATAGACGGCTATGATGCCGCCGGCACCATGAATAGACGACTGAGGAGGTTCGGCATGAAAAGAACGATAATAACGCTTTTTGTCCTACTAGTGAGTACACCGATCACCGCCCTGGGACAGGAAAACGAAAACGGGGTTACCAGTTTCACGTTCGACGATGAGTTGATAGACGGCGACCTATTCAATCCCAACGGAGAAGTGCTGACGGTACCCCCGAAACCGACGCATCGGTCGCTAATCCGAGCGCGCGAACACTTTTTTCCCGAGATGTTTAAGTCTATTGAAGATCTGTAAGCGGTCGCAGGGTTATCGGGTTTTAGGTTAGCTTCAGATCTATCGAACTCCCGCCCCAACCGGCGATCATTCAATTGGAAAACCGGGCATTGGCAAACGGGCCGACCGGCGAACGCGGCGAGTTTTGCGAGCGAGGGAATTCTGTCTTTCATGTGGAAATACGAAAGGGCGGCTCGATAGTTTGGGAGTCACTATCAGGGAGCCGCCAAGGGGAAGTAACAACAACTGCTCCAAGGCTGGGGAGGGATGCCTTTAGGGAGCAGGTTGTATCCATATAAATATATAACCCACGCCGAACATGTCGACCGTAAGGCAGTCTAGCCGATGAGATCGTCGGAGCGCGTCGTGCCTCGCTCGCCCGGAAAAACGGTGGCTTCGTCATGATCGTATATCTCTATTGTTCCCGCCGCCATTCTCCGAGACCGCAATTATGACCGATGCGCCTTGCGCGTATCAGGCTCCATTGCGCCGCCGCCGTTATTCTCCATGACCGCAATCCGGCCGGGGGGCGCGAGCGAGCAACGGAATATCAGCTGAATATAAGAGAGCGTCCCGTCCGTTAACCGCCGCCATTCTCCAAGACCGCAACCCGGTGGGCACGAGGGACCGTGCAGCTAGATGCCTTCTGGAAGCTTGGCAGCCATCATCTTTCTACGGTCGAGCCTGCGCCCGTCGATTATGAAGGTACCGTCGCCGACCGCATGAATCATGCGCTTTTCTTTTCGCGCGAAATCCACGTGAGCGGCAACCGCCTCGAGCACGACGATGTTGTGCTTGCGGACTATGTCGACGACTTTGCATTCGATGTTGGCTAGGCATTGGTCGATCAAGGGTGCCTTGACGAACTTGCCGGGTACAGCAGTGAGCCTGAACTTGTCGAACTTGTCGGTATCAGCACCGGAGCACGTCCCGATCCCAACCACCTGGTCCAGTAGGTCGACCGTTGGAATGGCGATTACGCACTCCTTGCTCTTTCGCAAGGCCGCGAATGAGTAGTTCCACTCGCCCGTGGTAATCGCGAACACCGGGGTAAAATCCAGAACCATGGTCCACGAGATGGTCATGACATTATTCTTGCTCCCGTCGTGGGTCGTCACCAGGACGACGGGCCCCGGTTCCATCAGGGTGAAGGCCCTGCTCAACTTCAACTGGCGCATGAAAGCGTCTCCTGCGAGTGCGCTTCGGGCATCCGCAATGATATTAAGGTAGCTGACGGTTCGGACATCATATCTTTATAATTCGGCACATGGATTGCCTTCCACGGAAAGGCCGATAAAGTCAAGCCCCCGTCCGGAACGCTGCCATCGATTGAGACGCATCAATCACCTCGAGCCAATGGATTCGTCCGCTCGATCATAAAAGCGTCTCTCTGTCATTCACCGCCGCCATTCTCTTTAACCGCAATATGGTTTTGCCGGAATGCCCGAACACAACGAAGCCGAGGTCTTCTCCGCCGCCATTCTCCATGACCGCAATCCGATGGGTGCGAATGGTCCTTACGAATCCTCCCGCCTGTTTCCAGTTTGCTATGACTCCCCGGGTGGTTTGATCGAAATAGCATTTTTAATCCTCCCACCCGTTTCCGGTTTGCTCCGACTCACCGGGGGGTTTGAGCGGAGTGGTCGTCGAAATAGGCGTAGATGATTTGTCGGCACGGCTGGCGGAGATAGCTAGTCGATTCGGCGACTCAATAGAGGGAACCTTCATTTGCAAAAGTCTTATCGGTTCATTCAAAACCTTATCGAAATCTTACTCCGTCCCCCAAGATTCGCTACCCTGTAAAGACACGGCCACGCCGAGGCACTCGTCGTAGCAGGCGATAGAGGGATTGACAATTTGGCAATCGCTGGGGCCCGTGCATTGCTTGTCGGCCCGGAATAAAACCTGCGACGAAAGGATATCGGCGTAAGCTTGTCGATCTGGACAGGATAGCTGTTTGAATAGATATAGCCCGTGGCTTGTCTCCACCAATCCTCCTTCCGCGGAGATGGATTCTCGATAGGTTTGAGCAATGGGCGTTAGTTCGAAGTGCAGGTTAGTTTCTAAACCTTCATCGCACATATACGAATTCTGGTTGTTGATAAGTCTTGTGGTTACCCGGACCGGATCAGACGAACTCCACGGCCCGAAATCTTCATAACAAAGAGAAAAGTCCTGCTGTTGGCAGCTCCCACAGCATTGAACGACGAGCGTCAACTCGTCCCCGTTAATTTCCTGGTACAAAACGTTCATTGGATCGTCGGTTACTTCGAGGTCGTCAGGACAGAGATATACTGAATCGGCGATCATTCCAGCATCTTCGTCTGTTGATCGGCCGCTCGAGTCCGGCGGGTTATCCTCTAGTCGTCCCGCGTCCTCTCCCGATGGCTCTTTTGAGTCGAGCTTCGGCTCGCGACAGAATCCATCACGACAACCGAGGCGGGGGCTAACTTTATGACAATCGGCTTCCGTATCGCAGGCTATATCACAAATAGGTTCCGCTTCGCCGCCGAGACCCGCTTCAGTACACACCGCATGCTCCGACAGCACGCTGCAAGATTCGCTTTCTGTACAGTGGGTCGTACAGAGACCGGATAGGCATTGTAAGTGCCCTTCGCAGGTCGTATCGCAATACTTTAGAAAATGGGTTTCCGTACCGTTCTGAGGGGTTGACGACTCGAAACAACCACTGAATAGTGAACCTAATAGGACTATCGCGCAGACCATACAGAAAAGCTGAAGTGGTGAATAATTGGGGTTGGGGCTAATGTCCTTTTAAACCTATCCGTTGGTATTGCCATTTTATGCATCACAATCTCCTCCCGAGTGCTCGAGTTCCCCCTTTTCCTGCTCGATCAAGTTTTGACCGGCGTACAACACGACTTGTTGGAAGTTCTCTGGACGACCATTCTCACGGTTATAAGCGTCCACGCGTTGGCGTAGGTCAGTACAACGGCGCCGTATCTCGCGTAACTGCCCTTTGACCTCCTCTTCCATGGGGTGACCGGGCCATACGTCGAAACCGTAGGTGCTTCCCCCTATAACATCGCTTTCGCTGGTTTGGACGCTGGATAGGCGTAACCGTTGGCAGACGGTTTGCACCAATGCCCGAATGTGGTCGAAGACTGCCGCTTCCCAACCGACCGGCGAGCCTAGAGGTAAGATATAATCCTGCGCCACCAGGGTACCATCCTTTTGTCTCTCGACCCGACCGTCTTCGTAAAGGCGTTGAAGAACCGCGGGCAACCGTTCGCGATTAGGACCGATCTGCTGAAGCAGCCCCTCTTCAGTCAAGGGTCCGCTGCGATAGAGGATGACCCAAATCAGCTCTTCGAGACCGCTTTCAGTCGCGAGTCTTGAGAGTTGTCCGAGCTCGCTATCGGTGGCGGCGCGATACATGGTATTGGGACCCGCGCCCGAGCCGAAAACCAGACCACTTTCCGTCAGATCGCGAAGAATCGCTTGCACTTGAAGCTCATCGTCACGAGCAAATCGTTGCAGCACTCGATCGCGCGTCACCGTTCCTTCCTGTTTGATGAAGTCTAAAACAGCTTCCCATAGGGTTTTCCCCAACTCCGTTTTGCCCTCGCCGAGGCGGCGCAATTTTCGGATATAGGCCCGGAGCGCCATTCCAAACATGTCTGCGCTCACCTTGCGGCTGATCCCCTGCGCTTGCAATTCCTTGGAAAGCTCGACGAAGACCTGGTTGGCCAAATGCGCCATGGGAGCACGGATACCACCCGAGGTGGCGAGTTGAGCGATTAAAACCGTAACCTGTCGAACGATCGAGTCGATTAGCACCTGAACATTCATTGGTTGCCTCGTGACCTATTGACTCTAATTAACTTTATCCGACTTTCAGAGAAACTACAGATGACCCGATGGTCATCCCAGGTAAAGGGTTTAGATTAAGGATTTTGTAAACGGGGAAGCCATCGATCCCACGTTGATCGCGCACACCCACCCACGCCAATCTAATTGATAAAGAATAATTCAGAAATCGGGAAATCGGCGAATGGCTTTTGGGAACCGTTACGGCAACTACTGTGATCCGCAGCGCAATAACGAGCAGCTACAAAGCGGCATCTCCCCTCAGACGCATGGAGGAGTGCGAAGGACGCTTTTTGCGAATCGAGTGATTCCGATTCCCGCAAGGCATAAAACATCCGAGAAAACGCGGGATTGTCCCTACAAAACAACTCTGCTCGTCGCTATTCCTTAGGTTTTCCAAGACCGCCGGATGATTCTTTGCGCATTCCCCGCAAATTCCCGCCAATTATCGCCGATTGACGCGTTTATCGGGAGGTGACAGAATTTGGTCGTAAGAAAAACCCTAATAATAACAAGCACTAACAGGGGGAAATATGAAAAACCTTATATTAGCTATCAGTCCTATTAACCACGCTCTTAACCTATAAACCACTCTCCCTTGCTCTCTACCCGGAGACCCCCTGAGAGAGCACTTTGAGGCCAAAATCCGTTCGTCGGCGATCACCCCCGTGCTCTCTGCCAAAAACCGCAGAGAGCGCCATCTTAAGCGGTGAGCGCAAAATGCCTCGAAAAAAGGCCCTAAAACACAAAACCCCGAGGCGGTCGCCTCAGGGCTGTCTGCTAACCAAATGGTCAGTGAAAGTTGGTGTGGAGGGTATAGCGGCTCCCCATTATACCCTTTTCGCGAACTCAATAGTTCGCCTTTG
Source organism: Deltaproteobacteria bacterium (assembly GCA_016929805.1). Taxonomy (GTDB): domain Bacteria; phylum Myxococcota_A; class Polyangia; order Polyangiales; family JAFGIB01; genus JAFGIB01. The sequence goes on along the minus strand of JAFGIB010000417.1, from coordinate 3,330 downwards.
GCCGATGCTCTCTGGCTCGTTTGAGCCCTGTAAATAAGGCGTTTTCGGTTAAGAGCACGCTTAAGAGAAAATAACGGCTGCCCATTATCTCATGCACCTTAATCCGCGTTTGGGGATTCGGCTCGAGTCCTTGGTTAACACTCAAATGGAAACGTTTCTACGCCGAAAAGCACGGTACACTTGGCGTCCCCCAGACGAACTTTTTTCCTTTTCGGCTTTCGATATTTCACGCCATGAATCAGCGCCGAACCCGGATCTCCGGAAGCGTTTATCGCCGTTTAGTGAATCAGAGCGTGCCTAGGGGTTGACAACCTACTATAAGATGCCCTCAATTAACCATATGGTGAATTTCAATGGCTCAATGGCTTTCTCGGATACTTAAAAGGATCAAAGAATTAGCGGCGCAACATCGAGTACGGCTTACATATAAAGCGCTATACGAAATGGCACTAATCGAATACGGTTTGGACTACGAAGACGTCTGTCACGTTTTATCGAAATTAACAACACACGATTTCGACGCGCGTATCGTCTCAGAAACGACAAAGGAATGGATGTACGTTTTTAAACCCGGAATCAGTAACACGGTCATATATCTAAAAGTAATTTTGAGAGAGGATTGCGTCGTAGTTTCGTTTCACGAGGATGAAGACGATGACGAATAGTAAAAAATCTGGAGTCAATAAACAGTCTAGTTCTGCAGTTCGAGGGCGAGGAGTCATCTTGCCGATAGACGCCTGTCCGAGCTGCGGAAAAGCACTCCGCGAGAAACGTAGTACGCTTTCATTTCCAGTAAACGGTGAAAATATCAAAGTCAAAAAGGCGCGACATCTAAGTTGTCCGGATTGTGGTGAAATGGTTTTACTGGAAGAACAAGCTCGTTACGTGCAGCGGGAAGCGGTAAATACATATCGAGATAAATATCGGCTTCTTTCGGCAGAAGAGATACGATCGGTTCGAGAGAGATTCGGATTAACCCAAGCGGAACTATCGAAGATACTGCGTCTAGGTCCTAATACGATATCCCGATGGGAAATGGGACGAAACGTTCAAACCGCCGCGATGGACGTTTTACTTCGCCTAATTCGAGACTTACCCGAAAGCTTAGAATACCTACGGAAGAATGTGGCATAGTCGCGATAGGAAGAAAGCAATAAGCGGCAATCCAAGACAAATTTTAACGAACAATACTTATGAGCTTATCGTATTAACTGATCACATGTGCACGTCCCAGAAGAGTAACTGTCGAAATACCGACAAGGGAGGCACTAGGGAGCTCTTCGGACGGTTTTGAATTTGGGCTTTTTCGGCCAATTTTGTGAATATTCGAGCGATTTCGTAGTAATGTGCGTAGCCATACCTGAGCTGTTGCTCGGGATCAACGCCGAGCGCGCAAGCGGCGACATCGAGAATCGAATAACGGACGAACGCCATAATCCTGAGGTCCTCGCCGATATATCGTTTTATAATCAACTTACGCTTAAGCCTATCGCGCCGCTAACCCTAGTGCTTGGAACTCGCGAGCTCTACAGCAATCAGTATGAATGGGTTTTTCTCTACAAGGCGGGAGCGCGCGTGACGATCGTCGACGGTCTTTTTCTACGAACCCGAATAGCCCGTAACTTCCGACAGCCGACCATCCGCGAGCTTTACCTTCCCTATCCCACGGCTAACCCGGACCTTAAACCCGAGTACTCATTAGTCTGGGATTTCGGCGCCGGATGGATTTCCAAATATGTTGAGGTCTCATGCTCGGGCTATCGTACGGCGGCCGACGACTTGATTAAGTACTTCGGCGTTTGGCCGAGCGCGGAAGTCGTCAATATCGATCGCGTCGTCATTTGGGGGGTCGAGGGAGAAATTATATTACGTATGTCTGAGCTGGTATCGCTACGATTTACTGCTGATTTTCAGGACGTGGGTCGTTACACGCGTCAGAATCCCGACGCTAAAATGAACGGCACGCTCGACCTTGGGAAAAAGTTCGGACCGCATTTCGTCGGAGGTTGTTTGAGTGTAGAATGGGTACACGGACTATACATGGCCGACTACGAGAGACAACCTTTGGACGATGTGCTTGTTTTTGATTTATCGCTACGCTATCGCTACCAGGAGCAGGATTCAAAACTCATGCTGGAGCCGTATCTCTTTTTACGTAACATATTCGATAACCAATATGCCTATATCGCTGGTTACACGATGCCCGGGTTTAATCTTTTACTCGGGTTGAAGGTGGGTGTCTGAAATGCGCGATTCTCTTTCAAGACGCGATTTGGCTTATTGCGGGCTATTCGGCGCCGCGGCGTGGCCGCTGAAGAAGCGAGAAAAAGGGCGCTTCGCGTTTTAGCCGCGCTAGCAATGGAATCCTTTGCCGAAGCGCCCCTTCACCATTTATCACACGGTCAGAAGCAGCGCGTGGCGCTTGCCGGTGCGCTGGTCGCCGACCCGCCGCTGTTGCTGCTCGACGAGCCGTCCGCGGGATTGGACCCGCCCGGAAAAAAAGATTTGGCATCGCACCTGAGCGGGCTCGGTTCGTCGATGCTGGTCGCCACTCACGACCTTGACTTCGCCGAACGCTTCTGCACGCGATTTATTCTACTCGACCAAGGTCGGTTGGAAAACGATAGCATTGACGTTCTTTCCATAAAACACCACTGGAGCTAATGCGGACCACAACTTTTCGGTCACGGCACTGGTCCAATATATTCCATGGTTAGCCCTCGTTGTGCGACTTAAGACCGCGCTATTGTTACCAATTTTTTGGAGCACTACGCTATAACGTCATCGGAAGCTAACCGATTCATCCTATCGATAAGCCACGGTCAATGTTCGTGATCATGAGGTTCGGATTTATGTGTCGGGTGTTCGTGTTCGTGAGTGCCGTGTTCGTCGCTGTGTTCGTGTTCGTGGATTCGTTTGTCTCCGGCGTGAACGTGCTCATGAGAATGTTCATGAAGGTGTTCATGATTGTGGTTGTGCTTATGCTCGTGTGAATGTTCCTGATCCCCGTGGTCATGTTCGTGAGAATGCTCGTGTTCGTGATCGTGGGAATGTAAATGCTTATGCTCGTGTTTGCCTTCCATAATACTTTCTCCTTACTCTTGTAGCTCCTTGTTCATTTACAGCGGTACTACTTTTCGATAGGTCATCACGAGGGCAATGCCGCGCTTACCGCTAAGCCGTTCCCTTCTCTTTCAATAATAGTACAGGTTAAGCGAAAACGGTAGATCGCGCATGTCCATCTAGTAACCGTTCAGGGGGGTACTGCTGTTTGACTACGACGGCGGCCAATTCATCCCGTAAAACCGGCTTTCGTCCTCGCGCCGGCTC
>JAFGIB010000416.1 GCA_016929805.1 Deltaproteobacteria bacterium | reverse complement strand
TTTTGAGGATTTCGCGATTGAGGAAATGTGACAATCCGCCCAATATGGGATGAAAAAAGTGAAGTTATTTTTGCGCGAGCCCTAAGGACCTTGCTCCGCGAAAATTACATATTCCTAGAACCCGCCGTAAACTTAAAAGTATTATTAGCTTGCGCGAAGTAATCTGAATAATGCCGACTTCGCCTGTCGTAATCGGAACCCGAACGCTACTCTCTTTCCCTTATATCTCCTCTTTACAGGCCCACTATATAATTATAGATTTCTCGCGTCTATTAACTATTTATAGATCCTAAAAGCACGATTTTTGTGTAGACGCTAACGTTGCAAAAAATCCGTCGGCGTAAGGCGCTTCGCTCGCGAAAAACAGCGCGAACTAAGGTCGTGCTCACTTTTTTTGGACCTCACTTAGGGTGCCCTAAGCTCGAGTCCAAAAAAAGTTTCGCGCGCCCTTATTTCATCGCTTTTTTCGCGTTTCCGCTCGACGTTTTTTGCAACGTTAAGGTGATTCTTGGACTCATGTCGCGAATTCTGTCAGGATAAAGAACTAATAAATTACGACTATCATTGGAACGATTGACCTTAAACAGAGACATCCCCTTTGACGATCCACTTTCCAACTGTCTCGATTCGAATGACTTGGCCATTTACCCGGATAGTGAAAGACTATCGAGTCGAGCTTGACGTTCTTCGACAGACCGGGCTCGAAGACAATATCTTGGCTAGTTCAAACGCGCGCATACCGCATGAAATCGCCTGGAAGCTTATGGAACTTTCTCTCAAAAAGACGGGAAACCCGGCGATAGGACTACAGGCCGGCCGAGTGATCGAAGCGGCTGATTGGGGAGTGTTGGGCTTAGCGGCCGTCAATTGTGCCGACTTGCGGCGTGCTCTACAATACTGTAGCGATCATATGAGGTTACTCGATGACCTGGTAGAAGTCGTATTGATCGAGCGGAGCGATAGAGCGATTTGGGAATTCCAATACGGGGTCGTAAGGGCCTTGCCCGCTGTTAATGACTATATCGTCTCATCTGCAGCAACGGGCGTCGCCCGTTTTTTAGGCCGTCGAGAGCCTTTGCTTGGGGTATCGATCGTACATACCGCGCCCGCATACGCCGGCGAGTACCAGCGGTTTTTTAGGGCGCCGGTACGCTTCAACGCCGAGCATAATGCTTTGATCTTACCGCTAACCTTGCTCGACCGTCCGGTCCCTCGCGCCAATCCCGATATGTTTGTGGCGTTCGATAAAGAGGTCAAGAAGCAACTCAAGGAGTTGATGCGTTCGTCGTCCGCTACCGTTGAGGTTCAGCGGCTTGTAACCAAGCAACTGGTTAACGGAACCGTCAGTATGAAGCTAACGGCAAAGCAAGTTCATATGAGTCCGGCAACGCTCAAACGCCGACTCAATGAGGAAGGCACGACCCACTCAAAGATCGTGGACGAAGTTCGCAAAGAGTTCGCTTTACGTTACCTGGCCAATCAGCGCCTGCCGATAGCCGAAGTGGCGCTTCGATTAGGGTTTTCGAGCGCGAGTGCCTTCGGAAAGGCGTTCAAACGTTGGCAAGGGATCACTCCGATCGCGTATCGAAAACGAAAAGGGTCATAGCGCATCGGTTGATTTACCGCGCGGATACTTGTTCAATTCGACGCGAGTTTTCAGCGGATGGTTCAGGCGCTCGGGGGTTGATGGTTTCGGATAGATCGCAAATGGGCTCGGTTCAGGAACCGCCCAATCCTATGTTTACCTGTTCGCCGTCCAATAGCTTGCGTAGCCACTCGGCGATAGTCATGTTCAACCCGTTGGTTTGATAAAAACGGTCGCCACTGGCTGTTTGAAAAAGGTTTTGGTGCAGCGTCCCCGGCCAGACGTAGGAACTCATACGTTGCATGTGGTTTTGGATCAGATCCTCCAACGCCGCGCTGTAGTGGCCGGGCGGATACATAAGATAGGTTATTACTGGATAGTTGTTCGGATCACAGTTATTTAATCCATCGCTGAAAAACAGCTCCATGATTTCATCGGTTGCGCTGTCGATTAACCCGCCGAGAAGGCCTTCCGGGTACTTATCGATGATATAGGCAAGATAACCCGCGGTAATTCCGCCGCCGTCAGCGTTGAAACACGCGGTGCAATCCTGAGGGAGGGTATCATTCAGGTTGAAGTAGTCGCGATACCGTTTTTGAAGGCAAACCTCGAGATATTGATCGGTAAAAAACGGACCGGCGTCGTCTACCACGAAGATGTGCGCGCCCTTGTTTTGATCGATCCAGCTATCGGCTACCTCGTTGGTATTCATCAGCGCTCCCAATCCTCCAGCGCTCGATCCTGTCAGCAGAACGATCGGCGCATCGCTAAAGGTCGGGACGATGCGGGCCAGAAACTTTAGCATATTCGGCTTGCCGACGAATTGCATTTTTACCTCCGCGACCGCAGCCGGATACCCGGGCACGATCGCATCCGGACGATTGCCCGCGTAAACGTCGCCCGTGACGTACGGAATAAAGACCATGTTCCAGTCCTTCACGGGATTCGCCGGATCGTTCTTGAAAATACCCGCCTGCCACCTCGGGAAGTCTGGATCTTGAGGCTCAGCGTCAGGACCGATTAAGCCTGCAATACCGCCTAGAACACTCTCGGCCGTCAAGCTGAAGTCTTTGTTCGGCGGGTTGTTGTTACAAAAGAAAAAATCTTGGCACGCGCCACCGCCAACGAGATAGATCATCAAATTCTTATCCCCTGTTGCGCTGAACTTATAATAGAAGCCGGCCGGTGAACCGTCGCGAGAGATGGCGCCGTCTATCTGAATCCAGGTCCATTGACCCGGCGTGGCATCGGGCAATGGTTCGCCCAGGGGCGGCGCCATGGATGAATACTTCGGATTGCGAACGGTAGGCGCAATTCGTCCGACAACACCGCCCGTGCCGCCGAGACCACCCGTGCCGCCGATTTCCGGTCCGTCCGTTCCGCCGGTTTCCAATCCGCCGCCGCCGCCGGTGGAAACGTCGTCGGCGCCCCCGATGACGGTTCCACCGTTCCCGCTCGTATTCGGCATTGCGTCACGGGTACCGGAACTGCCTTTCGCCGGTATCTGACCGTTGTCGCTGATAGAACTTCCCGCGACGCCGTCAGAGCCGCCGGCGCCGGTGCTTTCAACGCCCGAGGCGGATGAAACGCCTTCGCCAGCGAAGCCTTGTCCGGGATTTGACTCCGAACACGCGTTTGCCGAAAAGAATCCCAATACTAAAACAGACAAACATAAATAGTTCTTCATATAAATCTCCTACACACAATTCACTAATACAAAAATTCGACCTCTTCGTTCCAAATAAACCTTAACGTTGCAAAAAACGTCGAGCGGAAACGCGAAAAAAGCGATGAAATAAGGGTGCGCGGAACTTTTTTTGGGCCGCA
>JAFGIB010000415.1 GCA_016929805.1 Deltaproteobacteria bacterium | reverse complement strand
TTTTGAGGATTTCGCGATTGAGGAAATGTGACAATCCGCCCAATATGGGATGAAAAAAGTGAAGTTATTTTTGCGCGAGCCCTAAGGTCCGACGGAGTATTTCGGAGCGCGCGCCGATCCGCCTCGAAATCGACTTCGGCCTCGACCGCCGACTCGAGCGGCCTACTGGGCTAGACTCTTAGGGCGCACAAAGCTCGGGTCCAAAAAAGAGTTACGAGCACGCTTATTTCATCGATTTTGTTAGCGGTTTCGCTCGACGTTTTTCGCAACGTTAAGGTTTATATAAATAGAAACGCGTGATTCGGGCGGCGGTTCGTCGACTCTTAGTACGCATAAGTCATGTTACCGTTACATTCGTTCGTAAGCGGTATCGGTGCCTTCCGGTTTACGGCGAACCGCTCCCTTTTCTTCCAGATACCGCAGGTGGGCGATGGCCTCGCCGGTGGCGAACCATTTCTGCATCAGGGGAAAGTCGTCCCAAGAATCGGCCTCGATGTCCCAGCTCATCCGCGAGGCTACCCGGTAAGCGTGCGCCGGTCCGCCGTCCAGCACGTCCAGCACCTCGTTCAGTCGGCGGTGATGGTGGGCCTTTAGCTCATCTATTCGCTTGATTGGATCGCTTATCAAGCCGCGATGGCCCGGCAACACCAGCTCCGTTTCCAGGAGCCTAACCTTATCCAGGTTATCGAGATAGGACTGCAAAGGGTTGTGCTCATCCGACCAGCACTGGATATTGGGCGTAATGTCACCGAGGACGTGGTCGCCCGAGATTAGCAGCTTCCGCTCGGGCTCGTACAAACAGATGTGGCCCGGGGAGTGGCCGGGGGTGGAGACGGCGCGGAACGTATAACCGCCGAACCGGAGTTGGTCTCCATCGGAAAGGATCTGAAGCTCGGGTATGCGAGTCGGCGCGAACCTGGCGCCCGGATGGTTGTGAAAGGCGCTCTGCAGTTGGTCGCGCGGAAAACCGTTGCGCGCGCCGTAGTCGAACATGACTTCCCAGCCGCCCCAGTTCATCATCCAGTCGAGCTCGGGCTGGTTGAAGTAGACCCGGCTGCCCTCGCGCGCCAGCTCACCGACCAGCCCGAGGTGGTCGGTGTGAAAGTGGGTGATGAAAAAGTCGCTTTTCGCGAGGTCGATTTCCAGCTCGCGCACGCCCTGCCGGATACTCTGCAAGCACTCCGGTCGGTTTAACCCGGTGTCGATGATGAGCGACCGGTCGCCGCCGCGAATCGCGTAGCAGTTCACCGACCGTAGGGGATTGTTGGGCAGCGGCACCTCGATGCGAAAAAGGCCCTTTCTGATTTCTTCCGTCATTGTATCGTCCTCGACTTGTTTCATAGCAAATCAGGTGCGCTTCCTCTGATTGTACATTACCTGCATACTGTCGCATATTGCACGCGACGGTGGATATAAGTGTATTAATTTACGACGGTTGACAACCGGGAACCTATCGCGCGCAGCGCTTGAACCGACATCGATACCGACCACGCACGCCTTTAATCAATATATTAAGCCTATTTTTTTGCGCCGATCGAAAAAAAAGGAGACCCGCGCGAGTTCAGAGGAACGGCGAAAAGAGGATAGCATTTTTTGGACAGAGGTCGACATTTTGTTGGTATGAAGTTTGCTTAACAACTAGTAATGTAGCTGCCGCGCTACCTCATATCGCTGGTAATACGCGATATGTCAGCGCCAGCTTCGGAACAACCGCCGGTACCGAGGTCTCTAGCGGACCGGAAGCATTAAAGTTTTTATCAACGTTTACTCGACGTACGATGGCCGCGGAAATCGAACTGCCCGGCCTGACAGAGGAGGTTTGCATGAACGGTGATGGCGATATTCTGGTTGTCGGCGGCGGAGTGGCCGGGTTGACCGCGGCCGAAACGCTGGCTGATTTCGGCTGGCGGGTGTTGCTACTCGAGAAACAGGGACATCTGGGGGGGCATAGTCACCACTGGGCCTGTATGGCGACGGAAGCGTGTAACCGATGTTCGGCTTGCGCGGTCTGCGATCGGCTAAGGCGAGTAACATCAGACGCGCGCATTCGCATACGCACACAGGCGAGATTGGTGACGCTCGAAGGAAGCGACGGCGCTTTCATAGCGGGAATAGAGCCGGCGGGAAACTCGGATTCGGTATGCCGGTCACATCCGAATTTCGTGCTAACCGCGGCCGAGTCCGTGCCCGTGGCAAAGGTCGTACTGGCGACGGGTTTCACACCCTTCGATCCCTCTGAATTGCCGCTTCTGAACTATGAGCGTTTCGGCGCGGTCATGAGCACCGTCGACGTGGACGATCTCATCCTTCAAAATCGACTTACAGAGTTTATCACCCAACAAGAGAATCGCGTGGCTTTTATCCAGTGCGTCGGCTCTCGGGATCGGGAACGCGGACGGGATTATTGCTCGCAGTTTTGCTGTAAAACATCGATTCGTCTCGCGCGTAAACTGCTTTTTGAACGCCCGGATCTACAAATTACCATCTACTATATCGACCTACAGGTTAACCGAAAAGAGTTCCGCACATTTTTCAGCGAGATGCAGGGCAAGATACGCTTCGTCCAGGGCACGCCGGCTGAGATCCTACCCGCGGAACAGGGACCGGGATTACGCGTAAAGGTATTTAATCCGGAAACCAACCAAATCGGCTACGAAACTCACGACCGAGTTGTGTTGGCCGTGGGACAGACGCCAAACGCCGGCACCCGAAGATTGGCTGAACGGCTCAACCTCGCGGTCGGACCTGACGGATTTTTGGCTTTAGCGGAACCGGGGCGCGGCGCACGTTCCAGCCGGCCCGGAGTGTATCTCGCCGGCGCCTGCGCCCGGCCTTCGGATATGGCGGATAGCTGCCTGCAGGCAATGGCGGTAGCCGCGGAAATCGGCGCTCCCGTCAATGTTACCGCGACCGTTCGCCCGCTGCTAGCAATCGGGAGTTACTAATGGCAAATGTACAAAATAAAAAAATCGTCGTATTTATTGCACATAACCAAGCGATGGAGGAAAGCCTGTCCGCGAACGCTCTGGCTAAAGAGGTGGCGGATCGCGGATGGACCGTGTCAGTGGCGGCGGCCGACCCGGAGCAAGACGCGCTCGAAATGCTGCTCGAGATTTGTCGTAAGCAGCCTCCGGATGGTGTTGTAGCCGCCGGGCCGAGGTCGTTTCTCGATCGCGTACCTCCAGTTATCGAAATCGAAGGATACGGGGGATTAAGGCCCGTGCCGGTCAATCTGGTCGAACGCTGTGCCTTTCTCCGCAGAGCGAAAGACGACGCGCTGTCGAGCGCCGTGCGCCAGATCGAGGTTGCGGCGGCTCGCTGCGTCGCTCGCCAACCGATCGAAATGGTCGAGCGCTCGATACAACGAGTCGCGCTGGTCGTTGGAACCGGTAACTCCGGTGCGCTGGTAGCAACTCATTTGCTAACGGCCGGTTTAAAGGTAATCGCTCTTGCCTATGGCGAACAACCGAGAACCCCTATGCCCGAAGGAGCGGAGGTGATTGCCACCGCCCGTTTACACGCCTTGTCCGGCTTTCCCGGAGATTTTCAAGCGTTCATTACACGGCCGGATGGAACCCTGGTCAAGCGCGTTGGGGCGGTGGTTATCGCTCAAGAAGCCCAACGCGGCCGCCCTTCGCTCTCCGACGCCGTGCTCGCTGATAAACGCGTTATTCGGTTGAATGATCTATCAACCTCGACGGGAAATCAAGGCGTTCGCTCGCTGGGTATTCTTCTCGATCTCGGCGGCCCCGAGTCGCGGGCCGTATCAACCTTGGTGCAGCAAGCGGCGCTGGAGGCCGCCGCTGATGGTGCGACGGTTACGGTTTTCTACCGCCACATGGCGGTGCACGGCCGAGCCGGACAATTTGAATACGATAAACTACGCGAATCCGGCGTACACATGATCCGATACGACCGGGCGCCGGTCGTCGAGCCGCAGGACAACGGCGTGCGCGTATCAGCTCACGACATGATTCTCGGAGAAGCCGAGATAAATACCACGGTTGAACGCTTGATCGTTACGGACCCGGTGCTGCCGTCGCCGATCAGCTCCGAGCTTGCGCGCTTACTCAACCAGCCGGTGGATCGAGAGGGCTTTTTGCAACCCGCGAATGTCCGACATCTCCCCGTGGGCTCGCCCCGCAAGGGCGTCTATTTCGCGGGCAGCGGGCACCGGAACCTCTCCGAGAACGAAGCCTGGAGAGAAGCGGTTGCCGTGGCCGGGCAGGTGACGGCGCTGCTTTCCGCCTCGTCGATGCTGGCGCCCAAGGCGCTGGTACAACACAACCGCGAGGTTTGCGCCATGTGCCTGACCTGTTTAAGAAGTTGTTACCACGGCGCAATCAGTCTCGCCGAGGACGGCAGCACGATACACTTTGAACCCGGCGCCTGTTGGGAATGCGGTTTGTGCGCTTCGGTATGCCCGCAAAGAGCGATTACCCGGTTGTTCTCGCCCGAGGCGGAGCTTCGCGCCGCGGTACGGGCCGCGGGCAAGCCGATGAACGGCGAAGCGCCCGTGGTCGCGTTTCTGTGTCAGAACTCACCGGTGCTCGCACTGGAACGCGCCGGGCGACTGGGGCTTCAGCTTTCGCCTCGGGTAGTCGTGGTCGAGGTACCCTGTGCCGGATACATAAGTCAAACCGAGGTGCTGGCCGCGCTGAACGCGGGAGCGGGCCGCGTCGTCGTGGCGGCCTGCCACGAGGACAACTGCCGTTCGTTACAGGGTTCAACCTCCGCCCGCGATCGATCGGGACAAGTGAGAAGCGATCTCAAGGCGCTCGGTCTATCCCCGGGCCGCGTGGAATTTGAGGGTTTGGCGGCCAACGAACCCTACCGTCTAATAGAAATCCTTAGCGGCGCCGCTGCGGCGACGCGGACTGAACAGGAGGTTGCTCATGGTTAACAAAAGTATCGAACTGGACCGAATTCCCGAAACACCGCTGAAAGATCAATTGATGCGGGAGAGCGCTTGGAAGGCCAACCTCGATGACTGCATGGTCTGTGGTAAGTGCTTGTCCGTGTGCCCGCTCGCGGGTTACGAGGGCTTTGATCCGCGCCAGTTGGTGCGACTCGTCCTTTTGGGACGCGAGCAAGAAGTCATCGACTTCGACGGCATTTTTCAGTGCACCGGTTGTGACCGTTGTACCTACGTCTGCCCGATGGGCGTCAAAATCGGCAACCTTATCACCCGCGCCCGCGGCATGCGTCCTAACGACAAAAAGCCGGGGAAAGCTCAGCTCACCTGCGAGCTGCATCGCGACAAGGGCAATAATATGCAGATCGTTACCGAGGAGTGGCTCGAAACCCTCGACTGGATGAGGGAAGAGCTCGAAGACGACGTTCCCGGGGTGACGGTGCCTATCGATAAGCAAGGCGCTGAGTTTTTCGCCACCATCAACTCCAAGCTTCCGCAATACCATCCTGACGAGCTTCAGGATATCTTCAAGGTATTTCACGCCGCCAAGGCCGATTGGACCATGCCGAGCATTTGGTGGGAGGGCACCAATTACTGCATGTTCTCCGGTGACCTCGAGACGTGGGAGCGCACCCTGAGAATGCAGGTCGCGCGGGTCGAAGAGTTGGGATGCAAAGTCATGGCGTACACGGAGTGCGGTCACGGCTACTACGCCACGGTAGCGGGTTACGAAAAATTTAACATTAGGCCCAAGTTCGAGGTTACTCACGTGGTCAGCCTCTACGCCCGCTGGATCCGCGAGGGGCGCTTCAAGCTGGACCCGTCGCGCAACCCGGATCTATGCACCCTGCACGATCCGTGCAACGCGGCGCGCAAAGCGAAGATGAACGGTTATCCCGACATTATCGACGACGCGCGCTACGTGATGGACGCGGTTTGTTCGCAATGGGTCGAGTCCTGGCCCAACCGCGAAAACAACATTTGCTGTTCGGGCGGCGGCGGCGCTCTGATATCGGGTTTTAAAAACGCTCGTATGGAGTACGGCAAGACCAAGGTGGAGCAACTCGACCGAACCGGCGCCAAGTTGGTCTGCACACCCTGCGTCAATTGCTACGACGGCATCGGCGATTTGGCCCAGCACTACAAACGTCCGTGGAAGCCCATACACCTTTGGCGCTTGCTGGCGAGAGCGATTGTTATCTAAAGAATAGGAGACGAGATGGCTACAAAGTTACAAGAGGCGCTCAGCAAGGGGCAATTCGTCGTCACCGGTGAAGCGGGGCCGCCCAAAGGCGTAAATGTCGGTCGTTCGCTCGAGGAGGTTGAGCCACTGAAAGAGCTGTTGTTAGCGTATAACGTCACGGACAACCAGGCATCGGTCATGCGGGTTAGCTCGCTGGTGATGTCGGTTAAGCTTATCGAGCACGGCTTAGAGCCGATCTTCCAGATCACCGCGCGCGACCGCAATCGACTCGCGATTCAGAGCGAGATTCTATCGGCTTACGTCATGGGTATACGGAATGTACTTTGCCTCACCGGCGATCACAGCACCCTGGGGGATCACCCGGAGGCGAAGCCGGTTTTCGATCTGGACTCCGTCAGTATATTGCAGGCTGTCCAGTCGCTGAAAGAAGGCACCGATCTGGCGGGAGAAAAGCTCGACGGTGTTCCGACTGACATCTTTCAAGGAGCCGTGGTCGCGCCCGGAGCTGATCCGCTCGAACCGCAATTGATTAAGTTTGATAAAAAGGTGCAGGTCGGCGCTCGGTTCTTTCAAACGCAAGGGGTATTTTCGCTTGAAGAGTGGGAGCGATTTTATGAGCACGCCCACCGGGCGAAGGTACCCATTCTGCTCGGCATCATCTTGCTTAAGAGCGGGGCGATGGCGCGCTTTATGAATAAGAACGTCGCCGGCATAAACGTGCCACAGGCATTGATCGATCGTCTGGATAAAACGGATAAAGCCGATCGGCCGAAAGTCAGTGTCGAGATCGCGGCGGAGCTCATCCGCAAGATTCGCTCGATGTGCCAGGGCGTACACATCATGGCGTTGGGTTGGGACAAGTATATCCCCGCGCTGCTCGAGCAGAGCGGGCTGTAGAGCGAAAGAGAGAAAAATGATTGTTGCAGAACGAAAACCCATTTCGAAGATCGTAGAAATGGTCGCGGCTTACGAAAAGGTGCTGCTGGTCGGATGCGGAACCTGCGTGGCGGTTTGCTTGGCCGGCGGCGAAAAAGAGGTGCAGATCCTGGCCCAGGAGCTGCGGCTCAAAGCACGGAGCGACGGGCGCAAGCAGACCTTCGACGAGGTGACGCTGACGCGCCAATGCGACAAGGAATACTTGGAGCTAATCGCCACGCGGGTAAAGGACTACGACGCGTTGCTGTCCACCGCGTGCGGTGCGGGCGTGCAGTTCCTCGCGGAGCGGTACGATAGCGTGCGGGTTCTTCCGGCGCTGGACACGCGTTTCATCGGCGTCGCGCTCGGCGCGGGCGAGTGGCAACAACGCTGTATCGCGTGCGCGGATTGCGTGCTCGATCAAACCGGCGGAATCTGTCCCAAGACCATGTGCGCAAAGGGGTTGGTCAACGGTCCTTGCGGCGGTACTAACCACGGTAAGTGCGAGGTCAACCCAGAGACCGACTGCGCCTGGACGTTGATTTACAACCGGTTGAAAAAGCTCGACCGACTCGATCTCATGCGCGGCGTCGCGCCGCTGAAGCGCTTCAAGCCTTCAGTTCATCCCGCGCGCTTCCATCATATGGCATATAAACGTTTTGACGAAACGGATTGAGGCTGACGCGATGGCGTTATGCACCTTAACGCCGCAAAAAGCGTCGAGCGGAAACGCGAAAAAAGCGATGAAATAAGGGTGCGCTATTTTCCGCGAGCGAAGCGCCACGTCGTAGAATGCACGGCGGATTGACGAGCAAGGGTGGGGTGCTTGCAAGCGGGTTCAACGCCGCGGACGGCGAGGCGCCGCAAGCCGGGTCGCGGGAGGTGTCAGATTTTCTCTTTGTCCTGTCGCCCGGCGACAGGGCTTGATAAATATGTAAATAAAGAGACCGGGAAGTTGTTAAATTGTTTACTTTTCCTTCTAGTAGCCGAGATATAAGCTCAGATTTAATAAAGTTTTTTTAATTTGACGAGCGGTGCAGATGCGCTATATTCCGCGACCAGGGGCAGTGGACGAATACCGGCGCAACCATGGATAAACCGAAGACAGCTTCGAAGGGGTATATATTAAAGATACTATTCGTTTTATTTCCCGCTATAGCGTTTGGGCTGGACGCTTGCGATCCCGTAGAACCGGGAGAGGCAGAGAAGGATGCTTCCGGTAAAAAGAGCGGCAAAAAGAGCGCTGAGGACGACTCGATATGCGATCAACGCGTATGTGACTGCCCGGGTGCTGCCGTTGGAGTGCCTCTATGTGACGACGATGGCGAGCCGGAATCGTGCCGCTGCCCCAGCAAGCTACTCGATGCTGCCTATATATTTGATAACGACGAGCTGCGGACTTACGAGCTTCAGCTCTCGCAGGAGAACCTCGACACCATCAATGCCGATCCGACAGCCGAGCAGTACGTGGAAGGAGCATTGGTTTTTGAGGGGCAAACCTATGAGCGGGTCGGGATCCGCTACAAGGGCAGCGTAGGCGCGTTCATGGGCTGCGTTCAAAGGGTCTCGCTATTGGGGTTTGAGACCGGTGCCAAGACCTGCGCCAAGCTGTCGATGAAGGTAAGTTTCAACTGGCAAGATCCGGACGCGCGTTTCTATGGAATGAAGAAGCTTCAATTTCACGCGATGAATTTGGACTCGTCATTGATGCGAGAACGATTGGGATACGCGTTATTCAATGAAATGAACGTACCCGCTCCGCGCGTCGTCCACGCGCGCTTGTTGGTCAACGGCAAGCTGGAGGGCTTATTCGCATTGGTGGAGCAGATCGATGGGCGTTTCACGCGCGGTCGATTTGCCGAAGGAGGTAAAGGCAATCTGTACAAAGAGATTTGGCCGATTCACGACGACCCGGACGCGTATGTCCTCGCGCTGAAAAGCAACACCCGAGACCCGAATGTGGACAAGATTCTGGCATTCAAGCAGGCTATCGAAGACGCCGAGGACCCTACCGACCTCGATGATTGGTTGGATTTAGACTACCAGATGCGTTACATCGCCGTGGACCGAACCATTGTCAACGATGACGGCATCTTTCACTGGTGGTGCATCCCGAGAGCTTCCGGCAACAACCCCGGCGGTGTCGGCAATCATAACTATTATTGGTACGAAGAAGCCGATGCCGATAGGTTTTGGCTTTTACCCTGGGACCTCGACAACATCTTGAGCGAAAGACGTTCCTTCGTGTCCATCAATACACCCTGGGACGCGAGCGAGGTGGCCTGTCGATGCTCTTTTACACAACAGCCGGCCGGTTGCGACCGGCTCACACAGCTTTGGGCTACAATGCAGAGCAAGTACAAAAAGCAAGTACGTAAATTGCTAAAGGGGCCGTTTTCTAAGAAAAAGGTGGACGCCAAGCTGGAGCTTTGGGCGGAGCAGATCGATGAGGCGGTGCACGAGCAGGCCGAGGCCACGCACAATGGAGTCCAGTTAACCTACGAGGCATGGCAAGCGGCGTTGAGTTCCCTGCGCGACAGCCTCGAGCAGTTGAGAGAGCGAGCCGGGGTGCTGATTCAGTAGCGGAATCTTACGAGCGCGTTTGGAACCGAGGGGGGGGCATAGGCATTAACCAAAATTAGTCGACGAACATGAAAACGCCGTAGCGCGCGGGCTTGTCCCGCGCTGATCAGACGACAA
>JAFGIB010000414.1 GCA_016929805.1 Deltaproteobacteria bacterium | reverse complement strand
CTACTCGGAGAGTAATTCGAGGAGAAGTAAACCACAGATAGTCCGATAACACCGCGAAGTCGTTACGTTTTCAAACCGATCGGCGCTCTAGGTCCGTTTTTAGCTACTTTTTCGTCTTTTTTTTCTCCTCTTCCTCGGCCCGCAATACCTTGCGCAATATCTTTCCAACCGCTGACTTGGGAAGTGACGTTCGAAACTCAACGGATTTAGGCGCCTTGTAAATCGCCAATTTTTCTTTGCAGAACTTGATAATTTCCTCCTCCGTGGCGCTCTGCCCTTCCTTGAGAACCACGTAGGCCTTGATCGTCTCTCCGCGGTACTCGTCCGTCAATCCGACGGCCACGGCATCCGCGATCTTCGGATGTTGAAACAGCACCTCGTCGATTTCCCGAGGATAGATATTGTAGCCACCGGCGATGACCATATCTTTCTTCCGATCGACAATCGAGATATAACCGTCTTCGTCTTGTACCGCGACGTCTCCGGTATACAACCAACCGTCCACCAGTTGTTCTTCCGTCTCCTTGGGTCGGTTCCAATATCCCTTCATGACCAGCGGCCCTTTAATTACAATCTCGCCGGGCTCACCCAACTTGACCTCGTTCTTACCTTCCTCCACATCCACCAGTTTGACGTCCATATCCGGGAAAGGTACGCCGATACTGCCCTGTTTTTTGGCACCGAAAATCGGATTAGAGATTCCCAACGAGGTGGTCTCACTCATGCCCCAACCCTCGGTAAATAGAATTCCCATGTCCTTGACCTGATCGATCATCTCGGTTGGTATAGGAGCGGCACCGGAGTTGAACAATCCTATCTTTTTTGCCAGATTGATCTCTTGCGCTTTCGGGTGGTTGATCATCGCGCTGATAATGGTCGGTACGCAGGGAAAAAACGAGATATATTCCACTTTACTTATAATATCCATTAGTTCGTCGGCGTTAAACCTGGGTACTAGGATTTGGGTGGCGCACTTGATCAACGCGTAGTTCATGACGCAGATATTTCCGTATACGTGAAATAACGGCATGATACCCATGACCACGCGACGGTCCGGGGGTTGTAGCGTATCGGTGGAGCTGCCCCAAACCGCGGCCTGAATCGTAGCCGCGATAATATTGGCATGGGTTAAAGTGGCCCCTTTCGGCGTACCGGTCGTGCCGCCGGTAAACTGCAAAACCGCCGGGTCGTCCGGCAAGACCAAAACGCGAGAGCGCTTCGTGTTGCTGCAGTTATCCAACAACGTGGAGTAGTGGTGCCAACCCTTTTCGAGCTGTAAGCTTTGGGCGGTAGCTTTGGGAAGCCCCTCGATGAAGTCCGTCATCGCCGTAACGATAACGCGCTTGAGATCAACCGATTGGCATACGGCTCGAATGTTCGGCAGGACCGTATCAAAGGTAATTAAACTGGTCATGCCGGTCTCCGCGATGATTCCCTTGATCTCGTCCGGGGTATACAGCGGATTCATGTTGACCACGATCGCCCCCCTCGACAAGATCGCGTAGTAGGCGATTACATATTGCGGACAAGTCGGAAGTTGCACGCCCACGCGTTCGCCTTTTTCGACCCCGAGCTCAGCCAGCGCGTTTGCGAAGCGCAACACTTGCTGTTTGAGCTGCCAGTACGTGATGGTACTGCCGAAAAAATTTATCGCTGCCTTATCCGGATAGGTGCTAACCGGACCATTTAGCAATTCCGGCACGATTAATTTCGGATACCGAAGTGTATTCGGTACATGGTAGTCATAGCTTTTTACCCAAAATCTTGATTCCATATTTTTTTCCTTACTTGTGAGTTAAAAAGTTAACGTCCGCCTGGATAGGTTCCGAGCGCTCCGCCGGGCGGTGTCGAGTCTACCCTAATGTCGTAAAACAGGTCGAGCGGAAACGCTAAAAGACGCATGTTAGCCGTTACCAGTAGTGTTGCCGTACGTTACAACGGCGGTCCCTTCACCCCCTATAGCGGGCAGTACTCAGATCCTTCGGACCCTATGTACTGTTATTGGAAGGGACTAGCGTTGCGGACTGTCACCCGCTTCGCTTTGTACTTTTATACCGATAAATCGCTCCATGTCTAGAGCAGAGGGATCGAAACGCAAATGAATCGAGTAAAAATAGAAAGGTCAGATACGGTTTTTGAACCCACGACGCAAAAGCGACGCCAATTCGAGCGGGTTCGAAAGGATAGACGCGTATCTTCTCAAAAAGTCGTGGCGTAACGACCCGGGAACGCGGCCATCTTGGCCGCGTTACTAAAAAAACAGCGATAAACCGCGGGCGAGACGCCCGCGCTCCCAGCTATCCTCTTCTTCGCGCCACCACTTTTTGAGAACTTACTAGACGGCCGTTATACTACGCGGAATTACTGTGTTTTTTTTCGCTCGCCTCTCCGATTTCAGTCAGTGACCTCGCTTTCACCTTATCCATAAGAACGACGAGAGAGAGATCGGGATAATGCGCGGGTCCGGTATTCGGACATCATCGTCCAAAGTCACCAGGATTGCAAAGGGAGCGTTATAAACGGTCTTTTCTAAATAAGCCCGAAGTCCTCGCGTGTCGTCCAGCGGATCGATTCGACGTCTATACTTCACTTCAATCGGTATGTGCTTGGTGCCGACGGTTAGTACAAAATCTACCTCGGGCTCTGTTCCTCTAGTGGGGAAGTAGGCGACTTCGAGGTTGGGAATAGAAGCCAAGAAATAGCCCAAGGTGCTTTCCGCCAAATGACCGGCTAAATCATAAAGATGAGGATTGGACAGTAGAGCGTTTACATCAAGCGGTATTACCTCCTGTAACCAACTCGCTCGCAGCGCATGGTCGGAAAGACATATTTTTCCCGGTGCTCGCCTCTTTTTTAGTCGCAATTCCTGGGGCCTCACCAGACGAACCAGCAACGTACCGTCCAGAAATCGGAGATAGCTATGCACTCGGTTCCAGCCGATATTAGCCGCCAGGGTTTCTTTGATTTCAGGAACAAAAGCCGATTGTCCGGCCGCCTGGCCCGCGTAGCGACAACACAACCGGAAAACCTCTTCGAGCAATCTTTCGTCCCGTTTTTGTCCTCTCGGCCCCGTGCGCAAATCATGCTGAATCGCCCTGCGGATTATCGTCTCATTTAGATAGTCGGCCAGCTCATGCCACGGTTTGTCGTGCTCTTGCTGCGCTTCCGGATAGCCACCCCGTTCGGAAAAGGCTAGAAAAGCCCTAAGCCGAATCTCGTTCTCAGAGCTGCCGCATTTTACCGCGCGTCTCCAGAAGTCCATAGATAGTAGCTGATCCAAGCCGTTGCTATCCCATAATGAGCTCGTCGATTCGTGGAAACGCAACTCGGCGATTTCACGTAGTAATAGCGGCCCCATTTCCAGCGTGGCCACTCGGCCCGCGAGACTGTCTCGACCGCTTTCGATTCTAAGCGAAGAGCTACCGGTTACCAGCGCGCGCACCCCGTGATTATCAACCAAATTTTTGAGCTGTGGCGCCCAGTCATCCAGATTCTGCACCTCATCGAATAACAGATAGGCCGGCCGGCCTCGATTGGCTACTTGATTGAAAGTGTCGCGCAGTATCCGGCTCTCGAACCAGCGGGAAATCGCGAGTATCGGTTCCTGAATCCCTCGAAGAGTTGGCAAATCGTCGAACGGGACGTATATGATCCGATTGGCCTCAACGCCCTCCTCGAGCAACGCCTGAATCGTCTGCCGCAAAAGGACGGTTTTCCCCACACGTCTAGGTCCTTTTAGAACCGTCGCGGGCGTCATCCCTTTCTTTAGCATTCGTAACGTTCGATCAAACGGCCAGCGACGAAAGGACGGGGTTTTTTTCGCTTCTCGGTTTTTCCACCACGGATTGATCGCCTCGATGTTTCTGGAAAGCTCAAGCGGAAGCTCGCCGAATAGCGGATTCTGATCCAGATAGTATTTTCGCGATCTTCCCATCTTCATACCTCCCGCAAGCATCGCGATAATCGAAAGCGCGATGCCGGCGGCGCCAATTTCTTATACCTCTTCAAACGTACGCTGATAGGAAACCAAATAAAGAGAGCATAACAATTTTTAGAACGTCCGGCTAGTTACGCCCCCTCTACCGCCGACGTCCTATTTGCTGAGACTCGCGTAGGCGTTCGAATGACTAGCATAAAATAAACCTAAACGTTGCGAAAAACGTCGAGCGGAAACGCGAAAAAAGCGATGGAATTAGGGCGCGCGGAACTGTTTTTGGGCCGCAGCTTAGTGCACGCTATGTGAGGTCCAAAAAAAAGTGAAATTATTTTTGTGCGGGCTCTTAGTTAAGATTAAAGATGTATCGAACCTCGTCTTCATCGCGGCTAACCAGCGGTTCGATATCGCAGTGCTTAAGTACCCGTTCCATTTGGGTGTTTTCGGGCAGCATAATCGCGACCAAGCGCTCGACCCCCTGATTTTTCGCTATTTCGACCAGATACTTGAATAAAAAGGTGGCGATTCCCCTGCCTTGATAATCATCGTCTACAATAAACGCCAATTCGTAACTCTTATCATTGGGATTGCACGCGTAGCGCCCTTCCGCGATTATCTTCTCGGTTTCTCCGACCTGCACGATGCCGACTAGGGAAAGAACTTCCTCGTAATCGATATTCACGTATTTCTGCATCTCTTTGTGGGGCATGACCCGAATTGACGAGAAATACCTCAGGTATTTTTGCTCGTCGGAAAACTGATAGAATAAATGCCGCATCATATCTTCATCTGTCGGTTTGATGGGCCGAAACTTGACGTCCAACCTATCCTTGAAGGATTTCACCGTCTCCAGGGCGTAGGGATAGTGAACGGCGTTTTCTATATTATATATTTGATCGGAATAAAGATAACCTGCTGCTTTAGCCTCCTCGAGAAGCTGCTTGCGATGCTTCGGATGCGTGATATCGATCATCGCCAACGCGCGTTCTCGGATCGATTTGCCGAAAATGCTGGCGACGCCGTATTCAGTCACCACGTAGTGGTTCAAACCGAGGGTTGACCGAATATGGTCCGGGTCGTCCTTGTGATTCATGACGATATTGCTGTTGCCTTCCTTATCTGTCGACCGCAGCGCGATGATCGACTTTCCGCCCCGAGAAGAACCCGCGTGTAGAGCAAAATTTAGCTTACGTTCATAGCCCGCCAGCAGGTTGTCCTGAGTGCTGAAAACGATCGATTCAGCCGACAGATCGATCTTTCTCACATTCATCACGTTGACCATGCGCGGCGACCTCATCAAAGTCATCTGATACGAAAGCCGCATCATAGGTACAAACTCAAAGTAGGGATTGCGGTCGACGTAGTCGTAGAGTCGGCGCGTTCCGAAGCAACTGCTGGTAGTCACCGGTCCCGATTGATTCATATCTCTTTCAAAAGTTAAAGCTCCCGATTCGATCAGGTCGATGATCCAGTCGGAAACGATATGGGTGTATATTCGAAGCCCCCGTTTTGATTGCAGATGGCGAGCCACCGCGTCGTACAGGCCTCCGATATAGAGCGCGACCATGGAATCGTCGTTGATCAAGTTCGAGATGTGCCATCCGATTCTCATCAAGTCGTCCTCGGAAGCTCTTTCAGGCAGCTCGATAATCGGCTCGTTGCTTTCTATCAAATAGTCGACCTGATCGATGTGTATCGAGGTTTTGCCGCAGGTAACGGGCATATTGGGATTGACCTCGGCGACCACGATCGACGCGTTCTTAATCGCGATGTCCGCCACATCCATAACGATGCCGAGGTTGAGAAAACCGCGTTTGTCCGGAGGCGATGTCTGTACAACAGCGACGTCAATTCCAATCGCTCCGGAAACAAAAATGTAGGGAATCCCGGCGAAATGAACGGGCACGACATCGACCCTTCCGTGTAAAACGTCGGTGCTGATACTCTGACCCGCGCTGAATGTTTTGAGCCGAAACTTATTATTCTTTGAGCTTTCGGTCGAAAGCGCATTACCTATGGTGGATAACTGAATCAGCTCCAGATCCTGTAGATTATGGTGGTTGGACTCGAGCATGCGCATCACCCAATAAACCGGCGTCGCCGGTCCGCTGCTCAGAAAGATCCGATTGCCCGGCCCGATCAGATCGCAAAAGTCCTCGAATGAAATTTTCTTCTTTTGATATATTTCTTTAAGATCCATAGAAAGCGCCCCTTCTCGCTCTAAAGGCGAGGCGACGAAACCTATACGTCTGATACACAAACGAGAACTCCATCGTATCAAGGGAACGATTTCTCTGCTAGAGATATGATTTATGGCCTATCCCGTTAGGGCGGACCAAGTCCGACAATCGAGCCGCGAGCAGCGCAAGGAGCGACGAAAACGGACGAGCAGCGCTCATCCGAGGAGGAGCAACGCCGCGATGCGACGCGAATCGGTAGCTTCTCAAAAAGTGGTGGCAAAACAACCTGGCAAAGCGGCCATATCGTTTCACCCTTGGGTAGTATTGATATAAAGACGTGCCCTTGCCCCTGCCCAAGTAACTCAAAAGCGAGAAACGTAGTGATTTTAGCACGATTGCACCACGTAAGGGAAGTTATCCCGGTTGCAAAAAACGGGCACGGGCATGGGCACGTTGAGCTCCTCTCAGTAATCTACATCTACTCGCCACTACTTTTTGAGAACTTATGCGGATCGGCCGCCGGGCGCGGTTCGCCCTAACGGGGTTGGGCTCTCAGCCCGTATAACAGTTCAAGGAGGTCTTGCTGTTTGGCTACGACGACGGCCAATTCATCCCGTAAAACCGGCTTTCGTCCTCGCGCCGGCTCGTCAGGTATAGCAAGTACCATCCTCGCCGGCCCTGCGGGCGCGCTCGGTTTTACGGGCGAATTGGCCGCCGACTTGTTTG
>JAFGIB010000413.1 GCA_016929805.1 Deltaproteobacteria bacterium | reverse complement strand
GTTGCGAGCGCGTGGGCGGGTGCGCTAGCGGCTTTCGTCCTCGGAAAAATCCTCGAAATAGCGCTGCTATTGCTGCGGTTTTTCCTCCGGACGCGCTCGCGATCGCATCCCGCCGACGCGCCCGGTCTCGTATCGTTTATTTTGCGGAGAGTTCTAAGTTCACGCTGTTTTTCGCGAGCGAAGCGCTTTACGCCGACGGATTTTTTGCAACGTTAAGGTTTATATATGTCATAGATCCAAACGCTTTCCATAGTGCGGAATTTTCTTTCGACTTCGGGAAGAGTTCCTCCGAGGTTTCGCTCATTCGTGATGTCTTTTTTATATTCAAACAAGAAACGCCTACCGTTTTCGCGATTCCGAATATAAGAGTACCGATGGTCGCGGATACCTACCATAACCAAAGGATCTTCGCCTTTCAGTAATCTTTCTTGCAGATAGAACTGAGAAAGAAGGTGTCGATCGTTAATCTCTTTTCCTTTTAGGAGTTGAGGAACAAGGCTATCGCCTTGGAAGTCAAAGCTCCCCTTTAGTTTAAGAAGATCGACTATTGTTGGTAGAATATCCATGGTGCTGACCGGTCCGTCGAATACCGCGGGTTTCAAAAAGGGAGCGTAAAACACCAGCGGAACGTGCAGCGTCGTGGTGTTGAGATCATAGCCGGCCGCGTGCTTGGGGTGCCGGTCGTCGAAGGATTGGCCGTGATCAGAAGAGAAGATGAATAAATAGGGTCTTCCTTCGAAACGTTTTTTCACGGATTCGATAAATTCACCGATCCAACGGTCGGCGTTCACGACCTCCGCGTCATAACGGTCGACTCGATCGGAACCGAAAACCGGTGCGTCTCGCGGTTGGCGGTAGGGCCAATGGTTGTCAAAGTAATGGACCCAGAGAAACACGGCATCTTGGTCGGTTTTCGTAAGCATACGGATGGCTTCCCGGGTAACATTTGAGGCGTTATGCCCGCCGCGTTGACGCCTCGCTACCCGGTATTCGTCAAAGCCCTGGAGTATGCCGTCCCATTTTTTTGTAAAATAAGTCGTGGGGACAACGGCCGCGGTTCGATATCCGCGGTCGCGAAGGATTTCAGCCATGGATAGGTTGGACGGCAGAAAGGGGAAGGGTAGCGGTTTTTTATCCCCTCTATCGATCTGCGAGTCATATCGAGAAGTAAAAATAGAGGGTAGCGAAAGACGCGTGCTCGGCCCTTGACTGAAAGCCCATTTAAAAGCGACCCCCTCTTTGATCAACGAATCGATATGGGGGGTTACCCGTCGCGGATAGTTAAATAGAACGGTACGGTTCGACATCAACGCGTCGTCAGTGACAAAGATAATCGGGTATTTCCCCCTAACGGGTCGGCGCCCTTTGGTGCGCCAGCGGGGAGGCTCCACGAGGTCTTCGCGCTTCGGGTCGATCCCGTCGCAGTCTTCGTCCTTGGCGTTTTCCGGAATCTCGATCGCGCCGACATTTATCGTCGGGTCGTTTTCGTTACAGTCCCCGTGGGCGAAAAAGGCCGAAAAGCCGTCGCCGTCTCGATCGAGCAACTTGCCGGCTAGCTTCGCGGCGTGGCGCGATAACGGCAGGGAAGTGTCGAGAGCTATCCGCCATGCATGCGTTTCTTTTTGCCAGATAACACCGCTGGCAACGGCCGCGATCAAGAGCACGCCGAAAACCACATCACCCGAATAGGTCGCGCGCGGCGGCTGTTTAAAAAGCGGGCGAAACAAAAGGATCATCGCGGTAAACACCAGCGCGCCGCACATCGTGGTGAGTTCTTCCCAGGGTAAAAAACGTAATTTTTCCCAGAATTGATAGACCACGACCCCGCAGCCGCACGAGACGACGAGCGCCAATCCGATAATCCAATATAGGTTTGTCAATAACGCCGGCTTGATGCCGGGAATACGTGAAACAGCCCAAAACACCAACGAAAAAAAACGATAAAACGCCGGACCTACAAATGCCAAGCTAGCGATAGCGACGGCCTCGACGGCGAGAACACCGCCCGGAATGTTAGTCGCCCGTTGAAAGCTGTTCGCCACAAATTGTCCGCCTATTAGTGTGACGAGTAGCACGAATGCCACCGAGCAGGTAACGGCGTATGCCAGCGAGGCTCTCTCGCGGTGTTCCGTTCGCGTTCCCTGTACGAGCCACGC
This sequence comes from Deltaproteobacteria bacterium, assembly GCA_016929805.1. Taxonomy (GTDB): domain Bacteria; phylum Myxococcota_A; class Polyangia; order Polyangiales; family JAFGIB01; genus JAFGIB01. The sequence goes on along the minus strand of JAFGIB010000413.1, from coordinate 15,217 downwards.
GACAAGCCTCGAGCCGAATTCGCGGACGAGCTGCGCGGCCGGGATATTGCCCAACGCAAACACGGCCAAAAGCCCGATGGCGAGTGTCGCTAAGCCGACGAAAACCGTTTGTAGTACTAGCGCCGCGGCCGAGGCTTTAAGCAAATCCGAAACGCGATAGCTTTGTGAGGAATAAACAAGAGAAGCAAGAAGATCGAATAATACAACGGATAAAATCAACAGCCGGGTTGCCCGTAACGCGGTCAAGGCATTTTGGATATAGGGACTACGCGCGAGCGTGACCGAGTGGACCTTTGATGTCAACGATAACCTTCTAATAAATCGTTTTACTTTTCTTCTACCGATCGTCTCTTTCGACGATTCGGGAGAATTCCAAAAAGGTTGTCTTAACGGTTTATTCCGCCGTGATCATCAGATCCCGCAAGCGGTCTTCAAGGTCGACCTTAAGCTCAAGCCGCTTGCTTTCGAGCTCCACGATTCGCCGGCCGAGCTTGTCGGCGTCGCTGGTGAACTGTTCCAATCGCCGAGAAAGACGGGCTCGTAGTTCGGCAGCCAAGGGGTCTTTCTTTATCGCCTGTAAATTCTCCCGGGTCTGCTCCGCGCGTTCATCCAACTCGCGCTGCTGACGCTTCAGCCCCTCGACCTCGGTATCGATACGACCGATCTGCTGGCGAAGCGTGACGATCGGCTCCAACTTCGCTCGACTCGCCGCGTCCAGCTTCGGCAGGTGCAATAGGGTAGTTAGTAAATCGATCGCGCGGTTGTCCCAGATAGTGATGGAGCTGCGCGCGGGGGTCTGCTCGACGACTTCAACCTCGCCCTCGCTCTTCTTCGCCGCGACTTTTATCGGTACTAGATAGGCGTCGGGCAGTTGTTCGACATCAGATTTCGGTTTGACCAGCTTGTAGGCCTCGCCTCTACGAGGATGGCGCACCAGTACCTTATAACCCGTATCAGTGGACATCCCCTTGACCGACCAGAGCGTCGAATAGCGCATAAAGGTTTCCACCTCCAAGACTCCGCGCACGATCTTTATAAGCCGCATCTCCTCGTCGGAGTACTCCTCCCTGGAGCGTACGATGATGCGCGGCTCGACCGCGAAGGGTATCGTGGCCGTCGCATTGCTCGCCACCAGCTCGGATATCCCCTCGCCCACGAAGCTTCCGCGCGAGTAAATGCTGATGGGGCCGGGCTCCAGGGCAAACTCGGTGCTGTTCGTGAAGCGCACCACGCGATAGGGATTGAACTCGAAACCCGAGCCCGAACCACCGGGCTTGAAAAGAAACAGCTCCTCGCCCTTGACCCTCTGGTTGATCAACGCAACCATCGTCGCGCTGCCGTCCGGCACGGTGACGCGTTCTTGGAGATCAAAACGGGTCAGCCCGCTGACCCTCTCGGCCTTTGCCTGAGCCGAGGTGCTGGCCTGAAGCGAGCCGATATCCAGGCTCGGCGCGATTCGCATCGGCGCGACCTCGGCGGAGGGGGCGGGTTGCGCCTTTTTCGCTTTTGCCAAGGACCGGGAGCTCAAGGCGGCCTCGTCCCGCCGGACCTCGGTTTTGCGCATCTCAAGCATTTCGGCCGTAGCCGTGTCGCCGGCGGCCATCTCCGCGTCCATCTCGTCGGCCTCCATTTGTGACTCTGGCTCCGCCGGCGCTTCTTCCTCCCCATAGCCGGTCTCTCCCACCGCGACCCGAACCCGTTTCGATACGCCGGTCTGCGTCAAGTCGGGCCGCTCGATCTCTTGCGGCGTATGCAGATCATAAAGAAAAGCAATCGGCGCCCCCGAGGTCAAGCTCAGCAATACCGAATCCCAACTCTCGCCGCTGGTGTTGTCTACCACCGCCCAACCCTGAAGCAGGGCTTGCTGCGAGCCGTCGTCGCTCAATACCACGCGATAAGTCGGTTTCCATAACGGCGCGGACACTACATAGCTCACCGTCAGATCGTGGCTTTCGTTTCCAGCCAACCGAATGTCGATGCCGAGCTGCTGAAACATACCCTCGCCCGCGCTCGCGTCCAGACGCCGATGAAGCTGCATCACGAGATCCCCCTCCTCGATCGCGATACGGCTCACGCTCGACAGCCGCACCAAGTTGACCTCTTGCGCGTCGAGCAGCGTCAACTTGTAGTCGATATAGTCCGATTTGGCCTCTGGCTTCGGCTCGGGTTGCATTCGCTCGACCATCACGATGCGCCCCTGAAAGCTGCCCTCGGTGCTATCGACCGATATCCGAACGCCCTTGAGCGCGTCGAGCATTTGCGCGAGGCTTCCTCTGCCGGGCGCCAGAAGAGAAAGCGCGGCGTTCTGCCAGGATTGCGGATCGAGCGGCATGGAAACACTTAAGGCCTTGCCCGTGCTCCGGTCCACCACCGTCAGACTCTTCAGCAAATCGTTGACCTGGTCCTTTCTCACTCTGAGCGTGAGCACGTTCCCTTCGATTTCGCCGGTACGCTCGAAGTAACCCACCCCGTTGCGATAAAGTACCACTCGGTCGAGCGCCAAAGCGGAAACCGTGGTCGGATAACGCGGGCCCTTTGCCGCCGTGCATGCGAGCGAAAAGAGCAGTAACAGTCCGAAAGTGCCAATCGTCGATTTCTGGTTCATAATCGCCTCTCGTTATAGAAAGTAAGCCGAATCCCCGTTTATAGAATTTACGAAAGTATACCGTCCGGCGTTTCCGGCGGAGGCACGGTGGGGGTCCAGGGTCTAAATACCACCCGCCCGATACGCCGCCGGCGAACGTCCTCCACAATCACCTCATACTTGCCGATGCGCACTTGGTCTCCCGGACGCGCCAGACGGCCCAGCCTTGAAATAATAAAGCCGCCGATGGTGTCTCCCGAATTCGCGATTTCGCTGCTCATGCTATCCAACGGCGTTTCCGCTATCGGCAGCGAACCGTCCGCGACCACAGTGCCGTTTTCGCGCACCTCGAACCGGGGATCGTTCGCGACCAGCTCATCGCGCAAATCACCGACCAACTCTTGCACCACGTCCTTGACCGTTACCAAACCGCTGGTTCCACCGTACTCATCGACCACGATCGCCAAAGGAATGCCCGTACGCTGAAATTTAGTCAGCAAATCGCCGACCGAACAGTGCTCCGGAATGAAGAACACGTCGCGTTTTAACGCGCGGATGCCTTGCTTGGGGTGACTTTCGGCGAGAAGCATATCCTTGGCATAGAGATAACCTACGATTTTGTCCGGGTTTCCGCCCTCGGCCATCGGATATCGACTGAAACCCGATGTGCGAATGGTCTCAATCCAGTCCTTCAGCTCTTTGTCGAGCGAAAGCGTGACCATATCGACACGAGGCACCATGATCGATCGCACCGGTTTGTCCGTCGCTCGAAGTACTCGTTCGATGAGCTCGCGCTTCGTGCCTTGCCGCTCGTCATCCTGGAACGAGGCCCTTACGATCAGGCGCAACTCCTCCGCCGAAAGGCGTATTTCCGACCCGGTTCCGGGCTCGAGGCCGGCGCCGCGAAGCAAGGCCACCGAAATGCCGTTCAACACGTAGAGAACCGGATACATCAAATAGAAAAACGCGGTGAGCGGCTGGACCGTAAAGCGCGTGACCGCGGCCGGCCGAAGGATCGCTAAGGACTTCGGAACCAGCTCGCCGACGACGATATGCAGCAGGCTGATAACCGCGAACGCCGCCACCAGCGCGATCCCGTGTACCGTATCGGAGGACAACCCGATCGCCGTGAGCGGAGGCTCGATATAGCGCGACAGCGCCGGCTCGCCCAGCCAACCTAATCCCAAGGAGGCCAAGGTCACGCCGAGTTGTGTGGCCGTCAGGTAGGCATCGATTTGCGTCAGCATACGAAGCGCCCGTTTTGCCTGCGCATCTCCCTGCTCGGCTCTCGTCTTGAGCGCGGTGGGACGAACCCGAGCGATGGCGAATTCGGCCGCAACGAAAAACGCGTTGGCGAAAACACAGAGTATGGCGGTGAAGAGCGCTAGCACCTATGAACCCGTATCGCCCAATACAGATCAGTTTGGCGCGCCCTCTCGGATTCGCTCCGCGCTCTCTTGAATCCTGTCCCGTAGCTCTTCATAGGTTTGCGTATGCGGAAAGCGCGGGAACTGCTCGACCACGTTTTCAGGCGCGCGAAAGAGTATACCCGCGTCTGCTTCAGAAAGCATATTGGTGTCGTTATAGGAATCGCCCACCGCGACCACGCGAAAGTTTAGATCGTGCAGCGCGCGAACGGCCATCTTTTTCGAGTCCTGTTGCCGTAGTCGATAATTGACGATCGTTCCGTCGTCCGCCACCTCGAGCGTATGGCAAAAGAGGGTAGGGGATCCCAGCTTGACCATCAAAGGAGCGGCGAATTCATAATAGGTATCGGAAAGAACGAGAACCTGGAATTGTGTTTTTAATCTCTCTAAAAAATCTCGCGCTCCCTCGAGCGGATTCATGCCGCTAATCACCTGCTCGATTTCCCTGAGCCCGAGCCGATTTTCCTTTAGAATCGCCAAACGCTTTTTCATCAATTCGTCGTAGTTAGCCACGTCACGCGTCGTCAGCCTCAACTCCGCTATGCCTGTGCGTTCGGCAAAACAAATCCAAATCTCAGGCAGTAGAACGCCCTCAAGATCCAGACATACGATTTCCAACGTCCTATTCTCCTAGCTCAAAAAAGAGTTCTTCATCGGTTTTCGGCGTCTCGAGAAGCGATCCGTCCGGCGCGTCTCTTCGCACCACGAAGGTCTTTCGAGTCGCGATATCGTTGTTTTCCCGCGCCACGACCGAAATATAATTGATCCCCTCGCGCAATGGAATCTCAGCCTCGAAGTCGACTTTCTTGGGATTAGCGCTATCTCGATTGGATCGATAAAAGACCTTGCGCGCGCCGACGAAGATATAGATATCGCGAATGCGCTGATTATCCGAAGCGCTACCCCGAAGCCTGAACTGCGGATCTCGAGTAACGAGCTGATTTCCGTAATCGATTTCGAGACGCGGCGGCATGCGATCGAGATAGGCGACTATTTCACCGTTAGCGCCTGTTCCGGAGGGAAGGAGATCGCCCTTCGCGACCCAACCCGGCCGGCCGTCTCCCCAACTGACACGAACGAACTCCTCGGCGGCCGCTGTCGCGGGCACGGCTACCGCTCCGTTTTGCGCTCGCGCGACCACACGACCCTCTTTTCGCGGACGTTCGAGCAAGCGCGCTCCGCTTTTCACGATCACGTTGTCGGAGCGTGGCGCGATCGTTTGTTTGGCGCCCTTCTGTATAGGTATTCGAAGCGTCTCGCCCGCCGGTTGACTCAGTTCCGTATCCAGGACCGCGAGTTCCAGCTTGGCTTCTTCTTGATCAAAATCAGGCAATACCTCGAAGGTAAACGCGACGGTTTTTTCCGTATTCGGCTGCATTTCGTCGAGATTGAACCGTCCGTCAACCAATAAAATTCCCCGGCCGCTAAGGTTACGCAAGCTGGCGAGGGTTCTATAGCTCTTTCCGACGCCGACGTTTTCAAGGGTTAGATACAACGTAACGTGCTCGCCGAGCTGAAGCTCTCCGTCGCCGTTACCTCGGCTCGTATCCGCCATCTGCAGCAAATAGGCGAATTGCGGCCTGGGCAGCGATTCGATCGCGGTCCGGATTTCAACTGTCTTCGGCGCGTGGTCATAGGCTTCGCTGAATTCGACTCGAATACCGTCCGCGCGATCCGGCATGCTTCGCGGTACGATACAGGTTCTCTCTTTCTCCTCGGTTCTACATAATCCCAGCGTCGTCGTCCATTTACGGCTCTTGCCCGGCTCGAGAAGGCCGAAAACCAGCTCCCTTTCGTTGAATAGTAGGTTGTCGCTTTTGGTGAGCCCGCGCAGTTGATACAGCGGGGCCTTGCCCTTGTTCGTCAGCTCCACCTCTAATTCAAACGGCTCGCCCGCTCGTACCCGATTATTCTTTTGGTTAGTCGACACTTGAACGCTAACCTCGCTCGCTCCCTGATCAGCTCCGACCTTCCAGTTAACACCGAGCTTGCTCAGCTCTTTTTCCGCTCGCTTCATCTCCTCGGTGCGCGCGGCGTCGATCACCGGTTTCGCGTCTTCCAACATTTCCGGCCTTCCCGGCCTCGAGGCACGTTCTAAAAGCTCTTTCGAAAACCGGGTAAGAAACTCGCTCTCGTGGACATTTTCCTCGATTTCCTCGGGTTGCGCCTCGCGCAGTTTCTGTCGCGTCTCCTGCGGCAAGTAATATCGCAATACGACCTCTGACCCTCCATACTCGCGCGCGCGATCATGGGTAAGGTGGGCCGCTAGGTCCGATTCACGCAGGTATTCCTTGTCGATGGTCAAATCCATATCGAGCCTATCGACGGTCATAGGGTCGATGGCGATATCCGGAATAATGCCGATCCCTTGAATCGAAACATCGCCCGGCGTGAGGTATTGAGCGACGGTCAATTTGAGCGCCCATCCGTCCCGCTCGTCGTTGTACAACATCTGTACCGAACCCTTGCCGAAGGTCTGTTGTCCGATGACCAAGGCTCGATCATGGCTCTTTAGAGCTCCGGCCACGATTTCGCTGGCGGACGCGCTGCCGCCGTTAACCAAAACCACCATGGGATAATTAGGTTCCGTGCCTTCAGCGGTCGCGAGCTTGCGCTCATCTTCCTGCGGGTCGTTCGAGGACGTGGTTACAATGGTTCCACTCGAGAGAAACATGTCGGCCATACAGACCGCTTGTTGAAGTAACCCTCCCGGATTGTCCCTCAGATCGAGCACCAAGCCGCGCATGTTCTTGCGGTGCATCTCCTTAAGCTCTCTCCGTATATCGTCGCAAGTGCTTGAATGAAAGCTCTTTACGCGAATCGATCCGATGGCATCGCTCAGCATCCGCGCCTCGATCGCCTCGATGTGAATCACGGCACGCACCACGTCGAATCGTCTCGGTTTAACCCAACCGCGCGCTCCCTCGCGAACGATCCATACGGTAACCGATGAACCCGGAGCGCCTCGCAAACGCTTCACCGCCTCTTCAAGGGGCATATTCATCGTAGACTCGTCGTTGATCTTGACCACGCGGTCGCCGGCTTTAAGTCCGGCGCGCGACGCGGGCGTATCCGCCATCGGCTTGATCACCGTAAGTTGCCCGTCGCGAATCGAGATCACGATTCCGAGCCCGCCGAACTCCCCGAGCGTGTTGAGCTGCATCTCAGAGTACTGCTCGGGAGTGAGCAACACCGAATGCGGATCGAGCGTGCGCAGCATCCCGTTTACGGCGTTGTACTCGATATCTTGAAACTTGACCTCCTCGTCCTTGAGGTTTTTTTGCAGGAAGGAAAAGATCTCCTGAAAACGCCAACTGAGCGTCCAGGGGGAGTTGACGTCCTTGGCCTGAAAGACCTTTTTCTTGTTGTTTACCTGAACCGTGAACTCGGAATCGCCGTTTTTGTACTCAATTAATACCGGCGCGACGGTGCGCTGAATCGCGTTTAGTCCGGCCATCAACATCTTTTGATGGACGATTCGATCAGGCTCAACGTAGTTATCGTTGACCTTGGTGACTACCGTCTTAAGAACGCGAACCTGAGACAAGTCATAGGGCGCCCGATCGCGAGCAGCTTTTACACGGGCCGAGGAATCAATATCAAAATCAATGCCGTTGTCCTCGGGCCAGACAAAAGTAATGCAATACGCGACGCTTACCGCGCATATAACGAGAAGGGGTTTCAATAAACGGGACAAACGGCTTACCGGCATCTGTAGAATCGGCTGTGGTTATCGGAAAAAAAGCAAAGCATAAGGAAATTTTTACTTTCTGCCAGCCGGACTCTGTTTTTTTCGGTTTTCCAGTTTAAAACCCTACATGCTTCGGTTATTAGGTATGATTTTAATGATATTAGCAGCAATAGAAGGTCCAATGGGTTCTTTCTAGACTTTTTTCGTTGATTTCGTCTATCAGCTTACGGCAGACAACGAGGGACCTTGACGACGACCACCGAACATCGCCCGGTTTAATATCTATAGTACGTCTCAGGATTTTTTTCTAACACTTTGAATTTATGATTCATTTTTGATGCTACCTTGATTTCTCTTTCGTCGCGTTGAGCGTGGATCTTCAATGCCAAAATCACACGAAAAGTAAATGCTCGAGAGTCGCCTATTAGAAACCGCGGTACCACGGCCGGTTTTGGAGCTTTGCAAGCGGTTGCGTAAAAACGGCTATGGCGCGTGGGTGGTCGGTGGTTGTTTGCGGGATCTGTTGCTCGGTCGAAAGCCGGAGGATTGGGACATCGCGACCACGGCGCTACCCGTTCAAACAATGCGTCTATTCTCGCGAGCCGTTCCCACTGGAATCGAGCACGGGACGATAACGGTTTTATGGCGAGGTAAGAGTTATGAGGTAACCACCTTGCGAGGGGAAGGGGGGTATTCGGACAATCGACACCCTGATAACGTTTTCTTCGTTTCAGAGATCGAGCAGGACCTCGCGCGTCGCGATTTTACGATAAACGCTATTGCATTTGACCCGTTGGATAAGCGGCTGACGGATCCCTTCGGCGGTATGAGCGATCTAAACCATCGCATTCTGCGCACCGTCGGCGAACCCATAAAAAGGTTTTCGGAAGACGGGATAAGGGTATTGCGCGCGGCCCGTTTTTGCGCGACCCACGAGCTTCAAATCCAGAGCGAAACGCTCGATGCAATTTCCGATTCGCTTGATTCGTTTCGCCGCGTCTCACACGAACGGGTTCGCGATGAGTGGCTTAAAGCGATGTCAGCAGCCATTCCTTCGATCGCTTTTGAACTGATGAGGGTTACCGGAATTTTGGCGATAACCTGCCCCCCGCTCTTAGATGAGGTGGGCTGCGCGCAAAACCGATGCCACGCGTTCGACGTTTGGCAACATACGATGCGCTGTCTGGACACGGCCATACCTGATCCGATCCTTCGCGTGGCGGCGTTACTGCACGACATCGGTAAACCGAAAACCCGCCTCGTTTCTGAAAAAACCGCTGACTATACCTTTTACGGACACGAAATCGTGGGCGCGGAGATGGCTGACGAATGGCTGCGCGACTATCGGTTTTCGAATCGCGATCGAAAAAGGATTGTCGACCTCATCCGTTATCACCTGGTCTGCTATGGCGAAGATTGGACTGATTCCGCGATTCGCCGGTTTATCCGTCGAGTCGGAGAGGAAAACTGCGAAGATCTTCTGGCTCTCGCGCGAGCTGACGTGCTAGCTAAGGGTCGTCCCGTGGAAGATGAATTGCTGATGCTGCAGAGACTACGCGGGCGTATCCGAGAGGTCGTGCACGCGGGAACCGCTCTTCGGATCAATCAGCTCGCGATTAACGGCCACGACGTGATGAAACACTTGAACGTTCAACCAGGACCGATGATTGGAAAGGTTCTCGCTCGGTTACTTGAACGGGTAATTGAAGATCCCAACCTCAACCAGCGCGAGCGTTTGTTCGAGCTGATAGACAGGCTTTTCGATCAAGGGGAGTTCTGAAGTGCCGGGTTATGTGGACCTTCACTCGCATTTTCTTCCAGGCGTAGACGACGGCGCTCAAACGCTCTCCGAGAGCCTAGCGATCTGTAGCGGTCTGCTCGAAATTGGATTTGGCATGGTAGTGGCGACACCCCATATTCGAGCCGCGATGTTTGAAAATACGAAAAGCGGGCTTTCAGGTGCGTATAGAGCGTTTCTAGCTGAAGTGGCGGAAAGAACCGATATGCCAGAAACCGGTCTTGCCGCGGAATACTTTTGCAACGACCTTTTCTGGCGACTCTTAGAAGAAGATGACCTTTTGTTTTATCCCGTGGCCGATGAAGCGGAGAGCAAAAGAGCACATCGAGGTGTACGAGCGCGAGCCGTCCTGGTTGAATCGCCGTACGAAAAGCTACCGGTCCGCGTGGAACATCGTTTTTTCGAAATGGTCGTCCGCGGCATTCATCCGGTGTTGGCGCATCCCGAGAGATACTTCTTCTTGCACCGCGAGACCGAGCCTATCGACCGCATGTTGGAAGGAGGAACGTTGGCTCTCTTGGATATCAAGGCCCTGGTGGGAAGACACGGCGCGAAATCGCAACGAGCTGCTGAGCGAATGTTGGATGAAGGCGTCTACTTCGCGGCCTCGAGCGACGCGCATCATCCCGAAGATGTCGCTTTGGTGGCTAGAGGAATCGAGAGGCTCGAGTCGCGTTTGGGGGAAGAAGAGTGCCGGCAGCTACTGGCGGACAACCCTCGGCGAATTCTCTTGGGAGATCTAGGGTAGGGCGATGAATCAAGGCGCGCGATCCTTTGCTCTAAAACTGGCGCCCAAGCTGCTAATTTCTCTCGTTCTAGGGGCGCTTTTCGCGTGGCTCGCCAACCGGGGAGGAGTGCCGCTCATTCCATCAGCAGAATCGTTCAGCAGTGTTCGATGGTGGGTCGTTCCGGTCTACACGGTCTCACTTCTCGTCACTCATTTCTTTCGGGCGAGCCGCTGGCGTTTTCTAATCGCTCCGGTCAAGCGCGTTCCCTTAGGAGAAACGATTATCTTGAATTGGATAGGTTTCTTCGCGATTTTCGCCCTGCCGCTTCGCCTGGGGGAAATCGCCAGGCCGGCTTTAACCAAAATGCGGCAGGAGATATCGATGTCGGTAGGTTTTGGAACGGTGGCTGTTGAAAGGGTGGTGGACGGGCTGGTGACCAGCGCTTGCGTCGTCTGGGCGTTATTCGCGATACCGCGTCTTTCGCCCAGAGATGAGATAACCGCCCATCTACCCTATTACGGTTACCTTTCGCTGTTGATATTTGGCGTTGCTTTTATCGTGTTAGCCATGTTCCTGTGGAAACGGCGCACGGCGGTTCGCCTTACGAAGAAAACCATAGGTCTAGTGTCATCGAACTTAGGAAGCTACGTCGCCGGTAAGGTCGAAAGCGTGGCCGATGGTATTCGTTCCCTCGGAGATTTAAAGCTCGGAACGGCTTTTTTGGTCGAAACGCTACTCTATTGGGGCACGAACATCGTCGGCATGTGGCTTCTCGGATTGGGCTGCGGTCTTTCACTGAACATCGGCCACGCCACGGCGATAATGGGGATACTCGCCATCGGCATCCTTCTGCCGACCGGACCGGGTCTATTCGGCAACTTTCAGTTAGCCATCTCGACGGCGTTAAAGCTTTATTTCGCGGACGCAGTCGTCGGTTCGCAGGGCGCGGTCTACATCTTCGTCATGTATGCCATACAAACCGTCGTTATCGTTCTAGCGGGAGTCATTCCGCTTTACGTAATGAATCTACGTATTCAAGATCTAGTAGCCCACCCCACGCTTTAGAACGCCGCTGCTTTTTTGCGAAACCTAGCGCGGCAAAAAAGGTGAGCGTTCAGGAGTCAAACAAGCCGTCGTCGTAGCCAAACAGCAAGACCCCCTGAACGATTACCAAAAAGTTGTCGAACCAGCGAGCTGCCGGTTAGTGTTGAGCCATGCGCTCTTTTATACCGGTAATCGCGCTCGTACTGATTATGCCATCGTTTGCGCGCGCCCGTAGCGAATCTGAATTCGCTTATCCATTCTCCCGAGTTTGGACGATAGCCGTACGATTGCTTCGCATCGATCTCGATTGCCCCATAAAAGAAAAGGATAGGGAAGAAGGCTACTTCTTTTTCGAATACAGGGATAATAACCGCAGTTTTTCCGGCAGCGCGGAGTTGATACCGATGGCGATCGACGGCACTCAGGGCGTCCGCGTGGCGATTCAACTTCCGGAATTGCCAAAATATGTAGAGCGTATGATTCTCGATCGGCTGGCTCGCAAGTTGGATACGGAGTTGGGACAACCGATGCGGCAGAAACCGGAAAAAGATCCGAAGCCGGCCCAAAGCAAGAGCGGCGAGAAAAAGAAGGTAGCCGCGGACGACAAATCAGACGGTAAATAGCAACCCGGCTTCGTTGTCGGTCGATATCGTTGGATCGATGACGGAGGATCCCTTGCAGCTCGCCGCGATTGGTATCATCGCGGCCTTTCTCGCGTTGGTCTCGCTCGGCTCAATTGAGAAGAGGCCCGTCCGAATAAGCTCGGACACAATAAAGCTTACACGGGCGAAAATCATTGAAAATCAAGCCGCGTCGCGCGACGCCATCGCGGCGCTCAGGGAAGGGCGTCGAATCGATATCAATACAGCTTCTGCCGCGGACTTACAGCTTTTGCCGGGTATTGGTCCAAAACTCGCTCAGCGCATAGTCGCGAACCGCGAGAAACTCGGCGCTTATAGAAGCGCAAAGGAAATAACGCGCGTAAAAGGGATCGGACCCGTGACTTTCGAACGGATCGAAGCTCTAGTCACGACCGCTAGCGCAAAACCAGAATCATTGCAAAAATACAAATAATAACAAGCGGTTACATTTCAAAGCTATAACTTACTGTAAAAACCGCGGCAAGCCGCGCCGTGTGCAAGCCGGTTCTCGAAAGAAAATACATGGGGCGCGCTTCGAGACCGAAAATAAGCTCTCTTGAAAACAAATAATCAACTCCGAATACGGCGTGAATCGCGGCATCGAGCTGTAGCTCGTCCTCGTAAAGGGTCGCGACACCGTCCGGCCCAACGCCGAGATAGGGAACGAACTCAAGAATATCGATAAGATAGAGAATTTCGGTGGAAACTAAAAAAACGTGTAATAGGCCGGCGGAGTGGTGAATCGAGTAAGAAAATCGCGCTCTCGCCGACCAGATATCGTCCAGCCCGATGGACGAGAGAAGCCCCAACGTTCCCCCATGGCGCGGTCCCTCGTCGGCAAATCGTTCCGCGAAACCCAGGTCACCTCCAAGCGTGATCTGGTTTTCGTACGCCGCCGCCGAAGAGACCGGCCATATCGCGGCTATCAAGAGAGAAACAAGGACTATTTTAGGGTTACGTAAAAACACACTTGCCAAATATCATAGCTATAGGCGTTGTGCTCATATTTGTGTCGATGAAGTTCGGCGCTCGCCGGTAGCAAAGCGAATTTGACTTGGTATCGGGCGATAGTATAGAAGCGCCAGACGAATCTAACCAGCAAGGGAATGTGTGACGTGGCGGCATTAGAGGAGGAAAAAGGTAAGGGCGCTTCGGGCGAGATCACTCGTGGAGCGCGCCATGCGGCGCGCATAGCTGAAAAAGCTGCTCGAAAAGCGGCCGACCGAGGAAAGACGCCGGTTGCTGTCAACCGTCTAGCCGAGAAGGCAACCTCGACGAGCGTATGGATAAAGGAGCGTCGTAAAGCGCTTATTGGGGTGACCGCTGCCGCGGTCGTGATTGCATGCGGGCTATTCTCTTGGCGGTATTTTGCCAATAAAACCGATCGCGAGGCGGCTAAACTGCTAGAAAAAGCGGTTTCAACCGCACACGCCTTGGTCTTATCCGAGGAGAGCGCGTTGGACCAGGAGACGAGCGTCGAGACCTACCCGTCTTTTGAAGAGAAAGCGAATCAATCGATCAAATCCTATGAAAAAGTAATAGCGGAGTACCCAAAAGCGGACGCGGCGATTTGGAGTAAACTCGGAAAGGCAAACGCCTTGTTCGAGCTAGGCAAGTACGATCAAGCTCGAAAGGTATACATAGAAGCGCTTGAAACCGCTGAAGACAATAGCTTCGCGAGATGCCGCGCGCTCGAAGGCATCGGCTATGTTTTGGAAGCCGGCAAAAAGTACGCGGAGGCCGCAGAATATTTTATGAAGATAGCTTTGATCGCGGACGGCGCGTATCAACCGGAATCCGAATACCACGTCGCGCGCATGCAACTCGCTCAGGGAAAGCGAGATGCTGCGGAAAAAAAGCTTGTCGATTTACTCAAAGAGCTAAAAAAACGAGAGGGCGAGCAGATCGAGGAGCATGCATGGGTTAGGTCCGAGGTTGAGGTCAGACTGCGCGAGCTCGGACATGACCCGGACGAGATTAAGGTCGAGAGCAAAAAAGCAGAGCCGCCGGCGAGCGGGGATAAATCAAAGTGAAACGAAGTACACGACGTTCCGTCATCGCAATCGCCATTTCTATTTGCGGCGCTTGCTCAAGCGTAAGTAAGGTCGACAGCTTCGATTGGATGGATGGCGCGGAACGTCCTTTTGTTAGAAGCCCTACCTTAAGCGTCCGCTGGATTTTTCGCCTGGCGCCCGAGTTTTCGGATGTCTACCTGCCGGTCGAAAACGCCGCACCCGCTATCGACCTTGGAGGCGGAAGAATTTTTACCGGATCGACGAACGGAACCCTATGGGCGCTATCACACGAGGGCAAGCGGATCTACCGCTATTCGACCGATTCTCCCATTGAAACGGCGCCCGCGTTTGATCCGCGCACCAACCAACTCTACGTCGGCACTGTCGGCGCGGAAATCCACGCGCTTAATGGGGCTGACGGAAGCGTTCGATGGCGTGCCAAGACGCCGGGACCGATTAGACAATCTCCATTATTGCTAAAGGACGCCCTCTATGTGGTCACTGAAAACGATTCGGTAACGGCGTTCGATCGGTCAAACGGCGAAGTACTGTGGCGCTACCGGCGAGAAGAGACAAGGGGGCTATCGATCGCGGGTCAGGCGGGGCTTGTCCATTTCGAAAACAAGCTGCTAACAGCCTTTTCGGACGGCGCGGTCGTCGCCTTGGATCCGGGAGACGGCTCGGTCTTGTGGGAGCACGATACCTCTCTTGATGTTGAAGGGGCGGGATCGGAAAATTTAAGGCTTTTAGATGTCGACACGACTCCGATCGTCGTAGACGGGGTGGTTTACGTCGCCTCGTTCTCCGCTGGGCTCTATGCTCTGACGGCTTCAGGTGGGGCCGAAGTATGGCGAAACAGCGAATTAACCAGCGTTACGACGTCAGCTTGTAACGGTCGCTTTCTGGTGTTGTCCTCGGCGAATCAGGGCGTTTTGTGTTTAGATCTCGAGTCTCGGACGTTGCTTTGGCGGTTCGCGGTCGAACGCGGCGCTCCGGGCGAGCCGACGATCGCGGAACAAATGGTTTTCGTAGGAGAATCGGGAGGAGCCTTTTTGGCGTTATCGCTTAAAAACGGAGCTGAGATCGCTCGGATCGAGTTCGGCCACGGCTTCTCCGCGCCGGCATCCACGGCGAAAGGCCGCGGTTTTGTGCTTTCGAATAGCGGCACATTGCTCGCGTTCAACTACTGGTAACCGTTCAGGGGGGTACTGCTGTTTGACTACGACGGCGGCCAATTCATCCCGCAAAGCCGGCTTTCGTCCTCGCGCCGGCTCGTCAGGTACAGCAAG
>JAFGIB010000412.1 GCA_016929805.1 Deltaproteobacteria bacterium | reverse complement strand
TGAGGATTTCGCGATTGAGGAAATGTGACAATCCGCCCAATATGGGATGAAAAAAGTGAAGTTATTTTTGCGCGAGCCCTTAGTTCGGCCGCCGTGTCCGCGCGGCGTTGCACCGTCAGCAGCGCTATCATCGCTTTTTTTGGCGTTTCCGCTCTACGTTTTTAGCCACGTTAAGGTTTACTTCGCCTGAAACGATTCGAAAACCTATCTTGCAGCCCGCCGCTCTTTCCACCAGGTGCGATATTTTTTTTGAATTCGTTCTCGATCGCGCTTGGGCAATGTCGGGTGGTAGCCGTAGTATTCGCCAGTTGTCTTTTGCAGTTCGGCGCCCGCCGCCTCGCGGATGGCTTCGTCAGAATGGGTTAGGCTTTCTATCATCCATTCAATACGATCCGTATCTCGATTGCGTTTTATCCAGGCGCTCCATTTACGAATCGAGAGGCCGAAGTCCTGCAACGTAAGTACGACCAATACGCGCCGCGCCATATTCGCGACCGCGTCGTCAGCATACTGTAACAGGTTCATCAATAGACCGAATGCGTCCGTATCTCGAAGCCCGGCAATTGTTTGCAGCGCGGTAATTCTCATATCGACCGGGCGATCAGTCGACGACGCTATGAGGTGCAACGAATTAAGCGTGTCGCGAAACCCGATGATATTGCGGTAGCGGCGCAAAACCTCCACGGCTAGCTGTCGGATTTGACTATCTACGTCAAATAGCCTTTGTCCGAGCGGTTCGAGTAGGTTTGCATGGCGCACATCAGCCGCCAATAAGAGAGCATAAAAGCGTTTTTCGCGATCGTTGGATAAGAGCAGGGAGCGTATACAGGGAACCGCTTTATTACCTAAAGCGACCAAGGTACGGGATATCGCGCTAACGTTTTTCGCGGCCGGTAAGTCGCGAATGGGCTGTTTGCGATCAAGCCATAGAGGACCGGGGAAGCGACGTTCCAGCTCGACCAGCATCTCGTCACCGGCTCGCAATATCATGGCAATCGTCGACCCGACCTCATCTGGGCTACTCGAGTAGAGCTTTTCCAGTAGCTCCTCGGTTTGTAAACTCAGATCGACGACGATCGAAGGTTCGCTTGGTCGTGCCTCTAGCGGCGGCGTGGGCTGACGCTCATCCGTGATATTAGATTGAGTAGGCGATTGCTTGGGCGGATCGGACCACCGCACCATCTCGCTGATGACACCGGTGCGGACCGCCGCTGGTTCTCCGGGCTTGTCCTTCCTTGTATCCGACTTCTGTTCCAAGGTCGGCCGCTTTCGTTCGAATCGACCGATCGCGTTTTCGCTCGTGTCAATAGATGAATCAGCGATAGGGTTCTGTAATCCATCCCCTTTTCGCGCCGCGATTTTCGCTTCAGCTTTGTCTTCTACTATGCCTTCTATAGCGACTCGATACGATGGTTCCTCCCGCGAGGCCTGCTCGCGACGGTCGGATCGCTGCTCTGCTTCGCCGCGGAACGTTTCGTCGGATAGAACGGCAACCACGCCATCTCGCGAAGTTGATTTCGCTCCGACCTCCGGCTCGATGGATTCGGACGGAGCGATTCTTGACGAATCCCGAGATGGGTGTGGTTCCGCAGCCGACAGGTCTTTATCAGCTTGCCGGTCTCGTTCGGGACCGATCTCAGAGGCGGGCGAGAGCGAAGCATCTCTCGCCATTTCATCGGAAAGGCCAGGGGCGGAAGAATTCGCGCCGCCCTTTAACACGGGTATCGTCTGATGCCGGGTCGTTGGTTCTGCGGTTCCCCAGGATTGTCCCGCCGTCAAGCCGGGCATGGTTTTCGTATCTCGATGGAAAGAAGTTTCCGGCGCTTGGGGAGAGCGAACGCCGGAAAGATCCGTCGATTCGCTCAGCCCGTTCCTGTGAAGCGCGCTGCTTTCGCTTTCCAATGAGCTTCCGGGAGTCGCCCCTGAAAGGGTCTTTCGCGACCGATACCTTGCCTCAGTAGGTTGACCTTGAAACAGCCCACCGCGAACGCCAGCCAAGGTTTTCGTTCCGGAAAACGCCTTGGGGCGCGGTTCAGGCGATCGCGGGCGACTCTTAGGTTCCGCCGCCTCTTCAACCTTCTGTCTCGCTGGTTGTTGATCCACTGCCCCGGAAGAGCGCTCGACGGTTGTCGGTTGCGGTACATCCAAGGTCGGTTTTGCGTTCGCTCCGGCAAAAACCTCGGGCTGGGGCGAGGGCTCGCTCGGTCTCGCATTCTGCCTGAGCCGCGAAGTCAAAGCCTTGCTGACATGGATCAACCTTTCGAAGGCCCGACCGACCGGCTGTAGCAGCGTGATCACATCGGAGAGATCGTCCAAAGTAAAATGTTCGCCGGCGCGATCCCCGTATAAAAGCAGGACTACGCGCTGCCGAATACAAATTGGTAGTAGGGCGATCGGACGGATGCCTGATCGGCCAAATGCGGTGAGGAACTCCCGATCCTCTTTCCTGCGGGTGAGATCGGTGACGCGCGGCAATAGGGAGTGCTGAAGGTCATCCAACACCCCCCCTTTTTTTAGCGGAATCGAGAGCGCTCGAATATCGTCGCTGCCTTGATAACCGCCCGACTCGATACCGACCGCACAATCCTCGCGAAAAGCGAGCAATACCGCACAATCGAAATACTGGCGAGCAAAAGAGAAAAATAGATCGATTATAGAGTCCCTATCATCCGTGCTTTCGAGAAGCTCGCGCGTAACGCCCGGAGTAAGCGGGCCGCGCGGTGCGTACCGTCGAGAAGACCGAATGCTCTTTCTGTTCCGGACCTCAACCCTTGACCGATCGGTTGTTTCCGTCGCCGAATCGGCTTTCGTTCTTGAGAAGGTCTGTTCTCCCACGCCGACGACCCGAGCCCTTCCTACGGTTCGCCGTAACGTCGATACCTTCGCCAGTCCTTCTAAGGTCTTATGTTCGATAAATTCTCCTTCAGCTAGGTCGCTCTCTGTTCGTAGATTACGCGGACTTAATCCTTTGAGCGTTTTTGGTTCGGCGAAGCTCGAGGATTCGATTTCGTCGCTATCCGAGGTACGCGGCGGTTCGATCCCCCTCAATGTTTCGGACTCTTGAAATCCTCCGGGAACCTCTTCCGCGCTCCATACGACGCGTCGAGAGGGTCTGGACCCGTCCAACCCTTTGGTCGCAAAAGCTGTTTCCGTCGACTTTGGTCGCTGTTGGCCGCCACCCTCTTGAGCGCTCTCTTCCGCTAGTGTTTCCGACCAAAACTCATCCAAGAAGTGCTCTTCGAAGTGCATCGCTTTCTGCTCATACGACACCGCGATTGTCGGAAGCGCTCCCGGGTCGATAGTTTCCAACTGTAGGGCCAGTAGACGCATTCGACCCGTGATCTCGATACCGTAATGGGCAGCCAGCGCCGCCTCCACTCGCACTTCGGTCGTCACGCAAAATTCGAGCTCAAATCCCAATCGATCGCTTAATTCGCGTATTTTGCTTTCGGGCAAGGGAGTCGCAATCGCCATCTGTAGCCGATTATTCTGATAGGCGATAGGAACGACCCTGAATTGTTCGGCGATTTCTCTCGGTACTTTCGCCAGCGTTTTCGGTCCCACCGACATTACTTGATGGCGTGAAGCCGGCGGCAGGTCGAAGAGAGCGGCTCGATATACGTTCAAGACGTTTTCGGGCACCGCTGCAAGCTCGAGAAGAATGGTATCGATTTCGCCCCCCTCCAGTACTTGCCGCTGAAGCGCTTCTTCGATTTTATGAATCGAGGCGACTTGATCGCGCACGAGAAGAGAGGTCAGTGCAGGCATTACGAGAATATATTATCCGTCGATATCAACCAGGGGACAAGTTTGTCCTGTATTTGGCGGATACGAAAAAAATTCAGCACTCCATCGCTGCAGTAAAATAGAGATAGTCGCGTCGGCAATAGAACGTTGGAAAGCCGGATTTGTCGCATTGAGCTGTTCGGAAATGGGTTGCCGCGCCCATCGATGTCCGCCAGTCGTCCGGTATGTACGGGCGAATATCCGCCTACCTTCTGCTACTTCTGCCATGCGAGCGTACTTTTTTAGAAAGCAGTAGCAAGACAACCTGGGAATGCGGTCATCTAGTTTCGCTCTCGGGTAGTATTGATATATAAACTCGCTCTTGCCCCTGCCCCTGCCCCTGCCCAGGTAACTCAACAATGAAAAAAGTATTGTTTTTCGCGCGATTACGCCACGGAAAGAACGAAATCCCGGTTATAAAAAAGGTAACTGTTCAGGGGGGTACTCAAAACCAAAGCGACCGAGACGATCGAGGATGAGCCCAACGATCAACGGAGCGGCTGTTTCTACCCGCATCAACGAAGGGCCGAGGCCGATATCCCTGTAACCCAATCGATGAAGCGACTCGATCTCAGTAGTGGAGAATCCTCCTTCCGGCCCGACCACGGCCCAGACCTCTTCGTCTTTGTTTGTCCGCGACGCGGGCCTAGTAAATCGCGAAAGTACCGAATCGAGCTCTTCGGTCGAATGCTCCCAGAAGACCAGCCGTATCGCTTCCTCGGGTGCGCCCCCGGCAGCTTCGAGTAGATACGCTGGCTCGCGAACTTCTGGACAATAGGGTTGGTCGGATTGGACGCATGCCTCTTGAGCAATACGCCGTAGACGTTCGGTCTTTTCAAAGGAGCGTTCTCGCTTCACTCGCGGCACGCTTCGCTCCGAAGCCGCGAGGTAAATCGCGTGCACCCCTAATTCCGCGGTCATACGTACGACTATCTCAAGTTTCGAGCCTTTGGGCACAGCTTGCACCAACACCACGCGACGCGCCGGCCTCGGGGTGTATTTAACCGAGGTAAGTTCACAGACGACCGCATTTTTGCGCGTTGATAGAACCACGCCGTCCGCTCGATAGCCTCGACCGTCTAACAGCCTAACCTTCGAGCCGACGCCTAAGCGCAATACTCGAAAGTGATGGACCGTACTTTCCGGTAAAACAAGCACTCCCGTCGACTGTGTAAGCGACTCTATACCCAAACGCCTAATCGGTATTATCGGTTTTTCCGCCACGTCTTTATCTCGAAAACCAGAGGGCAAAATAGAGCGACCCGGTGAAAATCCAAAACAGCACAAGCGATCGACGGCCCGTCATCCAAACCATTACCGGGGTCGCGATAGGTATCAACGCCGCGACTCGCGTTAGAGGAGGGAATCGTTTTGATTTTACTATGCGCATGAGCAGTACTATGTGAACAACAAACCACCCTCCTCCCACGATGGTCAAACCGAGCAGCAGCCATAAGTCTGTGTTCATTTGTTACGAACCTACTTTGACCCTATATCCGATAGACGTCCGGTTTCATTCGATACTATGAGATAGTAAGAGAAGGCGATCTTGCCAGCTTTTTCAGTAAAAAAGGCGTTTTTTCGTAAAACGGATAGCAAACCATTCAGCGGTTACTCGACTTCAGGCGTTTGTCGGACTAGCCTCAATAGAGATGGCCAAAGAAGATTTGACGGGTATTGGCGAGCTACACGCGTTGTTAGGACGCGGAACGAAGTTCCAGGGAAAGCTTGTTTTCGAGGGACGGATTAGGATTGATGGCGAGTTTTCGGGCGAAGTTTTTAGCGATGACGTACTAATACTCGGCGAAAACGCGGAAGTTCGCGCTGATATCGATGTCGGTACGCTGATTGTTAGAGGAGGCTCTTTGTGGGGGAATGTACGGGCGACACAACTAGTAGAGGTATATGCGCCTTCCCGAATATTTGGAGATATAAGAACCTCACAGATTTTTTTAGACAAAGGGGTAGTTTTTGAAGGTAACTGTACGATGTTGGAAAAAGAAGAGATTGATGGCACAACTGTGGGAGAAGACGAGACCCGGTGAATCCTAAAAATCGTTTTGTCGTCGAATTCAAAAAAAGCGATGATAGGAAAAATGCGTATCAGAAAAAAAACAGCGGTTTTAGTCGGTTTGGTGACGGCGTGGTTGAACGTATCTAGTACGACCGTTCGCGCGAGTTCGCCTGATACCGGCACGGCAAAAGATGCCGGTTACGATGTTCAAGTCACTTCGGTGCCTCGTTCCGGTTCGAAGATCAAGGAGGGCCGAGCCGAGGCGGTAATCGACGAGCGTTTTGACCGGATCATTAGGGTCGTTGAGGACTATGGCAATTACGCCGGCTTTCTTCCGCATTTCCGAGTCTCTCGCGTGCTCGCGAAGCGAGGAGCGAATGCCATCGTCTATCTTGAAGCCAGCGTGATGAAGAACACCTTCAAGATATGGGCTCAATCGCGTTTTCGATCTCTGCCCTCTCAAGGGAAAACGCGCATTATCGAAGGAAAGATGACCAAGGGAAACGTCCGAAGTCTAAGTGCCAGGTGGGAGATAACGCCCTTATCGGATAACCGAACGCGCGTTGTTTTTCAGATGTTCTTTGATCCGGACCTTCCGATTCCCTCATTTATCGTTTCCGATCAGAACGCAACAGCCGCCGGGCGTACGATTAAGTCCCTGCGTAAGAAAGTACGCCAATTATTCGGTTCTACATCATAATTCGCTGGAAAATTACAAGAGAAATGGCGCTCACGAGAGGTATTTGGGAACTTGACTCGCAAAAGCCTAAGTGATAAGTACGCCTCCCATCATAGTATAAGTAGCGCATCCGGCAAAAACGAAATCAAGAGTAGTTCGGAGCGGAACTTACAGCGTCATAAACACCGCGTCTCATCACGCATTAAAGAACCGTCAAAGCGAGAAATCCCATGCCTTTTTCGGTCGCATTTGGTGTCCTATTATCCGGCGGGTCGCCGGTAGACCTTGACGGAACCTACTTCGTTCAAGCCGCGCTTTTCCTGGTCGCGTTTTTAATCCTGTACTTTCTTGTATTTAGGCCCGTGATGGCCCTTTTCGATGCGCGCGAGCAAGCCGTTACGGGAGAAAAAACGCGAGCGCGGCAGATCGAGTCGGAAGCCGAGGAAAAGCGCGAAAAATTCGACGATGAAATTCGTTCTGTTCGAGTAAAGGCGAGTAAGGAGAGCGAGCGTTTGCGCGGCGAAGCTCAAAAATACGCGCGAGAGGTCATGGAAAGCGCGCGACAAAACAGCGAGAAATTGGTCGCCGAAGCCAAGGTAAAGCTTGGTTCCGAATCCGCGAAGATCCGGCAAGAGGTGAAGCTGATAGTCCCGGGGTTGGCTCGTCAGATAGCTAGCAAATTACTTGATAGAGAGGTTAATTAATGTCGCGCGCTACGTTATGGACACTACTACTGACCGCGATGTTATTCGGGCTGTCGTTATCGGCGGCGGCTGAGAGCGGGCATCAAGAGCTGGCGGAGCATGATACGGCTGTAACGAGCTACGCTGAAGGCGAGGAGAGCGCACATCACGGCGACGGACACGGCGGTCACGGGGACCTGCATCTCGTTGATGTTCTAACCGACGTCGAATTTATAGGATCAGTGGTCAATTTCATCGCGCTGCTGGCGATCTTGGTATGGCTCGGCCGTAAACCCGTTCGGGAGTTCCTAAGCTCGCGCCGTAAAGCGATGGAGGACGGGCTGGCTGAAGCGTCTCGAATGAAGCAACAGGCCGAAGCAAAGTACAGGGAGTATTCCGAGCGCTTGGTGAAGCTCGACGAAGAAATAGAAAAGATAAGCGATACCATCATGCAGACCGCCCAAGCCGAGAAAGAGAGAATTTTTAAAGAAGCGGATGAGCGGGCCACGCGGCTTCAGCAAGAGACCACAAACCTGATAGAGCAACAGATGAAACAGCTCTATTCCGACGTGATGCGAGAGGTTGTGGATACGGCGATGGCGTCTGCGGAGGCGGTGCTTCGGGAAAAGCTCAATTCTCAGGACCAGCAGCGACTCGCGAAAGACTTTCTGCAGCAAGTAGCTAGAACCACAAAACATGAGGAAAAAGCGTGACTGTTGGAATACTAGGTAAAAGATACGCTTCCGCGCTTTTACAGCTCGCCATCGAATCCAACGCCGTGGAGCGAATTGGCCGCGATCTCAGCGATTTTGCGGCCACCTGGAAGCAGAGCCGCGAGTTGCATGCGGTATTCGAGAATCCGGAATTCGGAATCGAAGTTCGTCGAACAATTATCAGAGATATCGCGAGCCAAGCGGGCATGAATGCTCTGGTTAAGAATATGTTACTCCTGCTTTCGGACCGTAGGCGTATGCGATACATATTGGACATCGTCGACGCTTATCAGACCATGGCGGAAGAACGTAGCGGCCGCGTTCGCGCGGATGTAATCACCGCGACCGATCTACCTGAATCGTACTTCGCCGAGTTGGAAAAGACGCTGCAAAGCATCGTCGGCAAACAGGTCCGCATCGTGAGAAAAAAGGATCCTGAGTTGATCGGCGGTGTGGTCACGCGAATAGGTGATCAAGTTTTCGACGGAAGCATTCGCAACCGTCTAATCGAGCTCAAAGATGAGCTCAGCAATAACGCTCTAACCCCTTCTGCCGGGCCGGAATAGAGGGCCATACGAGGTAGCTGATGCAGCTTCGAGCTGAAGAGATTTCAAGGATTATCCAAAAGCAAATCGCATCCTACGATAAAACCGTAGAGGTGATGGAGACCGGAACGGTGCTTTCCGTCGGAGACGGAATCGCGCGCATTTATGGTCTTGATAAAGTCATGGCCGGAGAGCTGGTCGAGTTTCCAGGCCAGTTGATGGGCATGGTTTTGAACCTGGAAGCGGACAACGTCGGCGTGGCCATTATGGGTTCTGACACCATGCTTCACGAGGGCGATACGGTGAAACGGACCGGGCGCATCGTGGACGTACCGGTCGGTGAAGCCATGCTGGGTCGCGTGGTGAACGCTTTGGGTATTCCGGTCGACGGCAAGGGTCCGATAGAGACCAAGACCCGTCGCCGGGTCGAGCTCAAAGCTCCGGGAATCATGCCCCGGCAGACGGTGAATGTGCCGTTGCAGACGGGAATTAAGGCGATCGATTCGATGATTCCGATCGGAAGAGGACAGCGCGAGCTTATCATCGGCGACCGCCAAACCGGAAAAACAGCGATCGCGGTTGATACGATCATCAACCAAAAGGGCAAGGACGTCTTTTGTATTTACGTGGCGATTGGACAAAAGCAGTCGACGGTCGCTCAGGTTGTGGATAAGCTAAAAGGCTTCGGCGCCATGGAATATACCACTGTTGTCGTCGCGGGTGCTTCCGAGATGGCGCCTCTACAGTTTATCGCCCCGTACTCGGGTTGCGCGATGGGCGAATATTTTCGCGATTCGGGACGCAACGCGGTTATCATTTACGACGATCTTTCCAAGCAAGCGGCAGCCTATCGCCAGTTATCTCTCTTATTGCGCCGGCCGCCCGGGCGTGAGGCTTTTCCGGGCGACGTTTTTTATCTTCATAGTCGATTACTCGAACGTGCGGCGCGTATGGCGCCGGAATACGTCGTGGTTCCTAAGGGGCAAGAACCCAAGCGGCCGGCCAACCCAAAAGAGATCTTCATCGGTCGCGAATCGAAAAAGCTGGCCGAGGAGGCGGCGCAGAAAAAAGGAAGTGGATTCGAAGCCAAGATGCTACCGGATTCGGGAGGCTCGTTAACGGCGTTGCCCATTATCGAGACCCAGGCCGGCGATGTGTCGGCCTATATTCCGACGAACGTTATTTCCATAACCGATGGACAGATATTCCTCGAATCCGACCTCTTCTACTCCGGCGTTCGGCCGGCGATCAACGTGGGGATTTCGGTTTCTCGAGTAGGAGGTAACGCTCAAATCAAGGCGATGAAGCAGGTCGCGGGTACGTTACGCCTCGATCTGGCGCAGTTCCGCGAAATGGAGGCTTTTGCCCAATTCGCTTCTGATCTCGACGCC
Source organism: Deltaproteobacteria bacterium (assembly GCA_016929805.1). Lineage (GTDB taxonomy): Bacteria > Myxococcota_A > Polyangia > Polyangiales > JAFGIB01 > JAFGIB01. The sequence goes on along the minus strand of JAFGIB010000412.1, from coordinate 3,290 downwards.
GCGACCCAACGACAACTCGCTCGCGGACAACGGCTAACAGAGCTATTGAAGCAAGATCAATACGTGCCGATGCCGGTCGAAGAACAGGTCATGATCATCTATGCAGGTACCAAGGGCTTTGTGGACAAATACTCCTTGGAAACGCTAGCGCGATATCAAAAAGAACTTATTGAATACGTAAAATCAAACCATCCCAAAGCTCTGGAAGGTCTCCGAGTAGAGAAAGCGATCAACGATACCATACGAAAAGACGTCGAAGAGGCGTTGACGGCGTTTAGTAAGATTTTTGATCCAGAGAAGAAGTAGCAGATGGCGAATCTTAAACAGATCCGTAAACGTATCGCGAGCGTAAAAAGCACTCAAAAAATCACACGCGCGATGAAGATGGTAGCGGCCGCGCGCTTGCGACGGGCGCAGGAGAACATCACCAATCTTCGTCCCTACGCGCTACAAACTCTCGAGCTGCTTTCATCGGTAGCCGCACGCGCGGGCGACGAAGAGATTCACCCCTTGTTGGCCCGGCGCGATCCAAAGCGGGTGATGCTTGTTGTTCTTACGAGCGATCGCGGTTTGGCGGGAGCATTTAACGCGAATATCAATAAGGCGGCTTACAGATTCATCAATCAGCTAAAAGAGAAGGAAAGCGAAGTTTTGCTATGCACCATCGGTCGTAAAGGCTACGATTTTCTTCGCCGCCGTAATATTCCGATCCAGAAAAATTTTAGGGATATTTACCAAAAGGTGGACAGCGAGAAGGGACGCGAGATCGGGACGACCGTCATCCAAGCGTACAGCGAAAATAAGTTGGACGCGGTTTACCTGGTGTACAACGAGTTTAAGAGCGCGATCAGTCAGAAAGTCGTGATGGAACAGCTTTTGCCCATCACCCCGATGGAAGGTATTGACGCGGCGTCTTCGATCGATTTTATCTACGAACCGAACAAACGAGCACTGCTCGATACCTTGTTGCCCATGTACGTACACGGAGAGATTTTTCGAGCCTTGCTCGAATCGATAGCGTCCGAGCACGGAGCGCGGATGACTGCGATGGACAACGCGACGACCAACGCCGGAGAAATGATCGATAAGCTCACCCTCAAGCTTAATCGCGCTCGACAAGCGGCGATTACCAAGGAGTTGATGGAGATTATCGGCGGCGCCGAAGCGCTGAAGGGATAGCTTGCGCGCGTTGCAAAAAGAGTTTGGTTTAAGGTCTGATAAGAGATCTATATAAGAGGAAGAAAATGGCAGAACTTCAAAACGGCAGCATCTCCCAAGTGATGGGTCCGGTTGTGGACGTGGAATTTCCTCCGGGCCATTTACCCAACATTCTCACGGCGCTGCGGACGTCGAATCCGTCGATTAGCGACAAAACGGACAACCTGGTTCTTGAAGTCGCGCAGCATCTCGGCGAAAGCGTCGTCCGCACGGTCGCGATGGACTCTACCGAGGGGCTAGTCCGAGGTATGGCGGTTAAGAACACCGGCAAACCGATAACGATGCCCGTTGGCAAAGAGACGCTCGGCCGCATTCTAAACGTGGTTGGAGAGCCGGTTGACGGCGGGCCGCCGTTACAGCCGAAACACTTTCTTCCGATTCACCGCGAGCCCCCTCACTTCGTCGATCAGAGCACCAAGGTCGAGATGTTTGAAACCGGAATTAAGGTCGTCGATCTGTTGGCTCCCTATCGTAAGGGAGGAAAGATCGGACTGTTCGGCGGTGCCGGCGTGGGAAAAACGGTTCTAATTATGGAGCTTATCAACAACGTGGCTAAGGCTCACGGTGGTGTTTCGTGTTTTGGCGGAGTGGGTGAACGAACCCGCGAAGGCAACGACCTGTATTGGGAAATGTATGATTCGAAGCTGGAATCCGGAGAGCCGGTCATCTCGAAGACCGCGATGGTTTATGGACAGATGAACGAGCCGCCGGGAGCGCGTGCTCGAGTCGGATTGAGCGCTCTAACCGCGGCCGAGTATTTCCGAGACGAAGAAGGACAAGACGTGCTGTTATTTATCGATAACATCTTCCGTTTTACCCAGGCGGGCTCAGAGGTGTCGGCGTTACTCGGACGTATTCCCAGCGCGGTCGGTTATCAGCCTACCCTCGGTACGGATATGGGAGAGTTACAGGAACGCATTACCTCGACAAACAAAGGTTCTATCACCTCGGTGCAGGCGATTTACGTTCCGGCAGACGATTTGACAGATCCGGCCCCGGCCACGGCCTTCGCGCATCTAGACGCGACCACGGTTCTCTCTCGTGCGATTGTGGAAATCGGGATTTACCCGGCGGTCGATCCGCTGGATTCGACCTCTACGATTCTCGATCCACGAATCGTAGGCGAGCGCCATTATTATATTGCGCGACAAGTGCAGCAAACGCTGCAGCGGTATAAAGATCTACAGGATATCATCGCGATTCTCGGTATGGACGAGCTGAGCGAAGAAGACAAGCAGACGGTCGATAGGGCTCGTAAAATCCAGAAATACTTATCGCAGCCCTTCTTCGTGGCGGCTCAGTTTACCGGTACCGAAGGGAAATACGTTTCGCTCGAAGATACACTGAACGGTTTTGAAGAGCTTTTGAGCGGCGCGTTGGATGACATTCCGGAACAAGCATTCTACATGTGCGGCAATATCGATGAGGTGAAAGCTAAAGCCAAGAGGCTCGCAGAGGAGGCATAGGCGTGGCGGATTCCTCGCATTTATTAGACCTGACGGTCGCCACGCCGATGGGTGTGAAGATCAAGACCCGCGCGGAGTCCGTGCAGGTTCCGGGCGTGGAAGGTGAGCTTGGCATATTACCCGACCACCTTCCTTTACTCTCGGCGCTTAAACCAGGGGTGATGCGCTATATCGAAAAGGGCAAGGACTTCATGGTAGCCGTGGATAGGGGTTATGTAGAAGTCGGGCCTGATCGCGTTCGCTTGCTGACCGAGGGTTTTGCCAATTCGACCCAAGTCGAGGTTGCGGTGGTTGAAAAGGAGCTCGCGCAAGCTGAAGAACAGCTCAAAAACTTCCCCTCTCTTTGCGAAGGGGCGGAATACGACGAGCTGAAAAGAGCGGCGGCGTGGGCACGGGCTCGACTCGCAATCGCTACCAGCTAAGACGACCGTCCGAAATCACCTTGCCGATTGCGAGCGCGTTAAAGCTCCGCGTTCGTGTCCGGTCGAGGTAACGTCATTTCTACCGTGACCGTTCAGAGGGGTACTGCTGTTTGACTACGACGGCGGCCAATTCATCCCGCAAAGCCGGCTTTCGTCCTCGCGCCGGCTCGTCAGGTACAGCAAG
>JAFGIB010000411.1 GCA_016929805.1 Deltaproteobacteria bacterium | reverse complement strand
CTTGCTGTACCTGACGAGCCGGCGCGAGGACGAAAGCCGGTTTTACGGGATGAATCGGCCGCCGTCGTAGTCAAACAGCAGTACCCCGCTGAACGGTTACGTTTTTTTGACCGGGACTACTTTCGTTCCGTGGTGCAATCGCGCTGAAATCAATACCTTTCCTATTTTTGAGTGACTCGGGCAGAGGCGAGGGTAGGGGCACGATCGCGCTTTCATACCAACCTAACGTTGCAAGAAACGTTGAATGGAAACGCGAAAAAATCGAGCACGCCCTTGGTTCGCGCTGTTTTTCGCGAGCGAAGCGCTTTACGCCGACGGATCTCTTGCAACGTTAAGATAAAAGCGGTGAGTAACGTTCAAGGTCAAGAGCGCTACACGGGTAGCTGATCGGAACGGCATATTGGACGACGCCCCATCGGTGTAACGCGTCTAGCCGGGTAAATGAGTTCGTCGTTTGTTCAAAAAGCCGTACTTTCCTTTTTATATGTGCTTATCATTTTTTCGCTTTTATTCCGTAGCTACCTAATTTATATCTTAATGTCGAGGGAGGCATGTGCAGCAACCGCGCTGCCGCCCGCCGATTCCCGCAGGTTCGTTGTAGAGCCTCGGCAATCGTGTCTATCTCTCTCTCGCGAAGCCGTTCTTTGTATGAGTTGGCCGGGGCATCAATCGCGTTTTGTTTCAGACTATCCGCTAGTAAGAGAGAAGTCGTTTTTGTATCCGAACGCGCATCGTCTACGATATCCCGCGGAAAATCGTCAGACGAGATCTCTTCACCTCGGCATAAAAACACGCTACGTTCGATGACGTTACGCAATTGGCGGATGTTTCCGGGCCATGCGTATTGCTCTAGCTTGGCGAGCGCTTCCGGTTGGATCGATTTGACCGATTTACCCCATGACTCGCTAGCTCGTCGAAGAAACAATCCTACCAGCGGAGCTATTTCGTCGCGGCGTTCGCGCAAGGGCGGCACTTCAATCGTGATCGTGTTGATGCGGTAAAGCAAATCTCGCCTAAAAGCGCCGGATTCTATCATATTGTCCAACTGACGATGTGTCGCGGCGATTACCCGAACGTCTATCACGATCTCCCTGCCGGACCCGAGACGGGTAATGGTCTGGGTTTCGAGCGCTCTTAGCAACGCGATTTGAGCTGTACGAGAAAGCTCACCCACCTCGTCTAGAAACAAGGTTCCGCCATCGGCCTGCTCAAACAGACCCACGCTTCGATTCGTGGCGCCGGTGAAGGATCCTTTTTCGTGGCCGAACAAAATGCTCTCGGTTAACTCACGAGGAAGGCTGCCACAGTTGATTACTTTGAAAGGTTTATTACGCCTATATCCCATAGAATGAAGCGCTAAGGCGATGTGCTCTTTACCGGTGCCGGACTCCCCGAGAATTAAAACCGTCGCCTTATTTGAAGCCGCCAAACTAACCTGCCGGTAAATCTCCCGCATTTTTGGATTAGCCACAACGAAGTCTTCTCTGGTTGGAACCGTCGTGTTGCTCGGCGCGGGATCTTTCAAAACGCCTTCCATTAGCGTCACCCCCACGCGCAGCGTCCCGATATCCAATATATCCCCGGACGAAAGCTCGGCGCTCTCGATCTTCTTTCCCCTTAACCAGGTACCATTCCGAGAGCTTAAGTCTCGTACGGTGACACGGTCGTGATTCCACCTAAAAAGCGCGTGACGACGAGATAAGCTCGGGTCATCGGAGCGGATATCCGCGGTTTGGTGTCTCCCGATCACAATTTCTCGTTCCGGCGACAAGATAACCGTTTCCGTAGTTTCCGGGCTAAAAACGATTATCGCCGCTCGTTTGGTAGTCTCGACGCTACGATCTAGCGCGTTTCGATTGATAACATCTGCCGTTGTACTATTTTCAGTCAATTCCATTTTGTCCTGGTTTGTGATGTCAGGGGGACCATTCTATGAATCGCCGTATTCACCGTGTTTGATTCATATGTCCCATATAAGGCCAAGGTACAAAACCTTAAAGTTCTATTATCGATTTTTACACTTTTATTCTTAATTACTATCTAAGAATCCGCTGTTTCTCAACCGCTTTTAACAGAATCGATCGATAAAGGGTGGGCAACTTTTGCCCAGGCGGCGAATCGGTCTTTAATCCTCAGCCTTTCTAGCTTTTCTCATCCGCTAGCGCGCGCCCGCTAATGGGGTTAAATCGCCGGAAAAATGCCGAAATTTCTCCTATCCGCGGGGCCTTTGGCGAGGAGATGTCGTAAAGATATCGATAGTCGTCGCCGCGTTATCAGCCTTTCCGACCGAGCCGAATATAATAATTCTTATTATCTCTTCAGCGGGTCATCGAAACGTATGCGGTGCTAAAAACCCGAAAAGTACTTTTTATAAAACGAACAAGCCGTCCGATTATCATAACCTTAACGTTGCAAAAAAGGTCGAGCGGAAACGCGAAAAAAGCGATGAAATAAGGGCGCGCGGTACTTTTTTTTGGACCCGAGCTTAGTGGCGCCTAAGTGAGGTTCAAGAAAAGTGAGCACGCCCTTAATTCGCGCTATTTTTCGCGAGCGAAGCGCTTTACGCCGACGGATTTTTTGCAACATTAAGGATAAGCTCGTCCGTGCTCGCGGCGATTCCGGCTGCCGATGCCGCCTTTCGCTTAAACCTCTAAGAATAACTCGCGGGTCGGCGTCATCTCCACACGCGGCGAATTGAGGAACCTGTAGGTTCCGGCGACAAAAAGCGCCCCGACCCCAACGGTCCCCGTGATGTTACCAGCACGCGATGGCCGCGCGGGACCGACAGCGCGGTATCATCGGCTTTTTCATTTAAGAGGCCGCGTTTCGGCCGCGCGTTCCGCCTATTGCATAATAACCGCAAGTCGTGCAATTCTCTTTCCGCAATGCCATCTATCACGATACGAAAACAAGCCTTAGTCGCCTTATTATCGCTCGTTGTCGCTACCTGCGCCTATGAGGTACGTTCGACGACCCTTCATTCGGTTGCCGCGCCGACGCCGGATTTGCTCTCCTATCGACCGAAAAATACCTGGTCGTTTCGCGTCCTCAACGGCCAGGTGCCTCCCCGAAAACGTTCCGGGCTGGAGTGGGAAAGCGACGGCACCCTTCCGGATCCCTTTGTCCGCCTGTATGTCGACGAGCGAATAATCTGGGAGTCCGAGGTCAAATACGATACGACCTCTCCGCAGTGGAATATCACCCTCCCGCGTAACGTGAAGGTCGAACCGACCTCGCAGTTTCGAATCGAGCTTTGGGACTTCGACACCATCGCTTCCGCCGATCCGATCGGTATACTCAAGCGACGAGGATGGCCGCCCACGGTCAATCCGGACGCGATCACCCGTTTGATGCTCGATACCGGGGCGGTTCTAACCGTTACGATGTTCGATCCAAGGGTGCACGAAGGGGTTGGAATTCGCTCCTACGAGGTGCGCTCTGACTGCTTATTGGTCGTGGACGTGGAAAAATACTCGCCCGCCGGCCGAGCGGGTATCAAACCGGATGAATGCATCGTCGAAATCGACGGGTTAAGAGTCTCCTCGCTGCAAGACATAAAGGCCATGACCATGCTCTCGCTGGCTGCCAAACGCGAATACGAGCTTAAGGTGGCGGACAAAGGCGAGGCCGAACGCTCCGTGAAGCTGGACTCGGGTTATATTTGGTTGGTTATGTGACTTGCCCAAGAGACGAAAAAAAGGCAATTGCTCGCGAGCTATTGAGGCCTAATCAGCAAAAAGCTAACGTACGCTATCGTCCGGCGCTCTTGCTGTTTATATCGGTTTTTTTCGGCGTTTTTCCCTGTTCAGCCCAATATACGGATGAAGGGGACGGGGCATACGGGCGGCTCGACGACGACACGATTCTCTCTTATGGAGCGGCATTCGGCCTCGCGTTTGACGCGAGCCAGAGCTACGCCCTCGACTTGCGCGCGCGCTACCTCGATAGCGCGGGGTTTCGCCTCTCCCCCGAAATTATCTCGGACGGTGACGTCGCGATCGCCATGGCAATCGATTTAAGGCCGTTTTTTTTAGGTAGATTTTTGACGGGCAACTACTCCGGTAGGTCATGGGTGGACTTAACCATAGATTCAATCGGAATCGAGGTCGGTTCGCTGTTTGGACCTTTGAACGAAAAAGCGGGGGTTGCCTTTCTGGCAGGCACGGGGTTTGACATGCCGCTGGGAGCGGATGGTTCGAACGGCTTATGGCTTCGTTTCGCCGTAAACTGGATCTACGCCGGAAAGGGGGACATCATCTCACCCGATCAAAAAGGGTCAAGGGCTGTCGTTCTCGCCGTTTTATACTACAGAAGCTCAGTCGATCTCGGGATCGCAAGCTGGGAACCCCCTCGTTTTTAGCGTAACCGTTCAGGGGGGTACTGCTGTTTGACTACGACGGCGGCCAATTCATCCCGTAAAACCGGCTTTCGTCCTCGCGCCGG
>JAFGIB010000410.1 GCA_016929805.1 Deltaproteobacteria bacterium | reverse complement strand
CTTGCTGTACCTGACGAGCCGGCGCGAGGACGAAAGCCGGTTTTACGGGATGAATTGGCCGCCGTCGTAGTCAAACAGCAGTACCCCGCTGAACGGTTACCAAAAATTCCGTCGGCGTAAACCGCTTTCGCTCGCGAAAAATAGCGTGAACTAAGGGCGTGCTCGCTTTTTTTGAACCTCACTTAGGCTGCACTAGGCTCGGGTCCAAAAAAGTTCCGCGCGCCCTTATTTCATCGCTTTTTTCGCTTTTCCGCTCGACGTTTTTTACAACGTTAAGGTTTAGCATCCCATCTTCATGCCATATTCGCATCGATTCTATTCCGCGAAATCCTCTAAATGGCGCCGCTATTCTTCCTGCTTTTTCAAAATCGGTTCGAGGCGAATCTGACCTAAATCTGGGCGCCAAACGCAACATCTATTCTCACGCGAGTCCTCTAATTATGCGATTGCTACGATTTCTAGCCCTTTCTGTCAAACTTAGCCAAGAGACAGGCGCGACTTTTTTACAACGTTGAGGTTGAGAGAGGGTGAGAAAATGATTAAACGTGGCCGCCCCGCGCGAAAGGTAATATAAGAATGCGAAGGAATCAGCGCGCGTGGACGACGTCGATCGAAAGCTTCCGGAGAAGATCGAGCAGGGCACAATAGGATTCTCCGCCGCGCGAGCCGGCTTTGCGATAAAAAATCCGACAACCCTGCAGAACCCGGGCGAGGCGAGATGAAAGCGGCGGCGGAAGGCGATTTCGGCGAGTTCATCGCGATCGGCGGAAACCTTTTTTACCCGGGATATATCGTCAAGGGCTCCCGTCGCCGCTTGATGATCGATGCCGGTATCAATCTCATGGGGCCGGCCTATATCGCTTCGTTGCAGAAGCTATTCGGCGATCCAAATCGATTGGATTACGTTTTCGCCACCCATTCGCATTACGACCACTTGGGCGCGATTCCCTATCTCAAAAGAAAGCTAACGAGGTTAAAGGCCGGCGCCCATCCCAGGGTCGGGGAATTGATGAAAAAACGTTCTGTTCTCGAGTTGATGTCCGCGCTAAGCGCGCCCCAACGAGAGCTTTTTCGCACCATCGCCGGGGACGAGGACGTTCACATCGAGCCGGTGGACTTCGAGGTTTCGCTAAAGCAAGGCGACCGGTTTGATCTAGGCGGCGTAAGCTGCGAGGTCCACGGGGTGCCTGGCCATACGCGCGATTCGCTGGCTTTTTTTATACCCGAGGTCGGGGCTTTGTTCGCCGGCGAGGCGTGCGGCGTTTTGGAAGGTGACAAAGACGGTCGGGTTCAGGTCGAGTTTCTCTCCTCATACGAGGACTATCTCGCGTCGTTAGATAAGATGATCGCGCTGCGCCCGAGGTTGATCGGCATGGCGCACCTTTGGGTCTTTACCGGCGACGACGCCACCGAGTTCTTACTGCGGTCCCGTGACGAAACCCCCAGGTATCGGGAGTTGATCGAGCGTTATCTCGACGCCGCGAACGGCGATGTCGATCAAGCGGTTTTGACCATGGCGAAAACGGAGTACGACGAAAAGGGAACGATTACGCAGCCGCGAGACGCCTATGTGGAGAATCTCAAGGCGCAGGTCCGGCATGTCGCGCTGATCAATCGTAAAACCTAAAAATCCGAGAGAGACCCGATCGTTCAAGATGATCATAGATGCGATGGTTTCCTTAGAAAGATATTACTGAATAGGTATATCCGGCCACGCGCGGGCCGTGATAACAACTAAAGGACAAGCGCATGAGCCGCGAAAAAGCAGACAACCTTCAGAAGGCCAAAGAGAAGTGGCGCGCCGGTGTACTCGAGCCCTTCCTAAAAAAAACGGGTGAACGCAAACAGCGGTTTTACACCACCGGCGGCGCGCCGGTCGACACCTGCTACTTTCCAGGCGACGAGCAGGATTACAGCGCTTGCCTGGGTTTTCCAGGCGCTTATCCCTTTACCCGAGGGGTCTATCCGAACATGTATCGGGGTCGACTTTGGACCATGAGGCAGTACGCCGGGTTCGGCGACGCCGAACAGAGTAACAAGTGGTTTCACTATCTACTCGCTCAGGGGCAGACCGGGCTTTCGATCGCGTTTGATCTTTGTACCCAGATCGGATATGACTCGGACCACGAGATGAGCGCGGGAGAGGTCGGCAGGGTCGGCGTGGCGATTGACTCTTTGCGCGATATGGAATTGCTTTTCGAGGGGATTCCGCTCGACGAGGTTTCGACCTCGATGACCATCAACGCGACCGCCGCGGTCCTGCTCGCGATGGTTATGGCGGTCGCGGAAAAACAGCGTGTGCCGTGGGAAAAATTGCGGGGCACCGTACAAAACGATATTTTAAAGGAGTATATCGCTCGCGGAACATACATCTATCCGCCGGCGCCCTCCCTGAGGCTGGTGACCGATCTGATCACCTTTTGTTCCCGCAATCTGCCGGAGTGGAATACCATCAGTATATCGGGGTATCACATCCGTGAGGCCGGAAGCACCGCGTCGCAGGAGGTCGGTTTTACCATCGCCGACGGCATTGCCTACGTGCAGGCCGCCCTGGACGCGGGTAACGATGTCGACCTCTTGGCGCGTCGGCTTTCGTTTTTTTTCGCCGCCCACAATGACCTTTTCGAGGAGGTCGCGAAGTATCGCGCGGCGCGTCGGCTCTGGGCCAAAACCATGCGCAATCGCTTCGGGGTCACGCATCCCGAGTCGATGATGTTGCGTTTTCACACTCAGACAGCCGGCTGTGCCCTGAGCGCGCAGCAACCGGAGAACAACATCGTACGCGTGACCGTTCAAGCCCTCGCGGCGACGGCCGGCGGCACCCAGAGCCTGCACACCAATAGCTATGACGAAGCCCTGGCGTTGCCCTCGCAACAAGCGGCGACGATCGCGCTGAGAACACAACAAATCCTAGCGCACGAATCGGGGATAGCGAACACGGTCGATCCTTTCGGCGGTTCGTATTATGTCGAGGCGCTGACCGACCGGATCGAAAAGCAAGCCGAGCAATACGTCGATAAGATAGACAAGCTTGGAGGGGTGCTGATGGCGATCGAGCGAGGTTATATTCAAAGAGAGATCCAAGAGGCTTCTTACGAGTATCAGGCGTCGATTGAGAGGGGTGAGCGGCTGATCGTGGGAGTTAATGCTTTTTGCGGCGCTCAAAGCGTCAAACCGCGTTTGCTCAAGGTTGACGAAACGGTCGAGCAGCGACAGATAGAGCGAACGCGGGCGGTACGGGCCGAGAGGAACCAAGCCGAGGCCGAGGGCAGCTTAGAGCGGTTGGAACATGCCGCGCGTTCGGACGGGAACCTGATGCTTCCGATACTCGACGCGGTTAGAGCCTATTGTACCATCGGAGAGATATCGGACGTGCTGAGAAAGGTTTTTGGGGAATACCGGGACCGCCGGATCTAATGGCTCGCGGCCGGGGTTTTTAACAACGTTTAGCTGACGCTTGTTGAGACCGGGCGAAGCGCGGTAAAAGGGTACTGGATATGGGTAAAATCAGAGTGGTCGTAGCAAAGCTCGGGCTCGACGGCCATGACCGCGGGGCCAGAGTAATCAGCCGTTTTTTACGGGACGCCGGCATGGAGGTGATCTACACCGGTATCAGGCAGAGCCCCGAGGATGTCTGCCGGGTAGCCTTGCACGAGGATGCTGATCTCATCGGGGTGAGCATTCTGAGCGGCGCTCACAACGCCCTGGTGCCGCGGTTGATCGCGGAGCTCGAGAGAAGCGCTTTGGATATACCGGTCGTGGTGGGAGGGATCGTGCCCGACGACGATATCGACTTCTTGAGGTCAAAAGGCGTAAGAGCCGTATTCACCCCAGGCACCCCGGTCGAGGAGATCGTGAAAACCGTCAATGCGATCGTTGAAGAAAAAAGAGCGGGATAAGCTCATCGGCGATTTCCGGTCCGGAAGCGTCGCGGCGCTGGCCCGCCTTTTGAGCTTGTGCGAAAGCGAAAGCCGATCGCGTCGCGATCTGATGTCGAGCATCTACCCGGTCGAGAACCAGCCTTTTGTTTTGGGTATCACAGGGCCGGCGGGCGCGGGAAAGTCTTCCCTCATCAATCGGTTGCTTTTTGTCTTTAGAAAGCGATTCGAACGTATAGCGGTTTTAGCTTTCGACCCGACCAGCAAGCTTACCGGAGGGGCGTTTTTGGGCGATCGCGTACGGATGGCGGAGCATATCAAGGACGAAGGTGTTTACATTCGGAGCATGGCCGATCAGGGGCGCGCGGGTGGCGTGGGCGCGGGGATACACGATACAATCGGGCTCTTGTCGGCTTTTGGTTTTGAAATGGTGATTGTCGAAACGGTAGGAACGGGGCAGAGCGAATCGGATGTGAGGCTGATAGCCGACCTCGTCCTGGTCGTGTTGACGCCCGGATTCGGAGACGAAATTCAGGCGATGAAAGCCGGAATTCTCGAGCTCGGGGATCTTTTCGCGGTCAATAAAGCCGACCAGCCCGATGCCGAGCGCACGGAAACCGAGATCAAGGCCTCGCTCGCCTTGGGGCGAAGTCAGACAGCCGAGGCGCCGCCTGTTTTCGCGACCGTGGCGACGCAGGGTAGGGGGGTCGTCGAGCTGGCGGGTTGCTTGCTCGAAAAATATCAAGAGCTCGGCCGAGAAGGCGTTATCGATGCCAGAAGGAGTAAGAGAGTCGAGGCGCACGTCGAGGAGATGCTCAAGGAGCATTGCGCTATGCTCGTGGCGAGCGAAATCAAGGCTTTCAGGACGAAGCGAGCGAAGGCCGCCGGGCGGATCAATCCCTATCGATTGGCCGGCGCGTTGATAAGCAAAATATTTAAAGCGGAAAACAATGCTAAAAAAGATTGATCATATCGGTATAGCGGTAGTTGATTTGGATCAAGGACTCGCTCTGTTTCGGGATGTCTTAGGGTTAACATACCTGGGCACAGAAATCGTCGAGGAGATGAAGGTTAAGGTAGGGATACTGAAAATAGGCGAGGTACGGATCGAGCTATTGGAGGCCACCTCGGAAGATAGCCCTATCGCGCGATTTCTAGCCGACGGCGGACGCGGCGTTCACCATCTCGCTTTTGTCGCGGATGACGTGAACCGGGCTCTCAACGCGTGCGAGGCACAAGGAATCAGAGCGGTCGACAAGCAAGTGAGACCCGGCGCCGACGGCGCCACCGTTGCCTTCCTTCACCCCAAGAGCACGCAGGGCGTTTTAATCGAGCTCACCGACGGAGGTGATTCATAGCGGAATATTTCCGTGCTTCTTTTTTGGATTTGAGTCGCTTTTGGTTTCCAGCATCCTCAACGCTTTAATCAGGTTTGGGCGCGTATCCTTGGGCTCGATGATGTCATCGATATAGCCGCGCTCCGCCGCTTTATAGGGGTTCGCGAAGGCCTCGATATATTGGGAAAGCTTTTCCTCGAGCGTTTTTTCAGGGTTGTCAGACGCGGCGATCTCTTTTTTAAAGACGATTTCCACCGCGCCCTTGGGTCCCATCACGGCCAGCTCGGCCGAGGGCCACGCGAGGTTGACGTCGCAGCGAATGTGCTTGCTGTTCATGACGTCATACGCGCCGCCGTAGGCCTTGCGCGTGATCACCGTAATTTTGGGAACCGTGGCCTCGCAAAAGGCGTAAAGCAGCTTCGCGCCATGCTTGATGATACCGCCGTGCTCTTGCGCGGTTCCGGGGAGAAACCCCGGCACGTCCTCGAAGGTAACCAGCGGAATGTTAAAGCAGTCACAGAAGCGAACGAAGCGCGCCGCTTTGGCCGAGGCGTTGATATCGAGCACACCCGCCAGAAACGCGGGCTGGTTGGCTATAATACCCACCGAACGGCCATCGAGGCGCGCGAGGCCGATGACGATGTTCTTGGCCCAATCCCGTTGAATCTCAAAGAAATCACCGCTGTCGACCACGCGCCGGATGATCTCTTTCATGTCGTAAGGCTTATTCGAGTTTGAGGGAACAATCGTGTTGAGCTCTGGATCGATCCGGTCCCAGGGATCGGAGGTTTCGAATATCGGGGGGTCGTCGAGATTGTTGAGCGGAATAAAGCTCAAGAGCCTGCGCACCTCCTCGAAGGTCGTCTGCTCGTCCTTACAGGCGAAGTGCGCAACACCGCTTTTGCTGCTGTGGACCACAGCTCCCCCGAGATCCTGAAAGCTCACCTCTTCGTGGGTGACGGTCTTGACCACGTTAGGACCTGTGACGAACATGTAGCTCGTGTCTTGTACCATGAAGATGAAATCGGTGATGGCCGGCGAATAGACCGCGCCGCCCGCGCAGGGACCGGCGACGACGCTGATTTGGGGAATTACTCCCGAGCAGAGGGTATTGCGTAGAAAGATATCCGCGTAACCCCCTAGGCTATCGACGCCCTCCTGAATTCGCGCGCCGCCCGAATCGTTGATACCGATGACCGGAGCGCCGACTTTAAGCGCCATGTCCATTATTTTGCAGATTTTTTTCGCGTATGATTCCGATAGCGAGCCGCCGAAGATGGTGAAATCCTGTGAAAAGACAAAGACCCGCCGGTTGTCGACGGTGCCATGCCCGGTTACTACGCCGTCGCCGAGATAGCGCTGATTCTCCGTGCCGAAATCGCTGCACCGGTGTCGAACAAACATATCGATTTCGGTAAAGCTGTCTTTGTCCAGCAAGCGCTCGATACGTTCCCGCGCGGTCAGCTTTCCCTTTTCGTGTTGTATCGCGATCTGTTTCTCGCCGCCGCCTAAGAGCCCTTCTTGCCTGAGCCGATTAAGATTTTCTATTTTGGGGTCATTTGCCATCGGTTTTCGCTCCGCGATTCTTCAAAGGGGAGAGTTTACCTTAACGTTGCAAAAACTCCGTCGGCGTAAACCGCTTCGCTCGCTAAAAATAGCGCGAGCCAAGCGCGTGGTCACTTTTGTAGACTTCACCTAGGGTGCACTAAATTGCGGACCAAAAAAAGTTCGGCGCGCGTTTATTGCATCGCTTTTTTCACGTTTTCGCTCGACGTTTTTCGCCACGTTGAGGTTTACGAAACGACGGAACCTAGCGCGCGGAGCACGGCATCCAGGTCCGCCGGAAATCACCCCAGGCTAAATCGGCGACTTCTATCGTCGATTAATGGCCTTCCTAAAGCGTCGCGCCATTTGCACCGGGGCGGGAAGCTCGGCTTGAGATTCCATCTCTTTTTCGATCATCCGCTTTTTGATCGTGCTCAACCCTTTTATGTTATCCGCAAGAAGCTCGATCGGCGATTGAACGATATTACACCCCGAATTTTGTAGTAGCGCTAGGAACAGCTCGTTTTCGTTGTTCTCCGCGATGACGCGAATTCCGAGCTCGCGCGCTATCGCGACGGACGCCTTGACGGAGGCTGCGGCTTGCTTTTTTAAGGGCGCGTCGCGAATCAAGTCTTCGGGAATTATAATCGCGTTAATGCGATGGTTTTCCAGACGCGCGATCGACGAGGCTCCGGTGTCAATCGCGCGAACGGAAAGCTGCACGCCCACACGGTGTAGCGATTCTATCTGTTTTTCCGCTCTTCTTTCGATTCTTATCATATCTTCGGTGAGACCTATAACCAGGGACTCTGCCGGCATACCGGTTCTTTCCAAAACGTTTGTAATCGAATCGGCTAGATCATCTGATAGAAAAAAACGTTTTAGTATCGCGACCTCGATTATGAAGTCATCGATACCTCTCGTCCGTATGGCGACGGCATCTTTACAGACCTCTTCGATCATCCAGAGGCAGACTTTACTCGCCAAGGCGGAGTCCTCTAGAAGCGGAAAAAAATCGTCCGACCCGATATCGCCTCTAGTTGGTTTTCGCCAACGGCTAAACCCCTGGGTACCCAGCACCCGTTTTTGATGGAGATCGACCTGCGGTTGATAATTTATGTAGAGCTCGCCGTTGTTGAGCGCATGTTCCATTCGGAATTCGAGCGCGAAACGGTTGGCCACTTTCGCATTCTTTCCCTCCGACGCGAAGATAGCGCAGTTTCCCCCGTGGGCTTTCGCCAGATACATCGCTCGGTCGGCTGACAGGATTAGCTTTTTGTCATCGGTCGCGTCTTCGGGAAAAACAGCGATTCCAATACTGGCCGAGATCTTGACGTCCTGACGATCAAGGAAGAACGGCGCTTGTAGAGCGTCTACGATGCGATTCGCAACGATAATGCCATCCTCATGGTTTACCAACGATTCGAGGATCACCACGAATTCATCGCCCCCCAATCGCGCTACCATGTCGACCTCTCGAACGCTGTCGACCATCCGCTGCGCCGCGACTTTAAGCAGTTTATCTCCAATCGCGTGTCCTCTTGTGTCGTTAATCGCTTTAAAGCCGTCGAGATC
Organism: Deltaproteobacteria bacterium; assembly: GCA_016929805.1. GTDB lineage: Bacteria > Myxococcota_A > Polyangia > Polyangiales > JAFGIB01 > JAFGIB01. Next base: position 2,622 of record JAFGIB010000410.1, on the reverse strand, counting down.
GATGTAGAGCAGACCAATTCGTTGTTTTGAACGTGAGGCCCGTTTGATCGCGTGTTGCAGGCGGTCTTCGAACAGCATGCGATTCGATAAACCGGTCAGACAGTCGCGTTGCGCGAGATAGATGAGATGCTGAGCGCTTTTCTTTCGCTCCGCGCCGAATCGCACGGCGCGAAATAAGGTCGCCGGATTAAGGCCGGAAATTTCTAATAGGTCGCTTGCTCCCGCGGTTATCGCGGCATCCTCGAGCTCGCTCGAACCTTTTTCACAGACCAGTACGCAGTTCGTCTGTAGATCTCTCGCCGTTACCTCGCGAATCCAGTCTAGCCCACTGTCCGATTCGATTTTTTCTTCTATTAAAATAGCGTCGAATTTTTCTTTTTCGATCAGGGTCGTGGCGGTTTCGAGGTCAAGCGCTCGTTCGATTTCAAAAGCGAGATCAGCGCTCTGATGGAAGAGGTCGCGCACGGTGTGGTAGTTGTTCTCTTGGGAGATTACCATTAGAACACGAAAGCCATGCGGCTTCTCGGCCGAGGCCTCCGCGGATTCGACCGCGCCCGCGTTTGAGCCTCTCTCGTGTAACGGCAGGGGTTTCGATGCACGGGGCTCGAAACGAACCGAGTACTTGCCATTAAATGGACGGTCGGCCGACATTTTTAGAAGCTAGCTCCCGTTTGGGGACCCCATGTTCCAATACTCCAAGTCGATTGCCGTGCGCCGAATCAAGCGAGACTGTTCATTTTGAACCGAAAGTCAGACTTTTCGCCGTGATATTCGTAACTCGCGCGCTTCGCCGTTGACGACCGCGTACTGTATAGAAAGTACGGCGCGTTTTCGTCGAGCTGAATCCGCGAAGTGATGGCTGTACGTTGCGGTACGTGTTAATCGAAAAAGCGAGCGCCCGAGGGTTTTATGATAAACCGAAGGGAATCGTAGGCTTTGAAAAGGTGTGCAAAAGGTTACCTTTCGGTACTTATAGGCGGTCGGCGGCAGCGTTAATTACCGCGCTCATCGGACATAGCCGTTAGAGCGCCGAACGAGATGACGGTTAGAATTTGATCAGCGAATAGGGCTTGAAATACTTCAAGTTCTTAGCGCCATCCAAAAAGGTCAATTCAACCAAAAAGGCAATCGCCGCGACCGTTCCGCCGGCTTTTGAAATCAGCTCGGCCGTGGCTCGAGCAGTGCCGCCGGTCGCTAATAGGTCGTCGACCAACAAGACCCTTGCTCCTTTAAGAAAGGCGTCTTTATGGATTTCTAAAGCGTCGCTTCCATATTCGAGGTCGTAGTCAATCCGATATGTGGCTGACGGTAGCTTGCCGGGCTTTCGCACCGGAACGAAAGGCTTGTGCATGTTCAGAGCAAGCGCCGCTCCAAAGATAAAACCTCTCGATTCGATGCCGACAACCGTGTCGATCGCTTTATCGCCGAATTCTTCGCTGAGCAAAGCGATGCTGGAGCGAAACGCATCCGCATCGGACAATAGAGGCGTGATATCCTTGAAGACGATTCCCGGTTTGGGGAAGTCGGGAATATCGCGTATTAGCTCCCTGATTCGCTTTATTCTGCTATCGCTCACGTTTCCTCCGTTTGTATTTGGATCGTGTTACCGTCGACCAATGGTAGCGTGCTAGCCGTTCACGGGCGAATCGCCCTCCGCGCTTTGGGAGGCGTTAACGATGACGTCGCATGAAGCCGCTAGCTTTTCGGCAACCTCCAGCCGGTTGGTGTCAATGGCCTCTATAGCCAGCGCGGTAATCGAGATAAAACCCTGTTTCACCGCTAGCGCGTCCGTTCCTTTTTCCACTTTGTTTTCTATAGCCCGTCCGCCTATCCAAAGATACTCTCGACCCCGCGGGTCGTGCCGCGCGACCACGTGGTCCTGATAGTAACGTCGCGCGAGCGAGGTGGTCAGGCCGCCGTTGATCGGACCTTTGGGGAAATTCACGTTTAGCAATGTCGCGGAATTGGATTCGCATGCGCTTTCCAACAGCCTGCAGGTGAGTTTTAAGCAGATGTCGGCTATTCGGCTAAAGCCCTCTGTGTCGTCGTATGATAGAGCCATGGCCGAAATCCCGTGAATCGCCGCCTCACGCGCCGCACCCACGGTTCCAGAGTACAATGTATCGGTTCCGAGGTTTAGGCCGTGATTGATGCCGGAGAGCACCAAATCAGGGCGGCGAGGAAGAAAACACTCCGAATAGAGCGCCATAAAGACGCAATCGACCGGCGTACCGTCCAGCGCGAAGAGGTCGGCGTCGAGCTGTTTGTGTCGTAGAGGACGCTGTAAAGTGATCGAGTGGCTGCTCGCGCTACGTTCGACAGCCGGAGCAACCACCACGGTACGAGCGACTTCCGTCAATGCCCTTCTCAGCGCGGTAAGCCCCTCGGCGTATACGCCGTCGTCGTTGGTCAGAAGTATGAGCGGCCGTCCTTCCATGGTTTCGTTCTTAGGATACTGCCTCCATCATTGCAACCCATTGAAAATGCAGTTAGGAATTCTACCATGGCTTATGTTTCGAAATATGCGGCGATTAACGTAACCGTTCAGGGGGGTACTGCTGTTTGACTACGACGGCGGCCAATTCATCCCGTAAGACCGGCTTTCGTCCTCGCGCCGGCTCG
>JAFGIB010000409.1 GCA_016929805.1 Deltaproteobacteria bacterium | reverse complement strand
GCTACTGCAGGCGTTCGATAAGATCGTTTCCGAGCACGCCGTGTTCAACGAGGTTTTTGATGTAATATGAGGGGATGGCTCAGGGTACAGACACGATTTACTTCGTCATGTCTCGCATGTACGTTGCAGAAACAGCCGGTCTTTGGGACTGTCAATCGCACGCGTGGCCGTGTAACCAGGTTTACAACACTTTTATTATGAGTATGGATGTTGTCTGGTAGCGTTAGATAGAAAACAGCAATGCGCCAGGGCTATCGAATCGGTTGGCCTGGCGAATGTCCGTACATTCGGTGATATATCGCGATCAACCGGTCAACGAAGGTAATAGCCGAAAAGGTAACTATCGACGGACCGGTTGATCGGTTTTTGATCTAAAAGATAACGAGGTATGTCATGCGTGGTCGAGTACATCTAATACTATCTGTACTCATACTCGGCGCGCTATGGTCGGCGGTCTATTTCAGCGGTTCGCTAACCTCGACTCATGATCGCGCGCAAGCGTCTGGTAAGGAAAGCGACGCTTTAAAAAAAGGGGGATCTAGAAACAACGTCTCAAATCTCTCGGTCGTTTCCGGAGAGGCCAAGACAAATACAGGCAAAAATCGAGCTTCAAGTAGGAGTAATGAGGTTGATCTACCGTGGCCTGAAGCGGATCCCGCGCCCACGGAATTGGAAAAGAGTGGATTTTTAGCCGAATACTATCAGCGCTGGAAAGAAAATAGAGAGGACCGACATAATACCCGGCTCTTTGGAAGCGGGATGGAAAAGAAGTTCAGCGAAAAGGGGATCTCGCCTTCACAGGTTTTTCTATCCTGCGGCCTTGATCTTTGCCGACTAAAACTAACCTTTCAAGATATCCGAGATATGGCTCTACTTAACAAACTTGAACCGAATAAAGAGATCGCGTTCGTAGTCGGAAAGCCGGAGTATCTCGAGGAAGGACCGACATTGGTTATTTATGGATATCGTTGACATCATCGACGGGTGGCCATTGGCTCTTTAGAGCCTAGCTTATGAGCCGGCGACAGGTTTCCAGCAGAGACTGGACGTCGAAGCCGTTGTCTCCACGCTCATTTTCTTGATCGATGTATTCCTGTAATGGGAACTCCTCGATGGGAAGTCGACTTTCCAGCTCAATCGCAAGCTCCAGGAAAGTGACCGAGGTCAAACCAAGATCAAGGATAAGGTTGGTGTCGGACCGGATTATATCAGAGGTCAAACCGGACTGTTGGGATACCGCGGCCAGAACCGACTTGACACGGTCAAAGATCTCTTGCGTCGTCATACCTTCCATTAAGAGGCCTCCGTTTTTTTACGCTATCGTGTCTCCTTTATAGCGGCCACTCCTTTACCGTCGACAAACCTCTTTTTTTTACTGCGATTGGCGGCGACTGTACGGATGGATAGAGGGTGCCCCTAAATACTTTTAACCCATATAGCTCTCCGCTATCGATTGACCGCCGCCAATTCTCCGCCCAAAAAGAGATCGCGAGTACGATGTCTTTGTAACTTACCACTTGTCGTCATGGGTAAAGTCCATGGTCGGATGAGCATCACGTGAAACGGGCTTAAGCCGGTATGATGGATCAATTCCCGACGAATCGTCGACTCGATGCCGTCTATGCGATTAGGGTTTTCGCATTCCGCCACCACCACCAACCGTTCTCCGTCCGCCGCGGGTATAGAAAACGCAACAACGCGGGACCGTCTCACTCCGTTTACACAACCCGAATGCCGTTCGATCAGTTGCGGATCGTAATTTCTGCCCGCGATGATGATCAAGTCTTTAATGCGTCCCGTTACATAGAGCTGTCCATCGAGCTCGAATCCGAGATCGCCGGTATGAAGCCAGCCGTCGCGCAATATCTCCGCGGTCGCGTCAGGACGTTGAAAGTATCCGGCTGTTACACTCGGGCCGGCAACGGTTATTTCACCCACCGCGCCTTGCGGAACGGGATGCCCGAAGCGACTGCGAATGCATATCTTATGGTTCTGTAAGGGATAGCCGCACGATACGAATTCAACCGCATCGGCGTCCAGCTCGGATGTTCGAACCGCGCGCCTATCGATTTCATACGCGCGCCGGGAGATTCGCTGAGTTCGCATATGCTCTCGCGGACTTGAAATCGCGACCGTCAACGTCGCCTCTGCCAATCCGTAACCCGGCGTGATGACCTCCGGACTAAGCCCATAGGGAGCAAAAACTTCTAGGAAGCGACGGACCGTGTCGGGTTGAACGGGCTCAGACCCCAGGATCAATACCCTCAGGCAACTCAAGTCGAGGTCCTCGACTCGCGGACGGCGCTTGATCGCCGCGCTGAGACCAAACATATTGCTCATCGTCATCGTACATCGATATCGGTGAATTGTCTCGAGCCAAACGCCGGGCCGAGCGGCGAAGACGATAGGCGGAATATAGGTGACATTCGTACCCGAAGCAAAAGGGGTGATCATCGAGCCGATTAATCCAAAGTCATGAAATAAAGGTAACCAGCTCACGATCATCTCTCGTCTGCTGTCGCTTTCCAAACGACGATTCGATTCCGTTATGTTCGCGGCTAAGCCGGCGTTGCTGATCATCACCCCTTTGGGATCACCCGTCGACCCGGAGGTGAACTGTAAGTAGCCGATATCACCCGTGATTGAATCGAGATCGAGGTTAACGTCAAAGATTTTCGAGGCGGCTTGCTCTAGATATTCGACGGTTAGGGTTTCGACCTGAGTCGTAACAGCCAGTCGGTTTTTTGTTGTATCCGTTAACAATTTTTGCGGCCCGATAAAGTGGGTTGCCGCACATGCTCGCAGTATTGCAGCCACGCGATCGAGATAACTATCGCGGTTACCCATGACGGTCATACCAGCTATTGGCACCGGAATTGCACCTATCAAAGCGAGACCAAAAAAGACTCGGATGAATTCTCGTTCCTCGAGCACGACGAGGCCGATTCGATTACCCTTTTGGACCCCAAGTGACTGAAGGCACACGGCATATTGCTTAGCTTGGAAAGCTATCTGAGACCACGACATGACAGTGGGCGTCATTTGTCGGTCTAAAAAAACCGGTCCGGACTTGTCTATCCATTGCCCCTGTCGAATCACGTCGACAAGCGTTCGCGGATTATGAGAACTCGATGGTTCTTTTTGTCTTGATTGGAACGACCTCTTCATTTCGCTATTTGCGGTTCCACATAGCAATACTGATAAGTTTTCGAATCACTATTTTTAAATCGATACTACTAACCTCTACTAACGGCCGTGCAAACCATACTAGCAATCGTACCCTTTAATTCAACCGCGTTTAGGTTTATTAACGAGATCAGTCGCGCCGGCGGACTCGGAATTTTAGATCTGAGTTTCAGTCCATCGCTCGACGGCGTCGATTTCAACCGATTGGACGAGAACGGCGTTGAGTACGGCGTCCTGGTCCGCTCGGCTGATTCGCACCGTGTTCCTCAAGCGTGCCGTTTGGTCGTTATCGTGGAGCCGGGTCCTATCGAAGCCGTACGCGCCCGAAAAAGGGCGGTGTTTGCTCAAGTTCGCAGCTTGGAGGAAGCCCTGCAGGCCGTCGCGTTTGGCGTGGACGGATTGATCGCAAAAGGGTCGGAATCGGCCTCCCTTGTCGGAGAACAAACGAGCTTTGTGCTATTACAGCGAATATTATCCGAAGTATCAACGCCGATTTGGTCGCAGGGCGGAATCGGACCGCATACCGCGGCAGCGGCGATAGCCGGTGGCGCGAGCGGCGTCGTGCTCGACAGCCAACTCGCGCTGTTACCGGGTTCCCCCTGGCCCTCGACTATTCGCTCTATTATCAAAGCAATGGATGGTAGCGAGACGACGATTATCGGCGGTTATCGGGTCTTTAATCGTCCTGATTTAGAACTTCCGCCGAGCGACACGCCCAGAGACCGCATCCCGTCCTTGCTGGGAACCGACCCGCAAAAGGGCCCCGTGACCATCGGTCAAGACGCGGTATTCGCCAAGTCGTTCTTACATCGCTTTAGCGGAGCGGCGGAACTGGTGCGAGGGATAACACGCGCCGTGAGGTCGAATATTCGACAAGCCAAACGGCTCGATCCCTTGGGACCGGATAACGCGTTCGCGCGGTATTATCACATCCAATATCCAATTATACAAGGCCCGATGAGCAAGGTCAGCGATCGACCGGCCTTCGCGCTGGCGGTTTCCAAGGCCGGGGGATTGCCCTTTATCGCGCTATCGCTGCTCGCGGGCCGCGAAGCGCAAAGGCTTCTTTCCGAAACGGCTAAGCTATTGGAAGGGCGCGCGTGGGGCGTGGGCATGTTGGGATTCGTCCCGCGCGCGTTGCACGAGCAACAACTCGCCGCGTTGAGAGAAAACCCTCCGTCGACAGTGTTGATCGCGGGTGGACGACCTTCACAGGTGCATGAGATCGAGAAGATGGGAATCAACTGCTTTGTGCATATCCCGTCTCTCGGCCTGCTTGATATATTCATCAAAGACGGCGCGCGCAAATTTATCTTCGAGGGTCGCGAATGCGGCGGTCACGTGGGACCGTTAACCAGTTTTGTGCTGTGGCAATCCGCCATCGATCGACTGCTTCAAAGAGACGATATCGAGGATTTCCACTTGATCTTTGCCGGAGGTATTCACGATGCGCGATCCGCGGCGATGCTTTCGGCGATGATATCTCCCTTATCTGTTCGCGGAGCAAAGATCGGGGTCATGATGGGAACGGCGTACCTTTTCACGCGGGAAGCCGTATCGAGCGGAGCGATTTCGCCGACCTTTCAACAAGTCGCGCTGGAGTGCACAAAAACGCGGCTGATAGAAACCGCTCCGGGCCACGCGACTCGAGCCGCTGACACGCGTTTCGTGCAAACGTTTCAAAGCGAAAAAAAAAGGCTCAACGCCGAGGAAATCCCGCCTCAAGATCGCTGGATGGCGTTGGAAGATCTCAATCTCGGTCGTCTCCATATCGCTACCAGAGGGTTTCGTCGAGAAGGCGGGAAGCAGGTCAAAGTCAGCGCATTCGATCAATTACAGCAAGGTCTATATATGATCGGCCAAATCGCCGCGCTTCGCAAAAAGACCCTGACGATAGCCGAGCTACACCGAAACGTGAGCTGTGAATACCAACGACGATTAAACGCGATTACCAGCCCGCCGCTCCCTCTTGCGGATACCGGACCCGCCGATATCGCGATTATCGGAATGGCCGGCGTGTTTCCCGGCGCGGCGGATATCGACGATTTTTGGCACAACATCGTACTCGGTCTAAATAGTATTCAGGAGGTCACAAAGGATCGTTGGAACCTAGATATCTATTACGATCCTCGAGCGGATAATCAAACAGCTAAAAGCAATAAGATACCATCAAAGTGGGGAGGTTTCATCCCGGAGTTGAGATTCGATCCGCAGGAATTTGGAATTCCTCCGGTATCGCTATCGTCGATCGATCCGACTCAGCTTGTTAGCTTGATCGTCGTCAAACAAGCACTGGTCGATGCATCCATAGACTTGAACGCGCTTAACGGGGAGCGTGTCAGCGTATTCTTCGGCGCGGAATCCAGTGTCGATTTCTCATACGGATTCTGTATGCGCGCCTATCATCCCCAGGTACTCGGGAATATTCCGCCCGAGTTGGATAGCAGGCTCCCGCTATTCAGTGAGGACACCTTTCCCGGAGTATTGGTCAATGTCATATCGGGTCGTGTCTCCAATCGGCTCGACTTCAGCGGAACGAACTACACGGTGAACGCGGCCTGTGCTTCGTCACTGGCTTCGATAGACGCCGCCTGTAAGGAACTTTGCCTCGGCACCTCCGACCTGGCCATCGCGGGTGGCGCCGACCTCCACAATAGCATTTACGATTATATGCTATTTAATAGCTCGCACTCCCTATCCCCTTCTGGACAATGCCGCACGTTTGACGCAAAAGCAGATGGGATCGTGCTCGGGGAAGGGGTCGGCGTTCTCGTGCTCAAACGTTTGGCCGACGCGCGGCGAGACGATGACTCGATCTACGCCGTTATCAAGAGTATAGCAGGTTCAAGTGACGGTCGTTCTCTCGGTTTAACCGCTCCGAGACGCGAGGGACAGTGGCGCGCGCTCGAGCGCGCGTATGATCGCGCGCGGATCGATCCCGGTGACGTTGAGCTGTTTGAAGCGCACGGCACCGGTACGGTGGTCGGAGATCGGACCGAGCTGTCCACGCTGAGCGACTTCGTGCTCGACGCGGGGGGGAGTGTAGCTTGTTGTACGCTCGGATCGGTGAAATCGCAGATCGGGCACACCAAATGTGCGGGCGGCATCGCGGGATTGATCAAAGCCGTTTTATCGATCCATCATGCCGTGCTGCCTCCCACCCTTAACCTAGACACACCGACTAAATACTATAAATCATACCGAAGTCCTTTTGTTTTCCGCAAGCGTTCCGTCCCGTGGCTCTCGGATAGACGCTTGGCCGGTGTAAATGCTTTCGGTTTCGGCGGATCGAACTTTCATGTGGTTTTGGAGAACCGCCAAGGACAGCAACCGACCGATCTCGGGCTATCGCGGTGGCCGTCTGAACTATTTATCTTCCGCGGTGCGAGCCGAGAACAGGCTCTTGTCCCGATTCGATCTCTTATGTCATATATTGAACGCGTAAGAAATGCCAAGTTACGCGACCTGGCTTACACGGTCGCGAAAACGACTTCTCACGAGCAGCCGGTACAGGTAGCGTTCGTCGTCGATTCCGTGGATGATTTGCGTCAAACGCTCGCCGCCGTCCAAGAAGGGGTTGAGGCTGCCGGTATTTACTGGGCTGATCGGTCGCCCAGCGGGGAAGTCGCTTTTCTGTACCCGGGGCAAGGAAGTCAGCGCATCGGGATGTTGGCCGACCTAGCGGTGATCTTTCCCGAGCTACGCGCATTGCTTTTTTCGAATCTTGATCTCGTTAGGACGATGATGCCGCCTAAGGCTTTCGACCCGGAGTCGAGTCTTGCGCAAAGACAGGCCTTAGATCACACGCGCGTCGCGCAACCGGCGTTGGGGTTGATGCATCGGGCCATGGATGAACTTCTATCACGGCTCGGAATCGAGCCGGACATGACAGCGGGGCACAGTTATGGCGAGCTTTCAGCGCTGGTGAAGGCCGGTGCTATAGCGCGCGACCAATTAATCGATCTATCCCGTAGTCGCGCCGAGGCGATCCTCTCTCGCGCGGGAGAGGATCCCGGGACGATGGCGGCGGTAGCCGCCGCGCGTCAAGCGGTTGAACCCCACCTAACAGACCTTCCGGTAGTGGTCGCCAACATCAACCACCCTCAGCAGGTGGTTATTTCCGGACCAACCGATGCGGTGTCGGTCGCGCGTCAAAGACTCAATAGCGCAGGCCTGACCAATCGATCGGTAGCCGTCGCTTGTGCGTTTCATAGTCCCTTGATCGCGCAAGCGGATAGAGAATTTCTCCGCGTTTTGGATCGAACTCGTGTAAAAAGCCCTTCATTACCCGTCTGGTCAAACGCGACCTCGGCGCCGTATGAAAACAGCCCTCAAGCGGTAAGGCGATTACTCTGTGAGCAGTTAGTCAAGCCGGTGGATTTTGTTCGCCTAATTCGATCGATGTACGATGCGGGTGCGAGAGTTTTCGTGGAGATCGGTCCCGGAGGTATACTGACCGGTTTCGTTCACAAGATATTGCTCGATCGTCCCCATCAGGCGTTTACGTTAGATGATCCGAGGCGACATGGTCTAAAGTCGCTTTTAGAGGGGCTCGCCGTCTTGGCGGCCGCCGGCGTGCGTATCGACCAAAGCCTTTTATATCAGAAGCGCAATCTCCAGTTGGTGGACCTCGAAAATCCAAAACCCGAATCGTCTTTTACGAGTTGGACCGTCAATGGTCATTATGCAAGGCCGTCGGTTGAAAACGGTTCGGCTACTTTTATCAAGCCGATTACCGAGCCGATCGTAACACCGTCGACGGCGGCGTCGCTGCCCGCCGAATCAGATCCACAAAAGACGCTGATCGCGTACTTTAATTCCATGCGCGATCTGGCGGAGGGGCAGCATCGCGTTATGTTGAGTTATTTAGAAGAAAAATCGGCACAGCCGATCGTCTCCGCTTCTCTTCCGGCGATCGCGTCGGTCGTCGCTGACGGCATCGCGGAACCGTCGAGAGTCGATTCAGATAACCAATCACTAGAGCTATCGAAACAGCGCGCGACCGCTCGATCGCCGGATCTCGATCCGCGAGTGTTGTTGGTAAAAATCGTCTCCGAGCGGACGGGCTACCCGAGCGATATGTTGGAGCTGGATTTGGATCTTGAAGCCGACCTGGGTATTGACTCGATAAAACGGATCGAGATTGTAGCCACCTTAAACGAACGCCTGCGCTTGTGGGCGTTATCCGCTGATCAGCTCGAAGTCGTGTTACTCGAAGAGCTGGCTTCTCTCAAAACGCTGCGCCGATTGGGTGATTTTTTAGAAAGAACAATTCGTGAAAAGGAAAAATCAGGCGAAGCGGAGCCCGTAAAACCTGAAGCGTCATTCAAAACAGAAGCGTCCGTTGCGGAAATCGAATCTGTTGCCGCCACTTCGATCAGTCGCCTCGTGCCTTCGAGGGTGACGCTCGACGACGCGCTCGAAGCGCCAAATACAGTTCCGGCGGGACGCTATCTCGTCGTTTTGGATAATCGGGGAATCGGTGATGAACTGATAGCCATACTACATAGCCGTGGAGTCGACGTGGCCTCGCAAGCATACGACGCCTTAGATTTCGAAGATCCTTTGGACACGCTAATCGACCTTGAGCCTCTCGTTCCCGATATTATCGATCCGGCCAAATCAGTATTTAATCGAGTAAAAAAAGCCGCTGCCATAGGCGTCCGAACCGTACTTATGGCAACCGGGTCGGACGGTCAAAGCGACAACCACGGAGCCGTGCGACCGGCTTTGGGCGCCGGCGTAGCGGGTGTTATTAAAAGCGCCGGCCGCGAGCTCCCAGGACTCCGTTTTAAAGTGGTACAATTGGATCTCGAAGAATCCGCGGGACAAGCGGCCGACCATCTACTGAAAGAGCTTCTCCGCGAGGATACCGTTATACAAGCCGGTTACCAACAAGGAAGCCGGTACGGAATACGGTTTTTACCGAGCCCGCGTTCCTCGGCCAGCAATTTTTCCCTCGAGTCCGGTGCCGTCGTGCTGGCGACCGGCGGCGCTCGAGGAATCACCGCGCGTATGGTACGCGAGCTCGCACGTCGTTTCCCCTGTCATTTTGAAATCGTCGGCCGCTCGCCGGTACCGGAAAGCGAGGAGGAGCCAAAACTCGCGAGCTGCGTCGATAAGAAAACGCTTCGCCAAGCTTTTATTAACGAATATCAAGACCAAGGACTGCCGCTCTGCGAGATCGAAAAAAACTGCGATCGCGTCCTCGCCGCTCGAGAAATTCGCGAGACGATCGCGACGTTACAGAAGACGGGCTCCACGGTTTGTTACCACAGTCTCGATGTACGCGATACGCATGCCCTCGGACAACTCATTGATGATATCTATGCGCGTCACGGACGACTCGACGGCGTGATTCACGGTGCCGGCGTCGTCGACGACAAACGACTTGGAGAAAAGACGCGCGAGTCTTTCGATCTGGTATACGATACGAAAGTAAAAAGCGCTCGAACGATTCTCGAAAAGCTTCGAGAATACCCCCGATTCTTCGTTTTCCTCTCCAGCATTTCAGCGGTTTACGGCAACGCGGGCCAAAGCGATTACGCGGCTGCAAACGACTATCTCAATCAGTTGGCGCAGGCGATCTCGCGGTTTGGGACGACACGCGCGCTGTCGATTAATTGGGGACCCTGGGCCGGCATTGGGATGGTGGATGAATCGCTCGAGCGCGTATATCGTCAGCGCGGTATTGAACTGATTAACCCGAGGGAAGGCGCAAATGCGTTCGTCGACGAGCTCGTATACGGGACTGATCCGCTGGTGCTCTTGGTCGCCAAATCCTCAGCTCAATCGGATGGATATGAACAGAGCTGACGAAGGTGTAGCGATTATCGGAATGGCGTGTCTCTTCCCGGGTGCGCCGAACCTCGCCTCTTTCTGGAGTAATATCTGTGCCGGCGTCGATGCCATCACGGAAGTACCTCCCGGACGATTCAGCAAGACCTTTTACGAACCCGGTTCCAGGGCTGCGGACCGATTCGGATGTTGGCGCGGCGGGTTCATCGATGCACACCCGGTTTTCTCACCCCTTAAGCACGCGATTATGCCGGTTGCCGCTCGTGCTTCCGAGCCCGACCAACTAATGGTTCTCGATCTCGTGCTCGATGCCATTCAGGACGCCGGATTGGATCCGACCCGTCTACCCAACGAGAGGACGGGCGTCGTACTGGGCAAGGGTAACTATCCAACTCCAGGACAGACCCGGCGGGCGATGTTCGTATGGGGCGCCGAACAATTAGTTGTGGCGCTGCGCGATCTCTTCCCGGGAATCACCGAGACGGAAATCCAACGCGTAAAGCGGGACTATCAAAAGCAAGTCGACGTCGCTCGCGGAGAAGGGTTAATCGGTCTGGTTCCCAACTTAACGGCCTCCCGAGTCGCGCATCGATTCAACCTAAAGGGTGCGGCTTATACCGTTGATGCGGCGTGCGCGAGCGCGCTTATAGCGCTTGAGAGAGCCTATCGAGAGCTGGTCGAGGAGAAAGCCGATCTGATGTTATGCGGCGGTGTGCATCTGTGTCAGAGCGAAGTCTTTTGGAGTATCTTTCACGGTCTCAAGGCGCTGAGCCCGTCGCAACAAATTAGACCCTTTGACCGGAACGCCGATGGTCTATTGATCGGAGAAGGGATCGGTATCTTGCTTCTCAAGCGGCGGCGAGATGCACTTCGAGACGAAAATCGAATATACGCTATTATCAATGCTATCGAAAGCTCAAGCGACGGACGCGGAACGAGTATTATCAGTCCCAACGTTGAGGGCCAGCTTTTAGCGCTCGAACGGGCATGGGCCGCGGCGCGCAACCTTGAGCCTCAGGATATCGGTCTAATGGAGGCTCACGGGACGGGTACGCCCGTCGGTGACGTGGCCGAAATCGATACACTGCGCCGTTTCTTTGGAAATGCTGGCGACCGGCCGAAGGTCGGAATCGGTTCGGTCAAATCCATGATCGGGCACGCCATGCCGGCAGCCGGAGCCGCGAGCATGATCAAATCAGCTCTCGCGATATATCACGGCGTTTTACCACCCACCTTGCACTGTAGCTCGCCGCGTCAAACGCTTTACGAAACGCGTTTCGAGCCCGTCGTCAACGCCCGGCAATGGACCGATCGCTATCGCATCACCGGAGTCAATGCTTTTGGTTTCGGCGGGATTAATGCGCACTGCATCCTATCCGCTCCGCTCACCCCCAAGAAAGCCGCATCGGTACGCATTATAGACGACCGGACAACCCCAAAAGGCGAGAAACCGTTGCTTTTCGCGGCTGATACCAAGGCGGAGCTAATCGACGCGTTAGAACGACGTCGCGTGGGAGGTAAGGGCTTTCATCGATTGGCCATTTGTGAACCGACTCAAAAGGCTTTTGAACGAGCCAAACGCGTTGTCGCGCACGGTCGGCGGGTCCACGGCCGCTTAGGCATATTCTACTCGCCGAATGCGTTTATCGCCGAGGGCGGCAAGGTCGCATTTCTTTTCCCGGGATTTGACGAACATTTCGAGCCACGAATCGAGGACCTCGTTGGACATATAAAAATCCATGGAGAACCGGGGCTCGACGCAGAAAACACTCGATGGAGTCGCGCGATCATCCGCGTCAATCGCGTGATATTCGCATCGTTCTCAAGAGCCAATATCCGGCCTGATCTACTAGCCGGCCATAGTATCGGCGAGTGGAGCGCGATGTGGGCAGCGGGAATTATCGACGACCAATGCATTCAAGACTTGTCAGCCTCCTTGCCGGAGTTCGAGACCGAACGCGATATCACGTACATTAGCGCGGGCTGCGACGAAAAGCGAGCCTTGTCCGTGCTCTCCGATATGCGAAATATAACCATCTCGCACGACAATTGCCCCCACCAAGTTATACTCTGCGGACCCGCACGGGAGCTAAAGACGGCTATCACCGTACTGAGGAGATCCGGTGTTATTTGTAAAGAATTGAGCTTCGGTTCAAGCATACACTCTCATTACTACGAGCCTGATATAACACGCATCGCTTCATCGCTTAGAGCGTGTTTAATAGGGTCCGACCGAGTATTTCGGAGCGCGACGGTCCAAAATACAAGGAGCCGCGACGAAGGATTAGCGGCGCTATTTCGAGGAGCGAGCGACGCCGCAGATCGGGCCGTCCCGCCCGAAAGAGGAGTGGAGGAAGTTATTAAACACGCTCTTAGTCAGAAAAAGATATTTGCACCCCGCTGCCCGATATATTCCTCTACTACATGCAATAAATATCCGGATCAGCCCGACCAAATTATTCAGCTCTGCCTAGAGCATTTGGTCAAGCGAGTTCGTTTCAGAGAGCTCATCGAAAAGCTCTACGCTGACGGCGTCAGGATTTTCGTGCAAACCGGTACCGGCAGCTTGGCCGGATTCGTTGCGGATACGCTTCGAGGCCGCCCTCATCTGGCGGTTGAAGGCAACGTCAAGGATCGCAGCGGCATCGACCAGATAACGCGGGCGCTGGCTGCGCTGTGGGTGGAAGGCGCTGAACCGGATTTCGAAAAGTTCCTGCCCGCGGGTCCACCGTCGCCATCGGTCGAAGCGACGAGCATCGGCTTGTCCTTAGATACACCCCTATTGCGATTCGAGAAGCCGATTGAAGTGACATGGTCGGAGCCAGCCGTACAGGATTTCAATTCTTCGAACCCGGCTACCGCCGCGTTTCGACGCAACTTGCACGCGTTGTACGGTTTTCAGCGCGAGATTAACCGCCTGTCGCAAAGTCGTCAGAATCCGCCGGTCTATACCCGAGCTGAGAGTAACCTTTGGCGTGCGACCGATGATGCGGGGTTGAACGGGCCCGAGGCGGACGAAAGGATTTTTCGCAGTCGTATATCGCTACAAAGCCATCCCGAACTGACCGATCACGGTTTCTACTACAAACCCGATTGGCCGGATACGACCGATCACGGTTCTGTCGTACCCATGACCGGTCTTCTGTGCCTGATGCAAGAAGCGGCACAAAGCATGTTTCCGGATCAAAAGCTTTTCGCTTTCGAAAACGTAATCGCGCGACGCGTGTTGGCTGTCGTTCCAGCGACTGATCTGGAGATACGCTGCCGTAAGATAGACGAAAGTAGGATAAACGTTGAGCTCGTAAGCTACGCGAGCGGCATTGTCCGACTCGGCGAACACGACTTTCAAGGGCGTCCCTACAATGCTCCCCGGCTTCGCAACCCGCGTCCCTCGCCTATCGACGCCGCGACCCTGTACGCGGATCGGTGGATGTTCCACGGGCCGCGGTACCAAGGAATAAAAGCCATCGGTCCCGTGGGTGACGATGGCATTATAGGAGAGCTAAGCTGCGGTGATGCCATGGGCGCTTTGCTAGATAACGCGGGCCAGCTTCTCGGCGCGTGGATCATGCTCAATTCTTTACAAAAGTGTTTACCGCTACCGGCGCGAATTAAACGGATTCGTTTTCATCGACCGAATCCGCCCGCGCACGCTCGGGTCGAGTGCGCGGTTATAATTCGCGATCAGAAAGCGAACCAGATCACGGCCGATATTCAAGTGGCCTTCGAGGGGTCGCTATGGGCGGACATCGAGGGCTGGCAGGACGCCTTAAACCCGGTTGATGATCGCGTATGGGCCCTTTGTTCGAAGCCAAAAAAGACTCTTCTCTCGGACTGCCGCGGAGATCGGGAAGTCCTTTTTCGGGACATCCACGCGTCTTCCGTCGCTCGCGAGTATATCGCCGGCTGGTATATCGTAGGTCATGAACGGCAAGCGCTTCACGGGCTGGCACCTCGCGAGCGTCGCCGATGGTTGAACAAACGCGTGGCGGCTCGAGACGCGGTTCGCAACTACTACAAAAACCTTGATAACCGGGATCTTTATCCGTGTCAGGTGCTTTTGCGCGACCTCGGCCGCGACCGTTTTCGAGTGATCCAACCGGACGATGATCCCCTCGAGATTACCTCGGTCATGAGCGACAATGACGTTTCGGCACGCGTCGTACCTATCGATCGGGCGAAGCTCGAAGCGAATGGCTTTTTGTCTCACATTTCGCCGCCGTCTGATACAACCGGATCTCCTCTGACTTTGCAGAGCGTTGCGTACGACCAATTGAAGATCGGCGAATGCGCCGCCATCAGCAAGATATTTGACCAGCGCGATTTGTATCTCTTCGCGGCAACAACCTCGGATATCAATCCGATCCATCTCGACGAGCGGTTTGCGGCAACGAGCACGTTTGGACGCAGAGTGGCTCATGGGATGTGGTCGACCGGGTTGATTTCAGCGGTGCTCGGAACCCTCTTGCCCGGCCCCGGCTCGATCTATCTCGGACAATCAATGAAGTTTCTGAGACCCGTTTTTTTGGGAGATAAAGTCAAAGCTACCGTGGAAGTGGCGGCGAAAGACGACCGGCGCAAGCTGGTCACCTTTAAGTGTCGGGTGACCAATCAAAGGGGCGAAACGATAGCTACCGGATTGGCCGAGGGCATCGTTCCGAATACTTCGAGTAGAGTACCGGCTCCGACGCTCCCGGAAATCATCCTGCGATCAAAAAATCGACCCTCGGAAAGTTAGGGTTAGTCAATGGTAGAGCAAATAAAAGAGCGTATGTTGCATGATCTAAAAGAGCTGTTTATAGAGATTCTAGGCGAGGATTTTGATCATGAAGATATTACCCCGGAAACCTCTCTGATATATGATCTCGGGCTCGAAAGCTTGGAGTTTATTGCTGTCCTCGACGCCATCCATCAAAGGTACGGGGTTCTGCTTCAGATCGCGCAGGAAGACGGAGAGGTGGATTCGCGGTTTTTAGATAAACTTACCGTTGGTTTTCTTATCGAACAGTTGCCCTTAACGTTAAAAAAAACGTCGTAACCGTTAAGGGGGGTAATGCTGTTTGAACCCCTATGCGATTGGCGCCGATTCTCGTTCCAGGGTGACAGTAAACGTCGATCCGACCTCAGGCTTGCTGGTCACGGTCGCGTCGCCGCCGTAAAGCCGCGCGAGGCGTCGCACGATCGAAAGACCGAGACCGGAACCGAGAATATGGGTCGTTTTTTCGTTCTTGATGCGTACGAACTCCCCGAATAGCCGCGCACATTCCTCGCGCGTCAATCCGATTCCCGTATCTGACACGCTGAAAACGAGCTGCGAACCGCGCTCCTCGACGCGTACGTCTACTCGGCCGCCGTCACGGTTGTATTTGACGGCGTTACTGAGAAGGTTGTTGATAATGATTTCGATTTCGCCCCTATCAGCGATGAGTGGAAACGACCCGGGCGTCTGCAACGTCACGATGATCTTGCGCTCGTTCGCCGCTGGAAGAACGGTTTCGATACCCATCTGGATGCTTTCAGCCAGATCGATCTTCGCGAGCTCGCGCTTTTTTTGCCCGGATTCGATACGCGTTAAATCGAGTAAATCAAATATCAGTTTACGCATTCCTTCGATTCTCGTCAGCGATCGCTCTACGATTCTGTCGTAGGCCGCCGGATCGTCTCCCGCGAGTCGGTCGCGAAGAATGAAAAGGTATCCTTCGATCGCGGCGAGCGGCGCTTTGAGCTCGTGCGCCAGTACGGTCAAAAATTGAAAGCGGATCCGGCGCTTTTCCTCGGCGAGCTGTCGCGCTTGCTTTTGTATGACGAAGTGTCGCGAGGCTTTACGCAGTGCGCTTTTTAGCTCATCAGGAGTAAACGGCTTGGCGAGGAAATCAAATGCGCCTAGTTTTGTCGCTTGAATTGCCATACCGAGCGACGCATACGCCGTGATCATAATCGTGAGCAGATCCGCGTTATCGTCTTGTATCTCTCTCAAAACATCGATCCCCGAAATGCCGGGCAACTTGTGGTCGAGCAGCACAATGTCGGGATGTTCGGACGCAACGCATGAAAGCGCTTGCTCTCCGGTGGCGGTTTGAATGACCGTAAACCCCACTTCTACGTCCAAATCGTTAAGCGACACGATGTAGTTACGCAAGGCGCGCTCAACCGCGAGCCTCATTCCCAATTCATCATCGACGATAAGTACCTTGAGCAGTTCTTTCATCTCGCCACCGTGTTAAAATCTCAAGCCGCATCTTCGTTTTGGCCGCGGCGCGGAAGTCTTATTCGGAATACCGTCCCGGTTGGACCGCGCAGCGCGTCGGCGTTCGACTCTACCGAAATATCTCCCCGATGCATCTTGACGATTCCGTAAACGACAGCGAGCCCAAGGCCGGTGCCCTTGCCGATCTGCTTGGTAGTGAAAAAAGGTTCAAAAATCTTATTGATATTCTCTTTTGCGATTCCGACACCCGTATCGATAAAATCTAGAAAAACCGATCCGTTTTCCTGACGAATTCGGATGGTTAGCCGACCGCCGTCAGACATTGCCGCGAAGGCATTGCTCGCGATGTTCATGACAACCTGGACTATCTGATCTTTATCGATTTCAACCGTCGGATCTTCCAACTCGTTTTGAACCACCACCGAAATTCCCTCGCTAACGGGTGTGGCCGCGAGCCCTTGCGAGACCACGTCGCGAATATCCACGGGTTGCAGGACGACGCGATTCTGTCTCGCGAAGTCGAGCAAACCAGCGACGATGGTCTTACACCGGTCCGCCTGTTCGGCGATCATTTGCAGGTCAGCGCTCATTGAAGAGTCAGCCGGGCATTCGTCCAATAAAACGTGCGCGTACATCAGTACTACGCCGAGAGGATTGTTGACCTCGTGCGCGATGCCCGCGGCGAGTTGTCCCAGGCTCGCGAGCTTCTCCGAGTGCATCAGCGCTTCTTGTGCGTCCTGAAGTCGAGCATGTGACGCTTCAACTTCTTTGAGCGCTTGGCGCAGCTCGTCGATCGTATAGGGTAGACACATCTCGGTTTCTGCAAGCCCGCGCGAGATCGCTATCGCGTGCTCCCGACAGGTCGCATATCCGCACGCGCCGCAATTAAGCTCATCCTGGGGGGTAAACTTCCCCATTCGCTCTAGAATCTTGCGGATATCGGCGGTCGGCGGCGCCTCCAAGGTTTGAATCTTCGGATCGAACGTGCGACTCAAATCAAGCCCGGCGAGTCGCGTCATCTGCGTATACCATTCTCCCTTGTCCAATCCGCGTAACCGGTAATCGACGTAGTGACCGAGCCGCGTACGCCGTTGAAGTATGGTCTCACGCGACGTGATACCGGGTCCCATGATGCAGCCCGAGCAACACAATAGGTCGAGCAGCACCATATCGAGGTTGCCCGAGGCGAATTCTTCCAAGGCGCTCACAAAGTCTTCAATCCCCGCGGTAGCCACGACGTCGTTGGTGACGAGGTCTTCGCTGATACCGGCCGCTCGTAAGATACCGCTGCTCATGGGAAATACCGCTCCGAGCGCCGGCCGCGGCGGGTCGAAATTGCTCGGTTCGCACGATTGCGGATCGACCTTGTTCTTTTCGAACATCTCGCGAAGCTCACTAAAGGTCAGCACCTCGTCGACCTCTCCCGCAACCTTATTCGATCGGGCCTCGGCTTTCTTGGCGACACAAGGACCGATAAAAACGATTTTCATCTCCTTACCGTGGATATGGTGGAGTATTCGCGCCATGGCTATCATGGGAGAGACGATCGGCACCAATTTATCAGTAAGATCTTTGTGATACCGCTCGACGAAACCCACGACGGCGGGACACGACGAAGAAATCCACTGCCCTTTCTTATTCTGTACGATAAATCGCCGATAACGTTCCGCGACCAGATCCGCGCCGAAAGCGACCTCGGTTACCAGCTTAAATCCGAGTTTTCGGATCATGCCCACGAGCACGCGGAATTCGTAATCCTGCATGAACTCGACTGGAAAGCTCGGTGCGATGCACGCGGCAACCGGGTCTGGCCCCCGTAACAGCTCCTCTACCGCATCGATCGCGGTTACGATTTGTTTCGCGCCTTGACTACATACCCGAACGCAATTGCCGCAATTGATACAACGCTCCGGAATAACCTGAGCCTGGCCCTCATTAATTCGAATCGACTTTGCCGGGCATTCCCTAACGCAGGTATAACATACCCTACAGCGGTCTGGAACGGTCTTTACATAACATATGTTGCTGTTACCTGTCATCCTCAACCATGCTGGTGCTTCCCACGACTGAGAATACGATGTTATTCGGCTAAAAGTTTCTTTATGGCCGCATCGAGCTGTTCCGGTCGTACGGGTTTATCGAGCATAACCTCAGCCTTTATCCAACTCTGAGCGTCTCCGGCGGTGGTCTTAAAGTCCATTCCGGTTTCTGAGCCCACCGCGGTGAGCACGATCACAGGGGTATTAGGATAGAGCCGTTTGATCTCATGGCAAAGTACAAACCCGGAATCCATCTCTTCCATCATCAGATCGAGCACGGCCAAATCCGGCCGCGTTCGCATAAGGGCTTCTTCGCCCTGTGCCCGTCCCTGGGCGCGAATAACCTCGAATCCAGCGCGCTCGAGCAACAGCGAAACCTGGTCGAGACAATCCGGATCATCCTCTACTACGAGGACCTTTTTACTATTACTCATGGTAGCTCCTTTTTCACCTAGGGAACCCCGCGGCGCGATGGTATCGCGGGGAGTACCTATCTGGATTTAACGTAATAACTCTCGCTGGCTGTAGTGCGTATGTAGCAGGTGGTGGCTCCGCTCGCTAAGCGGTTTCACGAGGTACTCTTCGTACAACCGTTTTACCCACTTGTTGTTGTGGCTCTGCCGTAGAGTCTCTTCTGTGTCGATTTTGTACAACGCTTTCATGCGTCTTTGCACGGCTTCTTTGTCAAGACCTAGAGGCTGTCCGCCTCCCCCGATACAACCACCGGGGCAGGCCATGACTTCGATAAAATGCAAATCGTTGCGGCCGGCCTTAATTTCTTCGAGTAATCGCCGAGCATTGCCTAAACCGTTGACAACCGCTATGCCGACATTAAGCCCTTCGATATCGATCGTCGTTTCCTTGCGACCCTTCAAACCGCGCAGAGCTGCGATTTTAAGCTCATCCATCTCTTTTCCCGTGATCAACAAGTGCGCCGTGCGCAGCGCAGCTTCCATAACGCCTCCGGTAGCGCCGAATATCTTGCCGGCGCTCGACCTTTCGCCGAACGGGGTGTCCGGCGCTTCCGGCGCAAGCTTATCGAACTCGATGCCAAACATCCGGCACATTTGACCGAGCTCGCGCGTGGTCAGGACGTAGTCCACATCAGGCAAGAAATTCTGTTGAAATTCCGAGCGTCCGCTCTCGAACTTTTTGGCGGTGCACGGCATGATCGACACGCTGACGATATCCTCGGGAGCGATCCCCTGCTTCTCGGCAAAAAAGCTCTTGATGAGCGCTCCCAGCATTTGCTGGGGACTTTTACAGGTCGAGAGATTGGGTATGAACTCGGGAAAGAAGGTTTCCACGAATTTTATCCAACCCGGCGAACAACTGGTCATCATCGGCAAGACGCCGCCGTTTTGCACTCGGTGTACTAGCTCCGACGCTTCTTCCATGATCGTGAGATCCGCGCTGAAAGAGGTGTCGAAAACGCGCTGAAACCCCATCCAGCGCAGCGCCGAAACCATCTTTCCGTCGACGTCCAATCCCGGCTTATAACCGAATTCCTCGGCGAGGGTTACTGAAATCGATGGCGCGTGCTGAACCACGACATACTTGCTTCTGTCCGCGAGCGCGGCCATCACCTGATCGACATAAGAACGCTCCACGATCGCTCCGGTAGGACAGACAACCGCGCATTGGCCGCAATTGATGCAGCTCGACACATTCAAACCTTGGTCAAAAGCCGTGCCAATGAAGGTTTTTGATCCGCGCTTGATAAAATCAATCGCCGAAACCGTTTGCACCTCTTCGCATACGCGCACGCAGCGACCGCACAATATGCATTTCTCCGGGTCGCGCTGTAGCGACAGTCCCGAGATGTCGAGCGGCTTTTTCGTGTAAGTGCCGTAAAACCGCCGATGACGCACGCCGAGCTCGGCCGCGAGGCTCTGTAGCTCGCACTTATTATTGCGCGCGCAGTAAAGACAGTCGTCTGGATGACTTGCCAGTAACAGCTCGATAATCGTTTTTCGCGCCGCCAGCACTCGCGCGGAATGGCTTTTGATCTTCATCCCTTCGGCAACGGGATATGAGCACGCCGGAACGAGGTTCTGCGCGCCCTCGAGCTCTACCACGCAAAGCCGGCAAGCGCCGGTTGGAGTCAGATCCTCCATATGGCAGAGCGTGGGAACCTTGATACCGGCCCGGCGCAAAGCCGTGAGTATCGTCTCGCCTTCGCGCGCTTCGATCTTTTGGCCGTTAGCCACGATGTTTATCATCTTTTCACCTCATCAATTCTCTGCA
The DNA here is from genome assembly GCA_016929805.1 of Deltaproteobacteria bacterium. Taxonomy (GTDB): domain Bacteria; phylum Myxococcota_A; class Polyangia; order Polyangiales; family JAFGIB01; genus JAFGIB01. The sequence continues at coordinate 4,877 of JAFGIB010000409.1, read as the reverse complement.
CGTTGTTGTTATCCCTGCACGTGTTCAACTGTTTGTGTGAACTCCAGGTCGCATCGCAGACAACGGCGCGCTTCTATCATCGCGGCCGCCTCTGACACCGCGCGCTCCACTTCCTTGAAATTCTTGGTTCTTTCGGCTGCCGGCAAACGCGGCGCATGAAGTCGCGGCGATATTCCTTCGCTCTCGTCCAAGCTCTCGACGGGTTCGACGTAGACCGACGGCAACTTGACCCGAGCGAGCGATTTGAGTTGGTAGCCTTTTAGATAGCGCTCGATCATCGCGGCAGCGTTTTTACCGTCCGATATGGCACCGATGACCGTATTTGGACCTCGGACAACATCCCCGCCGCCGAATACACCCGGACGATCCGCCAGAAACGAGTCGGGATTGACTTCGAGCGTGCCCCGTTTTGTAAGACGTACTCCCTCGAGGCCCGCCGCATCGGGCTGCTCGCTAATCGCGGCGACAATCGTGTCGAGCTCTACAGCAAATTCCGTGCCCTTGATGGGAACGGGCGAACGCCGGCCGCTAGAATCCGGCTCGCCGAGCTCGCACCGGATTAGCCGCATCGCTTTCACGGCCCCGGCCTCCTCGATAATCTCGACGGGCGCAACCAATGTGCGAATCTGTACGCCTTCTTCTATAGCCGCTTCTATTTCCTCGCTATATGCCGGCATCTCTTTCTCGGTGCGGCGGTAATAGACGGTTACGCTGGTGACACCAGGCAGGCGTATCGCCACGCGTGCCGCGTCGATCGCGGAGTTTCCGCCGCCGACCACGCCCACGTTACCTCGGGCGAGATGCTCTCCGTGAAGGTTGTACGCCTTGAGAAACTCTACCCCGGGGTACACCCCTTTTGCATTCTCGCCGGGAATCTCGAGCTTCCTGCTCTGGTGAGAGCCCATCGCGACGTATATCGCGCTATAGCCCTCTTTGAATAGACCATCGATGGTGATGTCACGGCCGAGCGCGGTGTTATATTTAATCTCGGTATTTTCGTTGAGCAGACTCTCGATCTCTTTCGCCAACACATCGCGCGGGAGTCTGTACGCCGGAATCGCGCATACGAGCATGCCTCCCGCCGCGGCCTCTCGCTCAAAAACCGTCACTTTGATTCCATTGACCGAGAGGCAGTGAGCCGCGGTGAGCCCCGCGGGCCCAGCACCGATGATTGCGACGCGTTTGGCTTCGGGACCCGCCGGTTTGACCGCCGTTTTAAAGGCGGTGGGCTCTACGTTTTCCACTAAAAACCGCTTAAGGGACCGAACGGCGATCGGTTCCCCTCCGGTCGCGCCGCATCGGCATACCGCCTCGCACGGATGGTGACAGACACGCGCGCATACCGACGGAAAGGGATTGGCCTGGCGAACCACGCGATACGCTTCTTCGAAGTCGCCTTTGGCGATGTTCGCAACATAGCGCCACACTTCGGTGCCGACCGGGCAGCCCGTTTCACAAGGAGCGCCGACCAACTGCTTGCAAACGCCCGCCGGACAGCGACGTTCGAAAATATGCGCCTCGTACTCATCGCGGAACCAGCGCAAGGTGGACAAAACCGGATTCGGAGCGGTTTGGCCTAGACCGCAAAGTGAGGTCGATTGGATCACCTCTCCTAGCTGCTTAAGCTGCATTATCCCCTGAAACCGCTCAAGGGCTTCGAGATCCTTTTCTTTAGTACGTGAATGCGTGATCGCTTCGAGAATCTCGAGCATACGCCGTGTGCCCTCGCGGCAGGGAATGCATTTTCCGCACGATTCGGACTGAATAAACTCCATAAAGAACTTGGCCAGATCGACCATACAGGTATTTTCGTCCAACACCACAAGCCCGCCCGAGCCCATGATTGCGCCGAAGGCCTTGAGCGCGTCGTAGTCGCATTCGATATCGAGATGCTGCTCTGGAATACAGCCGCCCGAGGGACCTCCGATCTGTACCGCCTTACATTTCTTATTATTGGGTATCCCGCCGCCGGCTCCAAACACGACTTGCCGCAGCGTCGTGCCCATGGGCACTTCCACGAGCCCGGTGCGCTGCACCATACCGGAAAGCGCAAAAACCTTCGTTCCTTTGCTTTTGTCCGTGCCCATCGCGGAAAAAACCTCGTGCCCCATATTCATGAGCGCGGGTAGGTTCGCCAGCGTCTCGACATTATTGATGACGGTGGGTTTGTCGAACAAACCCTTCACCGCCGGAAACGGCGGCCGTGGACGCGGCATGCCGCGTTTGCCTTCAATGCTATTTATCAGCGCGGTCTCCTCGCCGCAGACAAAGGCGCCCGCTCCCATCTTGATAAGAACATTAAAGCTAAATCCGCTGCCGAGGAGGTTTTTACCGATGAATCCGTACGATTGCGCGTCCGCGATCGCCGCGCGAAGCCGTTTCACCGCGATCGGGTATTCCGCTCGTATATAAATATAGGCCTTGGAAGCGCCTATGGCGTACGCCGCGATGATCATGCCCTCGAGCAAGCGGTGAGGGTCGCTCTCTCCGACCGCGCGATCCATAAACGCCCCGGGGTCACCCTCATCGGCGTTGCAGATCAAATATTTTTGCTCGCTCCGCGCCGCTCGGGCGAACTTCCATTTCTGTCCGGTCGAGAAACCGCCGCCGCCGCGTCCGCGCAGACCGCTTTTGAAGACCGCGTCGCACACCTCTTCCGGCGTCATCGATCGTAGGATCTTTGCCAAGGCCGAGTACCCGCCCGTGGCGATATACTCGTCAATGCTGCACGGATTCAGAATACCGCTGGCCGCGAGCACAAAACGCCGCTGCCCGGCCAAAAAAGGGTGTTCATCGAGAAAGGGGACGTCTTTCCACGGTTGCAGGCTATCAGACCTGAACTGTCCGAGCGTAAGTTCCGGAGGCGTCACGCCCTTGAGCACGCTTTGCAGAAGCTCGGGTACGGCCGCATCATCTACCTTACCGAAGCTTACGCGAGTTCTCCCCGGAAGCTGAACATCGACTATCGGCTCCTCGGAGCAGATGCCTACACACCCGACCTCTACGAGGTCCGCATCGATGCCGTTGACTTTTATATAGTCGCGGATGGCCGCCATAGTCTTCGCCGCTCCCGCTCCCAAGCCGCAGGTTCCCATGCCTACGAAAATCGCGGGCTTTTCCACCTCGTCCCGGCGCAATCGTGCGACGAGCTTTCGAAGCTCATCGGGCGTCTTCGCGGCCTTCCACGGCCCCTTATCGAGTGATCGCAAGAGCTCGCCATCCGGGCTAACCGGGGGATCCCAACACCGCGCACCAGAGTTGATCTTCAGATCAGGCTTCTGCATGAACGACCTCCTTTTCCCGGCATTGCTCGATGATCTTGGCCAGCTTCATCGGCGTGACCTTGGCGAAAAACTCTCCGTTGATGTTGATCACCGGCGCGAGCCCGCACGCGCCCATGCACGCGACGACCTCTAGGCTGAAAAGACGATCGCGCGATGTCTGTCCAGGTTCGAGCTTGAGCAATCTGGTCGCCGCGTCTAATAGCTTTTTAGACCCCTTAACATGGCAAGCCGTTCCGCGGCACAGCATGATGTGATACTTGCCCTTGGGTTGAAATCTGAATTGGTTATAAAAGGTAGCGACGCCGTAGATCTTGCTCGTCGGTAATCGCAGACGCTCGCCGATGACTCGAATGGAGTCTCGCGACAGGTATCCCTCTTGTTCCTGCACTTCTTGCAGAATCGGAATCAGCGCATCCCGAGCAGCTCCCTTGTACTGATCAAGGATGGGCTCGATGGCCGTAAGTGTATCGTTGGCCATGGGTTTCACCTCTCCTTCCTTTGTTTCTGTTGCGCGCCGTAGTGGCGCGCAAAGTACGCGACCTTTTCCAAGGTCGCAGTGATCTCGGTTTGTTCAACGTATACGTTGATAGGCGTGCGTATGACTGAGGGTGCGAAGTTGAGTATTCCGTGCACGCCCGCGGCGACGAGGCCGTCAGCAACCGCTTGGGCGGCTTCTCCCGGAACGGCTAAAATCGCGATTCGGATTTGCTGTTCCGCGACGATTTGTCCGATCGACTCGACGCTGTATACGCGCACCCCGTGGTGCACTCGACCGATCTTCGAGGGGTCAATGTCGAAGGCCGCGAAGATCACTAGCTTTGGACAGTACCGCTCGACGAAATCGACAAGCGCGGCGCCCAGGTGTCCAAGCCCGACAAGCACCATGCGCTGTTCTGTAGCTCCGTCAATCGCGAGACCTATGGCCTCGACCAGAGTGTCGATCTTATAGCCGTAAATTGGACTCCCTGAACAACCGATCGCCATAAGATCTCTTCGGACTTGCGCCGCGGAACCACCCGCGAGTTTCGCCAGCTCGTACGAAAACAGAGATATCGCGCCGCCGTCCGATCTTTCGCGAACGATACGGCGATAGCGACTGAGCCGCTCAACGGTTTTCGTCGGAATTTCTGGCGCTATCATTTATCACGCCTTCCGCTCTCTGTTGCCTTTCCGCTGGACTTTGTTAACTTTTTCACAGCGTGAAAGTTTTCACAGAACAATCTACCATTGTCATTTGTGACTGTCAACAAAAAAAGTGATTCTAAATATATCAGTAAATTCAATAATTTATGGATCTTGTGCGTAGCTTCTTAAAAAGTAGTGGCGAAATAACCTGGGAACGCGCGCGTATAGGTTTGCTCTTGAGTAGTATTGATATAACAACTTGCCCCTGCCCGTGCCCTTGCCCCTGCCCAAGTAAATCAAAAATGAGAAACGTATTGGTTTCAGCACGATTACACCACGCAAGGTTAGTTCTCCCGGTAACAAAAAACGTAACTGTTCAGGGGGGTACTGCTGTTTGTCGACGACGGCGGCCGATTCATCCCATAAAACCGGCTTTCGTCCTCGGGCCGACTCGTCAGGTACAGCAAG
>JAFGIB010000037.1 GCA_016929805.1 Deltaproteobacteria bacterium | reverse complement strand
TGGCCCTTCTACGACGAAGCCCCGGCGGTTGCCCGCCGGGGCTCCTGTGAACCGCCAAGCCCACCCGAGTTGGTGGACGACTTTGTTTGGCTCCGGAAGCAGGACTCGAACCTGCGACCAATCGGTTAACAGCCGACCGCTCTACCTGCTGAGCTATTCCGGAATGCGTCGCCGAAAATAGCTCGCCTAGGCCAAGTGTCAAGGAGGTACGCCCGCTCACCGGATGTTTTAGCGAAAGCGCTTGCGCAAAAAAATTCGAAGCGATCGCAACTGTTGAATGTTATTCGCTTTTTAGCCTCTGGATGATGTGAAAACCGTATTCGGTTTCAACTACTCCTCGAATTTCTCCGGGGCTCATGCTGAAGAGCGCTTCTTCGAATGGTAAAGCGAGTTGACCTCGCGCCGCGGCTCCGATGTCACCACCTCTCTTTGCAGAGCTGTCTTCTGAATACAGCCGCGCGACATCTGCAAACTCTGCCTCTTTGCCCTTGACCTTGCGGTAGATTTCCTCCGCTAGCTTCTCGGCCTCTTCACGACTACGCGTGATTTCTTTAGTAGCGTTCTTCGCTTCTCGATAGCGTATCAATACGTGACGCGCCCGAGCCTTTTCGACGGGGCATCGCTTGAAAACGATATAACCGTAAGAAGCCTCGGCGACGGCATCCGCTATCTGGTTCACTTTCAAGCTGAATACGATCTCGCGAATCGACTCGTAAACTACAGGCCATTTCTCCCGCCTGTAGGCCCCGATTATGCCTCCTCTCGGCCCGCTCGATTTCGCGTCGGAATGCTCTCGGGCCAACGCGGCGAAGTCCGGATTCTGTTGCGCCTGTTGTAGCAAATCCTGCGCTCTCGCCCGCGCTTGCGCTCGATCACGCGTAATTCCCGCACCGGCGTGATCCGCCCCTTTCCAGGCGACGACGATCACTTGCCCGCATGCTTCGTCCGGATCTTCGGGCGATAGTAGCTCGGGCATGGCCGCTCGAGGTTGTCCTTGTGCCGTCGCGCTTTTTTCCGCCGCTACCGCTGTCTCCTTATCCGGCGTCCGAATCCGCGGCTCGCCGGCCGAGGGCTTTTTCTCGCAATAGAGAATCAGAAACGCCGCGAAAATTAAGCATAACGGCTTCATCCGGGTCTTCGATGTCACCCGACTAGCTTACCAGATCAATGACCGAGGAAACTAGTTTCCTGTGCTACCAAACCCGCCACTGCCTCGAGCGGTATACCCAAGGCTTTCGGTGTCTTCGACGATTTTTACATCTACTCGCGTTACCGGAGCAACGACTAGCTGAGCGATCCGGTCGCCGGGGTTTATCTGATAAGGATCGACTCCTAAATTGACGAGCAGAACGCGCACTTCTCCGCGATAGTCGCTGTCCACGGTGCCCGGCGCGTTAAGTACGGTAATGGCATGGCGAGCCGCCAATCCGGAACGTGGCCGAACTTGACCTTCGTATCCCTCGGGTAGAGCGATCGCGAGCCCCGTGGGCACGGAGGCCTGACCGCCGGCCGGAATCACGACAGGTTCATCGAGCGCGGCGCTTAGGTCCATGCCCGCCGCGCCCCGCGTGGCGTAACGCGGTACGGTCGCGAGATCAGGTTTTATCAGCCAAACTCGAAGCGACGGTTGATTTGTATTGTCGGTTCTTTTCATGAAGCGGCTATCTATGATTACGCTCGCGGTCACGGCTTCGACCGCGACTTCGCTCGTCGTCGTTACGACTTTCACGGTCGCGCGAGAATCGGCTTGAACCGTGGCGGTCTCCTCGACCGCCTCCGCGGTCGTCACGCTCTGACCGGGGCGCTCGATCCGATCTTCTGGGCGACGAGGCTCGGTCCTCCCACCCCTCCGGTTTGGGGATCAGATCTTTTCGCGAAAAGCGTACCCGACCGTCTCGGTCGACCTCGATAATCTTGACCTCGATCTCGTCGCCCATCTTAAGGTAGTCCTCGACGTTCGCCGCGCGTTTCCAGTCGAGCTCCGAGATGTGCAACAGGCCGTCCTTGTCAGGAGCGAACTCGAGAAAAGCGCCGTAGGGCTCGATCCGCACGACTTTCGCCATATGCACTTGGCCAACCTCGGGGGTCATGGTTAGGCTGCGGATAATCGCGATCGCCTTGTCGACGCTCTCAGCGTCGGGAGAAGCAATCGCTACCGTACCGTCGTCTTCCACATCGATACTGGCGCCGGTTTGGTCTACGATGGCCTTGATCATCTTGCCTCCCGGGCCGATGACGGTCCTAATCTGATCGGGCTTAACCTTGATAGTGGTAATGCGCGGCGCGTGGGCCGAGAGCTCGGGTCGGGGCGCGGCTAAAATCGCGGTCATCTTTCCCAATACGTGCAAACGCGCCTCTCGCGCCTGCGCGAGCGCTTGTTCCACGATTTCTTTGGTCAATCCTTTGATCTTGATATCCATTTGAATGGCGGTGACCCCCTTGGTCGTTCCGCACACCTTGAAGTCCATATCGCCGAGATGGTCTTCATCGCCCAAAATATCCGTCAGGATGACGTAGTCGTCGCCCGTCTTGATCAAGCCCATCGCGATGCCCGCGACCGGAGCCTTCATCGGAACCCCCGCGTCCATCAGCGCCATGGTGCCGCCACAAACGGTCGCCATGGAAGAAGAGCCGTTGGACTCGGTGATTTCCGACACCAAGCGAATGGTGTAGGGAAACTCCGATTTGCTCGGAAGCACGGCGCTGAAAGAGCGTTCCGCCAAATTGCCGTGCCCTATCTCTCGCCGGCCCGGACCGCGTAACATCTTTATTTCACCAACACAGTAGGGCGGAAAGTTGTAGTGAAGCATAAATCGCTTCCATTCCTCTTCGATTAACCCCTCGATCTTCTGCTCGTAGCGCGAGGTCGCGAGGGTGCAGGTGCAGATGGCTTGGGTTTCGCCTCGCGTGAAGAGCGTCGAACCGTGAGCGCGCGGCAATAGTCCGACCTCAATCGTAATCGGCCTGACCGTCGTCGTGTCGCGGCCGTCCACGCGGGTTTTGGTTTCAAGCACCTGGGCGCGCATCGTCGTATATTGCAGCTCTTCGAAAGCGGCTCTAATGGCCTTTTCGTGTTCGGGTAACTCGGGCAGCATCGTTTCTAACGATAGATTTCGCGCATCTCTGAAAGCTTGCGCGCGAGCGCTTTTATCCGCGATTCGGCAAGCCGCTTTAATCGGCTCGTAAGCCATATCTTTCATCCGCTCGTCGATACCATCCGGCTTGTCCGGCTTTTCGAACGTCCATTTCTCCCTTCCAACCGCGGCCCGCATCTTTTCAATGAGCTCGATAACACCCTGAACCGCGTCCTTGCCGAAAAAAACCGCTTTGATGAAGTCGTCTTCACTGACTTCACGACACTCGCCCTCGACCATCACGATCGCGTCTTTCGACGCCGACACGATGATTTCGATATCGCTTTTTACGATTTCGTCCCAGGTTGGGTTCGCGATGAGCTTTCCGTTAACCCTGCAAACACGCGCGCTCGCGACCGGTCCTTCCCAGGGTATCGGGCTGATGTGTAACGCGGCCGGCGCGCCTATCATCGCCAATACGTCGCAAGGGTTGTCTTTGTCCGCAGACATGACGGTCGCGATGAGCTGTACCTCGTTACGGTAGCCTTTGGGAAACAGCGGGCGACACGGCCTATCGATCAATCTGGAAATAAGAATCTCATTGTCGTGCAGCTTCGCCTCTCGCCGAAAATATCCTCCGGGTATCTTTCCGGCTGCGTATGTCTTTTCCTGGTAGTCGACGCTTAATGGGACAAAATCGTGTCCCGGGCGCGGCTGCTGGTCACCCACAACGGTCACTAGAACAATAGACTCTCCGCAGGTGACGAGCACGGCACCATGCGCTTGTTTGGCAATTCGTCCGACCTCTAGGGTGACCAACCTGTCACCGATCTTTACGCTTTCTCTTACAATCATTTAATCGTCTCCGCTCCGGCCGGCGAGTAGATAAGCCAGCCCCTTAAGCCGGGTTCAGTCGTTCAAGACGTATCGTTCGAGTTGAATATGAAATAGACGCCTTTAGGTCTCGGCGTACGAACGCAACTCTCTTGATCTCTTTCAATTCGGCTTGTTTGTTTTCGCTGCTGGAGGGATGGCGTCGGTCCTCGGTTCCAAAACTCTCGATCGGATTAGCTCGGTAAGCCCAATAGGCGTCTTCTCGCTGTCCGGCTCAGAGTGCTCGAATCGAAGATCGAATTTGCCACTCACCCCGACTGACCTCCTGTTTTTCTAATAAAAAAACCATGCGATAGGCCGTTACCGTATCGCTTTCTCCTAAGCGCGATTCTTCTACTTGCGAAGACCGAGCGCGCTTATCAGGTTTCGATATCGCTGAACATCGGACGACCGCAGATAGTTCAATAACCGACGTCTTTGGCTCACCATCATCAGCAGGCCTCTACGGGAGTGGTGATCCTTTGTATGAATCTTAAAATGCTCCGTAAGGTGTTGGATTCGTTCGGTTAGTAGCGCGATCTGCACTTCCGGCGAACCCGTGTCAGAACCGTGAATTCTGAACTTATTGATGACTTCTGATTTGATTTGAGTGCTCAGCGACATGACCTCAACCACCGGTGTCTGTTTTCAGTGTCTCCAAAATGAGCGAGTATGCAAAGCGGCGTACGCGTCGTCAAGGAGAACGGTCCCGGCTTCGGCTCAATAATGAGTCGACCTGCTTTGCCACTTCCGCGGTCAGCTCGATTTGATAGGGCAGAGGCTCAGTCTCGGTATACAAGGGATATCGTACAATTACATTCCCACTAAAACTAGGTACGTCCAGGCCATCTACCGCGGACAGCAAGCAGTCGCGAAGACGCTCGGTTATCTTGCCTTCAATTTGAGCCGAAACAACCTCTCGCTCCGCGAGCTGAAAGAGGAAAACCGCTCTTTTGCTGTAATTCGGCCTCCCCGCCCGATCGCGCCTAAAACACCCTCGGGCTATCGGAATAATTCGACCCCGAAGCATCGCCAACAGAGGCTCCGAGGGCATCCCGGTTCCAGATTTGTAACTCTTCTTCTTTGCCGCCGCCTCTGTCTCAGGCTTAAAGCAGAAAGGCTGTTCCGCGAGCGCGACGGGCGCTTCATCGCTGCTCACCCCGCTCTTTCTCCAAGCCGGTCCGCGAGGATCGCACGTACCGTTTTTCCGCTCGAGCACGGGCCGCGGACTCTGACTGGGTCGAAGATCGTCCGGGTCAACCGCGACGAGGACTTCTCGCGGAGATCTTATTCCCATAGCACGGGCGATCCGCGCCTCGAGCGCGTTCGCGATCCGTCCGGGCGCTTCTTCGACGCGAGGGCGCTTTTTCCCCGCCAGCAGACGAAAGCCTTTGGTTTCCAACACTCCTTCCCATACAACCTCCTCGCCCGCGCGCAGCGACCCGAGGTCGACGGTTATTTTTCCAAGCCGAACAGCCACCTCTTTCACCGCTACTTTTACGAAAAATGCCGCGATTCGGTCCTCCAGAGCGGCGGCGCCGTAGCCGCGGGACGCTTGTTCGGCTTCAATCCCCGCGTTAACCACCGCCCCTCGCGTGCTTTGTACCCCCTCGCGCAGCGCCGCGACCACGTCGCGATCGGCGAGATTCAAGACCGAAACCTCAATCCCCGCCCGCTTCGCCTCTACAAAGGCTCTGCTCCCGCTTTCGCTGGTCGTCAATCCTCCGTCACCGACGATCAAGATAATCGAGCGATTTTTACTTTGCTTTTCCGCTTGAAACCAGGTTTTGGCTCTCTGCCACGCGCTTTCGAATCGAGTGGCGGAACCCAGATCCGATCCAACCACCGAATCGGCGAGCGAGGTTAAAGGGAGCTGAAGAGCGTCCACGTATCGTTCGACGATCGGTTTTGAACGCGCGGCGAATGCCAGCGCTCTAACACGCGTGCCGCGAGGCGCGCTCGCCATCAACACCGAAATCGCCGCCGCCACGCGCCCGCGCGCGGGTCCGATCATTGAGGGAGAGGCGTCGACAAAAAGCGTCAGGTCGACAGGTTCCAAGGGCGACGGCGGCGCGGCGACCCTGGCTCTAGCGCAACGCTTTTTATCACAGCTAAAACGCCAAGCTTCTTGTAACGGCTTCGACGAGAACGGGGCGCGCACAACGACTTCGTTCGGGAGCCACGCGTCCCTGACCAACGGCGACTGGGTAACCAGACTATCGCGCAGAGAGGGGGAAACCTCGAGCGCGGTCGGCGCGGCTCTGGGATCCATTCCCCGTGCCGGTAGGTGCAATCGGGTTATTCCGTTATGTTGTTTTACCGGTGTGACATAGGTCAGGCTGACAGTAAGGTCTGACCCCTTAAAAATCGGGGCCGCGCGAATCACGATCGCGTCTCCCCGCGCATCTTTCTGAAACGCCGCGCGCGCGATCGGTAGTGTAGGCCTGGGACCTCGGGCCAATAGCGCGTCGTCGTAAAGGCTCAATTCGCGAGGACGGTCGACAAAACCCGTCCGACAACCATTCGCGTTACACACCTTTAACGATTCAATACCCGAATCGAGAGGGGCTGCTAACCGATAGCGGATCTCCGCTGGTTTCTCAGAGACCGATGTAAAACGCATGGTTACGCTGACGTTCGCGAGTCCATGCGCGATATCGATTCTAGTATGATGCTCGCTTTCGCGGATCGCCGCGACCGCCGTCACGACCTCTCCCTCTTTTGCTCGAAAAGGCGGCGGCGGTGGGCCGAATAATAGCGCGTCGCCGATCTCGGCGTTGCCGCCCGCCTCGGCGTCCATCTCTTTGAGTAGGGACTTACCCAGGTCCTCGTCAGAAGGTTCCAAACCGAGCGGATCGTCCACCATCGATCGCCACGGTAGAGCTGTTTCTGGACTCGGAAGAGAATCGCTCGCGTCCGGTTCGCTTTGACCCGCGTCGGCTGTGGATTGGGCCAGCGCGGCCGCTTGTATCACACAGCCACTGAACAAGACGAAAATGATTCTGTTTATACTCCGCATTCTATCAAGAGATGAAGCGAAAACGCCTCTATGCTCGCTAAACCGAGTTGTCCCGAGCGGGACATAAAGAGCGCCGCGCCGCTCGCTTCGGGCCGCGCCTCGGTCGTCATCTAATTCTGTTTAGCTATCTCAACATTCGTCGGCACTCGCGCACATAAGGGCCCTTACCGACGTCGACGCATTTTTGATAGGCTGCTTGAGCGCCCGCCTTGTCTTTCAACGCGTAGCGCGCCGCACCAAGCACGATCCAGGCTTCGGAACGCGAGGGGTCAAGCTGCAAAGAACGCGCCGCGTATTCCGCAGCCTCTCTATTTTTTCCCTGATTAAGGTAGTAAAACGCTACCTTGGATAAAGCCTCGTGACCGTTTGGATTGATCTGGATGGCTTGCTGATAGAGCTTCAAGGCCCCGGCGCGATCTCTCGTACGCTCGGACTCCTTCGCGCTTTTGATCAACTCATCATAGCTAATATGCTCCTCAGCGGCGAGCGTCTGCTCGCTTCCCGATTGCTCCGGCGCCTTTTCGCTAACGCCGTTGTTGCTTGCCTCGCTTTCGCTACTCTCGGTTTCCCTATTGACGCGGGACGATTCGGCCTGCGGATCGTTGTTTTCCGCTTCCGTGTCAACGCCCTTTGCCGGCGGCGTATCCGCGATTTTAGTCTTATTTCGAACCTCACCCTTGCCGGAAAACGGACTCGAACCCTCTTGTCGCGTCTCGCTCTCCGGCGACAAAGCCCGTTTTTCGCGCTCGACCGGCGTTGAACCCCGCTTCGTCGAGCGTTGATAGATCTGTTGGGCTCCTAATCCGATTAGCGCGAGAATCACTATCCCGATCGACGCGCGTTTCAAATTGCGTATCGCGGGGGAGACCGGAACTGTCGGCTCGTCGCTACGTTCAACCGACGCCGGCTTAATCGGTTGACCCTCAAACCGAACTGTTTTTCGCTCCGCCGCTCTCTCGATCTTCGGTTTTTCCGCCGCCACCGGCCGCGTGCTGTCGTTCGGAATGGTTACAGGCATGACGACCACCGGTGGCTTTATCGCTTCTCGCTGCGCCGGCTTGGGCTCGATTTCTGCTCTTTTCGGCAGCAACGGTGTATCGACCGGCACTGGTTCCGGCGCCGGCGGCTCGAGGCTTCGAATTCTAACCGGTTCGAGATCCGCTTCGTCGAGCGCGATTTCCTCCTTCTCGGTTGGTTCGCCGGTCGAAGCGGGAGCTGCGTTGACCTCGGTAAGGGAGTAGGGCGCGGTCCACTGCGGACCCATAAGGGTTCGCGACTGCAGCGCCGCCATGGTCTCAGGAGAAATGGTGGCCGCGGAGAGCATGCCGGTCGAAGTCGCGAAACGAAGGCGCTTTCGTCGTCGTCGGCCTCGTCTTTTCGGCGGGGGTAAGGTGTCTCTCTCATAAGCCGATCGTTCGTCTTGGATTTCCTCCTCCAACGTTTCCCGCTCCGAGTCCTCTATACGAGCCGCGAGGTCAGCTCGCTCAGCCGGATGTTCCGCGGTCGCATCATCCGGCGCAGGTTGGGCCGTCTGGCTCCGGGTGCGCGTTTCGGGTGGCTCCTGTTGTCTCTCCGGTCGATTCTGTTCCGACTCAAGACTCTTTTCCCTAAGTGGAAATTCGATAATGTTATCGTTCGCCGCCGCGAGATCTCGCTCCGATTGAGTTGTCGAGTCTCGCGAAATAGGAGATTCGTTCGAGCTTAGCGGCGTTTGCAACCGCTCGTCCTTGGGCGGGACCTCCGCTCGCTTGTGCGGCGGCTCGAAATCGAGCGTCCTGCGCCTTTCCCCGGCCGCGTGCTCGTCGACAGCTTTTTTCGTTACACTGCCTTTCTGCTTCGATTTCGCACTCGCATCGCGCTCGCCGTTGCTTATCAGTGCATCATCCTGTCCCGGCACCACCCCCGCTCGAAGAGCCGCGGCCGGTTTGTCGCTCAGGCGAAAATCGGCTTCTCCGCTTTGTTCCGTCGCTTCTTCATCACCGGGCGGCGGAATGAACGAAGATTTGCATCCGGTATCGAGAATAATTCCTTCAAAGTACAACTTCGAGATCGCGGCGAGCACATCGAGATCATCGCCGGTGGCAAGCTCTACCACTCCCATCAGGGAGTTTTTACCGTCGAAATACCGCAGCACATCGTTTATCTCGTCCGGTATCTCGGCCAAGCGCTCGAGTAGCTCTTTCTCGTTGACCTCGAAGACGCTATCAAGCGGGGGCAACTGCTCCAACATTCGTCCCCACTCGTCCATTCTACGCATCCCCTCCATCAGGACGCCTTGAGTGGACGTCTTGATGACGTCTTGTCTGCGCACCGGTCGAAAATCGATCTCAAAAGTTCCATCGCTCCAAACCAGCGCCCGATAGACCGCCCGGTCACCTCTTAGCTTGCCGCCGATCTCCGCGTCCACCAGCGCCCCATCGCGGAAGTAGATCGCTCCGCGCTGATTTCCGGAGGAAATGTAAAGAACGCCCGATTTTTTTCCGATGTCCACGGTTTGCAATAAATCGACCAACCCCATATCGCTGAGAGAACCGGAAAAGCGCGCTTTTTCCGAGACGTCTCTCATGCCCATGCCTTCGCGCTTTTTGCGCTGTAAGACGAGATTTACCCGGGTGATGATTTCCTTGATATAGATCGGCTTGGTTAGGTAATCCTCTACTCCGAGCTCCAAACCTTTGACCTTGCTTTCGACCGAGACGTCGCTCGAAAGAAACATGAACGGGACATTTGCCCAGTCTTCGTGCTTGCGTATCTCCTCGACAAACGAGAAACCGTCCATTTCGGGCAAACGCGTATCCGAAAGGATCAAGTCCGGTTGGCTCAGCTCCATCATTTCAAGCGCGCCCGCCGCGTCGCTACAAGCGGCGACGCTGTAGCCGGCTTTGCGAAGGCTGACTTCCAGAACCCTCAGGCTTCTTGGATCAGCATCTACTAGTAATAGGTTTTGCTTAGCCACGTTACTCGATCGGAGTGTGCGATAGTTATTGATTATCTGCAATTATAAGCAGAAGAGCCCCCGTTTTTCACAAAATCTAGCCCGCATTTCTCTATTCAGCGACCGCGAACCTGGTTTGCCGCGCATCAGGCGTGTTTTCGCGGCTGTTTTCACAAATCGGTTCTTCACCGGCAAATTTATGCAATTTTCCTATAAAAACGAATTTTTTAATGGATCGGCCAACATCAGCGCTGACCACTTGACCCTTCTAACGCGCGTCGCTTATTGTGTTGCCATGTCGGGGTGAGTCCTCACCCGGACCGGCGCAATATCAATCCGGAGGTTTTGGCATGTTAAGTCGTTTGTCGATGGTGCGTTTGCTAAGTATTTTGCTTTTCGCGTTGGTATCAGGGCTTTTTTTCGGTTGTGGTGGGTCGAGGGGCGAACCGACGGTACGAGACATCGATCCGAAGGTCGGACATACCCAAGGGGAGCAACCAGTTCGAATTCTCGGTGATAATTTCAGGCAGGACATCGGTTACTCGGTCTACTTCGGAACCCGCAAAGCCGGAAATGTAACCATCTTGGGTCCCAATGCCTTGCTCGTGACGACTCCACCCCGCGTGCCTATTGGGGCGGTGGATGTGTTGATCCAGACCGATACCGGCATCACCTTTAAGCTGCCGAAGGCGTTTGAGTTTAAGGATATGGGCGGAAACGTGATCGGCGGAATCGGGGAATCCGTGGAAGCAAAAAAAGAAGAGAAGGGTAACCTGGCGTTCTAACCGGGCTCGATCTTTTCTCAAGCGATCGGGCCGCTGTCCGCCGGGCGCGGGCGGCGTCTTTTTTCGCCCCATCCAACTCTCGAGGCTATCTTGGGCCTAAATCTAGGTTCCGCGAGGACTAACATGCCGTTTATCCACCCGACAGCAGTCGTTGACGAAAACGTGAAGATTGGGGAAGAGACAAGGGTTTGGCACTTTGTTCACATCTGCTCTGATGCAAAAATCGGAAAAAAATGCGTGCTCGGACAAAACGTCTTTATCGATAGAGGCGTTCAACTCGGCGACGGAATACGGGTGCAAAACAATGTTTCGATTTATTCAGGGGTGAAGGTCGAGGACGACGTCTTTCTAGGGCCGAGTTGTGTTTTCACCAATGTGATCAACCCGCGGGCTTTTATCCAGAGAAAAAACGAGTTCAAACCGACCTTGATATGCAGGGGCGCGACTGTTGGAGCGAATGCGACGATCGTTTGCGGGCATAGACTCGGCGAGTATTCTTTTATCGGCGCTGGAAGCGTGGTGGTATCCGACGTTAGCCCGTACGCGCTTATGGCGGGGAACCCGGCGCGTCATATCGGATGGGTCTGTCGTTGCGGTGTGCGTTTGAATCTCCATGGGCATCATCGTTGTCGCGCGTGCGGCGCCTGTTTTAATATCACGGAGACGAGCTGCAGCCCGTGCGAGTAGGTTATGACCGAGCGAGATGAGATAGGCATACCGTTGCTCGATTTACAGGCTCAGAACGGTCCGCTACGGGAGCCAATTCGCGAGGCGATTGAACGAGTCGTCGCGAGCAATCGTTTCATTCTCGGTCCGGAAGTGCGGGCTTTTGAGGAGGAGATCAAGCGATATATCGGCGTAGAGCACGCGATCGGCGTGTCGAGCGGAACCGATGCGCTTTTGGTCGCGCTGATGGCGTTGAATATCGGTCGGAACGACGAGGTGGTCACGACGCCGTTTTCCTTTTTCGCGACCGCCGGCGCGATCGCGCGCCTGGGCGCCGTGCCGGTCTTTGTCGATATCGATCCGCTCTCCTTTAATCTCGATCTCGATCAGCTCGAAGCTGCGATCACGGCTCACACCAAAGCGATTTTACCGGTTCATCTTTTCGGTCAAACGTGCGACCTCGAAAGGCTGAGCCGCGTCAGCGAACAAAGCGGAATCCCGGTCGTGGAGGACGCGGCGCAAGCCATAGGCGCCAAGGGTGGGGCGCTTTTCGCGGGCGCCGTGGGCGCGTTCGGGTGCTTCTCGTTTTTCCCGTCGAAAAACCTCGGGGCCTTCGGCGACGCGGGCCTGGTTACCACCAACGACGCCGCTCTCGCCCGGCGCGTCCGCATACTGCGCGCGCACGGCGCCGAACCCAAATATCACCACGCTCTCATCGGTGGTAATTTCCGGCTCGACGAGCTACAAGCGGCGATTTTGCGAGTTAAGCTGCCTTATCTCAACCAATGGACCGAGGCCCGGCGCAAAAACGCCGCGCGCTATAACCGTCTATTCCGACAGGCGAATCTGCCCGAGCCCGTGTTAAAAACGCCGGCCGCCACGGCTGATGGACATATTTATAACCAATATGTCATTCGCACGAATCGGCGCGACGCGTTACGGGACTACTTACTACAACAGCATATCGGGTGTGAAATCTACTATCCCAAGCCGCTTCATCTACAAGCGTGCTTCGGTTATCTCGGCTATACCGAAGGAAGGTTTATACAGGCTGAACGCGCCGCGGCCGAGCTGCTGGCGCTACCGGTTTTTCCCGAGTTGGGCGAGTCGCGCGTCGATCAGGTGGCCGAACGAGTCATCGGTTTTCTGAAACGCCGTTAACTCCCAACGGCGGTCGCCGCCAAAAACCCTTCGTGTATCGCGTTCAAGATTTGTCGCGGCTGCTTGACGTCGCCGACCTTGGCGAAAGCAACTTGCGCTTTGGTCAGCGCGTCTTCCAGCTCATCGTTGGATGTCGCGCCGAGAGCTAACACGAGATTGTCCACCTTGAGCGCGACCTCTTGATCATCTTTTTTATAAATCACGCCGCGATCGGTAACCGCGACCACGGTCGCGTTGGTGATGATCTCGACCCCGAGCAGGCGCAACTCCTTGACGAAGACCCAGCGGTTGGTTCTGCCGACATCTTTACCTATCTCGTTTAGCATTTCGAGAAGATAGACCTTGCGCGTTCCGCGGGTGACGAGCTCTTTAAGCACGTCGATCTCCTCCGCGCCGTGTTTCAATAGAAATTTTAAAGTCTCGCCCGAAATGGTTCCTCGCTCCGCCAGCGCGATCGCGGTTTCGATACCCACGGCCCCGCCTCCTAAAACCGCCACCGTTCGACCCAAATCAACGCGACGCAAGAGCGCGTCCCAGGCGTTGACGACCTCGGGGCGGTCGATCCCCGGAATTTCGGGGACGACTTGCCGCGACCCCGTGGCGAGGATAACGCTGTCGGGTTGATCTTTACGTATCGTCTTTATGTTGACTTGCTTGCCGAGCTTTAACTTGATTCGCGACTGCTTGATCTGCGCGCGATAATAATCCATCAGCCTGGCGAACTCCTCTCGGCCCGGAGGAGCCGCGACCAACGGTAGCTGTCCTCCGATCTCGTCAGCCATTTCATAAAGCGTTACCGCGTGCCCGCACTTGGACGCGGTCACGGCGGCTTCCAGACCCGCCGGCCCGGCGCCGATCACCATCACCTTCTTAGGGCTGTTTGTTCTTTCTATCTTGCGCTCCCCCTCAAACCCGGCCAGCGGATTACACAAGCACTGCACCGGCCTGCCCGTGAACAGCATATCCATGCATCCCTGAAGACAGTCCACGCAGGGTCGTATGTCCCAGGCTTTCCCGGCTTTTGCCTTGTTCGCCCATTCCGGGTCCGCGATCTGAGCCCGTCCGATGTTGACCACGTCCGCGAGCCCGTCTTGCAAGATGCGTTCTGCTTGTTCAGGCTCCACTATCCGATTGGAAGCAAAAACCGGAACCGAAACGCGGGAACGAATGCCAGCGGCGAGATAGCAATAGGCGCCGCGAGGCACAAGCGACGGAAGCTGCGGAACTCGGGTCTCGTGCCAGCCTCCGGTGACGTCAAAACCGTCGAGCCCGGCCTTTTCGAAAACCTGAACGATTTCCAAAATATCCCGGCTGGTGTTTCCGCCCGGGATGAATTCGTTGCCCGCGACCCGCATGATCACGGGGTATTCCGACCCCACGGCCTCGCGTGTCTTTTCGATCACCCGGCGGCCGAACCGCGTACGGTTCTCAAAGCTTCCCCCATACGCGTCGTCTCTTTTATTGGTCAGAGGCGAAAGAAACTGGCAGATCAAGTAGCCGGCTGACGCGATGATCTCAACACCATCGACGCCGGCCTTTTTCGCCCTCAAGGCCGCGAGCGCGAACTTGTCTTCGAGATCTTGGATTTCGCTCAGCGAGAGCGCGCGCGGCTCCTCGTTGGTATATCGAGACCGAACCGCCGAGGGCGCTACCGATTGCTCGCCGTTAGCCAGGGCGGAATACTGGTAGCGACCCGCGTGAAAGAGCTGCAGAAAAAGCTTAGTCGAATAGCTATGAATGGCGTCTGCGAACTTTTTCCAGTCCTCGATGCGCTCATCGGTGTCGATTCCGGGCGTCATCACGCCGGAGCCCACGAGATCGATTCCCACGCCGCCTACAATCAATAACCCGCATCCGCCTCGGGCGCGGGCCTGATAGAAATCCAATAACCTTTGGCTGGGCTTGCGGTCGGGGCCGCAATAAAGCAACCCGAAAGGCGGCATGGCGATACGGTTTTCGATTTCTAACTTGTTTATCTTTATGGGAGAAAATAGTTTGCGAAACATTTGCCAACCCGACTTGTTGTCTCGGAGCTAAAAGTTTGTTTGTCTTCGTTTACTGAAGAAAGGCGGTGAGAGCAAGTAAACCTTAACGTTGCAAAAAATCCGTCGGCGTAAAGCGCTTCGCTCGCGAAAAATAGCGCGACCTAAGGGCGTGCTCACTTTTTTGGGACCTCACTTAGGGTGCACTAAGCTGCGGCCCAAAAAAAGCTCCGCGCGCCCTTGTTTCATCGCTTTTTTCGCGTTTCCGCTCGACGTTTTTTGCAACGTTAAGGTAAACCTATATGCTTTTGGAGAATCGCGCCCACAGGCCGCCCCTGTGTTTGTTTGAGCGCGCGGGGCCATCGATTGGCATGAGTCAGCGCCCATTGTCAGCCTCCGTCCGAGGACGAATTTTGCCCGCTCGTGGTTTCTTGGAGGCTTTTTCGCGTCGCTCGCGATCCGAGTCCTGCGTTTCGTTTGCTCGTTGCTCGCGCCGGGACCGAGCGCGTCGGTCGCAAGTGGGGCTCTTTTGCGGCAGAGCCAGCACCTGCCGTCGCGCGATGACGCTCTCGACGATACGAACTCTAAGTCTGTCGCCTAACGCGAATACCTTTCCGCTTCTAACGCCCACCGCTTTCAAGCCCAAAGCGTCTCTCTCGTAACGCTCCTCCCCCAGGCATGAGAACCGGCATAATACATCGACAAAGGGAGCATCCAGCGAGCAATAAATGCCGTGTTCCGCGATTCCAACCACGGTGGCGTCAAAGCTCTCGCCGATTTTGTCTCGCATCAACAGCGCGCGATAAAGGTCCACGACCTCTCGTTCCACCTTCATCGCGCGCCTTTCCAACCGGCTCGATTGCTCGGCCTGGACCTTGAGCGCTGGTTGAATCTGCTTTAAATCCGCGAGCTTTCCCCGGGCCAAAGCCGATACAATTCGATGAATCGCGAGATCCGGATAGCGGCGGATCGGAGAGGTGAAGTGAAGATAGTGCTCGGCGGCGAGCGCGAAGTGTCCCGTATTGGTCGTGTCGTAGCTGGCCTGTTGCATCGCACGCAGCAAGAGGTATTCGAGGTTTCCGGCGTGGGGGCTGTCCGCTACTTTGAGTAAAAAGCGCGCGAGCTTTTTCGGTTTTCTAACCGAGTCGGAATCGAGCTTGTAACCCAGCATGCCCGCGATGGAGACAAAGTTCTCGATCAATCGTTCGTCGGGATGAGGGTGGACGCGATAGATGGCCGCGACGCCCCTGCCCGCGAGATCAAGCGCCACGACCTCGTTCGCGAGCAGCATTAACTCCTCGACCAGATTATAGGCGCGGGCGACACCCGGATCGACCCGGCTGCGCTCGATATCGACCGGTTCTCCGGTGGCGGGGTCGAGCTTGACGCGCGCTTCCGGCAAATCGAACATCAACGCGCCCCGTTTAATCCGGCGCTTCCGTAATAGTTCGGATAAATCGAACAGCGTTCGTAGAAGCGGCTTGCGCGCATCCGCCGCTGGTTGCGCTTCGGCGCGGTTCGTGAAGCCGAGCGCCCGGGCAACGCCCTGGTAGTGAAGACGCGCGCGCGAACGTATGACGGCTCGGATAAGACGGTGGCTGAGCACGGCGCCCTCGGGAGCGATTTCGACCTCGAGCGCGAGCGCCAAGCGGTCGCGTTTGGGGACCAGCGACGCCAGGTTGGTGCTGAGCTCGGGGGGCAGCATGGGAATCGCTCGGTCGGGGAGATAGATGGTGCAACCCCGGGCCAACGCCTCTTGGTCCAGGGCGCTGCCCGGCTGGACATAGTGTGAGACATCGGCGATGGCGATGACCGCGCGATATCCGCCGTTTTCCAGCCGCTCCGCCCACACCGCGTCGTCGTGGTCGCGCGCGTCGGCGGGGTCGATGGTCACCAGTTCTATACCTCTGAGATCCTCGCGCCGCCTTTTATCGCCCGCCGACAGCTTTTGAGGCAATTGCCGCGCTTGAGCCAAAACCTGTTGAGTGAACTCTTGCCGCACGCCCTCACACAACAAGATCTTCCCGAGCTCGAATTCGATGGGCCGATTCACGTCAAGAACCTCGACGATATCGCCTTGAGGCATCTCTCCCGGGCTTCTCGGGTATCGGGTGATTCTCGCGATTACCCGGTCCGCGGAATTCGCTTTTATCGCCGGCGCTTGAGAGAGCGCGATCGGGCGTTGAATCCGTTCATCGTCTGGCTCTATCCAAGCGTGCTTGCCCGCGATTCGCAGAACGCCGCTGACAAAATTCGTACCGCGTTCGAGGACTTCGATGACCTCGCCTTCCCAACCGCGGCTGCCGCGAGCAACGCGCACCGATACCCGATCGCCCTGCATGGCGCCGCCGAGGTTCCAAGCTCGTACCAATACGTCCGGGCCCGGGCTTTCCGGCGCGATAAAACCAAATCCACGGCGGTTCATGGACAAGCGGCCTATAAGCGTCGAGCTTTCCCGAACCCGGCTTTTCCCCTTGAACCTGTCGCGAGCGGCGCCGCGTCGGGTTTTATTCTGATTGCGACGAGTTACCATTTTCCTATATAGACTCTCGACGCGGCGATGAAAGCGAGTTTTCGGCCCGACGGCGCGAGCGCGAGGTCGCTCGTTTCCTCGG
This sequence comes from Deltaproteobacteria bacterium, assembly GCA_016929805.1. Taxonomy (GTDB): domain Bacteria; phylum Myxococcota_A; class Polyangia; order Polyangiales; family JAFGIB01; genus JAFGIB01. The sequence goes on along the minus strand of JAFGIB010000037.1, from coordinate 8,279 downwards.
CTTTCCATTCGGGAGGACGCAAAAGCGACGTTTTAGGCGAGGGCAATACGCTCTGAAGGACTATGCCTATGGGGGTTATTACGCCGTAGGTTCGCCCGTCAGGGGTAGACGCTCCCGGAGAGAGCGGGGCCGCGAGCGCCCTGGGATCGGTGATGTTGACGGATTCGCCGCTTGGCTGCGCGTCTTCGTCTACCCGAACCAATAAGAGCCTTGTTCCCTCGGTGACCACGATGCCCTGCGGGTTCCAGCCCAACACGCGATAATCGCTGTCGCCGTTATGGATTTCCACGGGCGATGTCGAGCATGCGGTTCCAGGAAGAGCTGAACGGCTCTCGATCAGAGGCTCGGAAACCGCGGGGCCGGTATAAACGCCCGCCCGCGCTTGCGAGGCATTAACGATGCGCAGATGGTATCCCAGGCAGCTTTGAGCCAGGCTCACAACCGCGAACCTGCGGGAATGGTCCTCGATCAATGTATGAGCCGTTCCGGGCTCCCCTTCTGTAAGGCTCTGCTCTTCCAGGTTGAAAAACCGAGGCGTCGAGCCGCGCAGTAACAAGGTGTTCTCATCGACAAAGGCGACGGATGGCAGGCGAACCTCGGGGCCGGCTTGCGGGCGATGCTCGGGACCGAGCTGCCAGATGACTTGCGTAGCCGAGGGTATGGATTTCAGAGCCGTATCCACGAGCTTTCGGTCTCGTGAGCTGAGTTGCAGCGACGCGTTTTTTAGCGATCGATAAGTTGCGAGCGCCCGCATAACGTCGCCTTTTCGAGCCCAGGCGGCCAGCGCAACCGCCTTGGCGCGTCCAAGCGCTGTCGAACCGTCGCAATCAAACCCGGAGACACCGCTTATAAGCAATCGCGAAGCCCCGCCTTGCCGGCACAACGCGTCATACACCTCTTGCACCCGTTCGGCTCGTTTAAGCGCGCCGTCCGGATTTTTATTGAGCATATTACGAGCCTGATCCGCGAGCGACAAGAACAAGCCTTCCGGCTGGCTGAGATCACGCGCCAACCCGCTCGGCCGGTTCAGCCACGAGAATAAAACGGTATTTTTTTCGCCCTCGTCCTCGCGTGATAGATCGATCGTCATCTCCACGTCGTCATGACCGTCGCTGTCGAGATCTCGGCTGGAAAACCGGAGGTCGATCTTGTCGGGCGCGCGCGTCTCGTCAGGTTGTCGTAAAGCGACGTGCTCCAGCAAACGGGGCGCGGCTTCCAGCGTTATGATCCAAAACGCTCTCTGAGCGACGCCTCGTGCGAGTTGCGCGGCGGCCGCCTGTTGTAGCTCCCTTTGCTTATCGATGGTTTCGCGGCTCTCGCTGTCGCCTACCTCCTGGTTCCATGCTTCGCAGCCAAAAGTCGCCGAAATTTCCGCGTAACTCGCGCCTAGTTGGCCGATCGTCACCGAGTCGGTCTGGCAGCTCGCTACCGCCGGCCAAAGCTTCAATCGATCATCGACGGCTTGGAACCCTCCTGTCGATCGTTCGGCTTTCCTTAAAATAAGATTTCCTTCGCTGTCGGTCGCCACCAGAAGCGCGTCTTCATCGCCGTCGCTATCAAGATCAAAGCCGAAAACCGCTCGGATCGAACCGTCGGGCGTCTCCAAGCGAGCCTCTCCGAGCGTGACCTCGCGAGTATCTTGAGGGTAACTTCGCGCCGACGCTGTTTCGAGCAGCCGCGAGGGATCGGTCGATGCGGCAGCCATCTCGGCCTTGTTCTCGGGCTCGCCCTTCTGCATTTTCTTAGAGGAAACCTCTCGTTTAAACGGAACCGTCGTATCGCCGCCGCAGGAGTCACAGCTACCAAGAAACACTACGCCAAATAGCGCTAGCGCGAGATAGGCGAAAGATACAAAGCCGCGTCGATTTGCAAAGCGAAGCGACACCGCCCGCCCTAGCCGGGCGATAAAACGGCGATCTCTTAGTGTGTGTAGCTGAATCCCGAAAAGAGGCATGTGAAAAGTGGGGGGCGGAACGATAAGCCGGCTGCTCTGATGTATCGTATCGTGGAATCACCTTATCGCGAGCGGCAATCTCAGTTAAGCCACGTCGGTGGCTTGCTGTTTGAGGATTGGCCGCCTTGTATCACCTTGAACGAGGTTGTTTTTCCTTGAGAACGCGTGGACTTGTAAGCTCTCGGTCGAGAGATCCAGCGAACATACCAGACTCCGCCGGCAATCGCCCCAAGCGAGCCGACCAGCATCGCGAGATTTTTCGAGGCCAGAAACATCAATAGGCTCAAGCCGACGAGCAGCAACAGCAGTTGGTTGGATGTCATGGAGAAAAGGCCGAAAAGCGAAAGCCTTCGCCCTTTCATCGTGGCCGCCATGGCGGCCATTCCCGCATAGGCTATTGTATGCGATCCCCACAGCCCTGAGGGTCCAAGAGAAAAGCCCGACAAAAGCGCGTGAATCACCACCGCCGATAGGCTGCCGCTCAACACGCCTACCGCGCAAAGCTGCATGGTGTGTTTTGAACCGTAGAGCATTTCAAACGGAGAAAGGATGAGCCAGATGAAGAGCAGGCCGAACAATAGCGACATCACAGCGCTAGGATGGTCCACAAGAACATAGGTGAAAATTTGCCATATTGTCGCAACGCCTAGGTTTGAGGCGTTTAGAGCTAGCCAATCGAATAGCGGGATTCCCGCGAAATTCATCAGAATCAGCTCAAGCACGTAGGCCGCGAGCAAAATGATGATCAGTTTCTTGATGAAGCTCGTGAGACGGGGAAAGACAAATCGCGGTGAATATTCCACTTTTAAGACTTAAGCACGCTCTAGAGATGATGCAAGGTCACCCAAAAAGATCCGCCGCCTCGATATTGGATCATCGGTGCGAGACTTTTCCGGCGTCAAACTACTTTCTCTTTTCATCGGGCTCGGGGAAATATGGTATTTCGCAGACGTACTGCGGTGTTTCCTTCCCATTGACATAAAGGTCCTCGCAAGAGACATCCCATCGTTCAAGCCCGTCTTTGTCGTACCCCCAAAGATTCAAGAAGTAGTCTCCGCCCTCGATCCAGCCAAAATCAAGAACCGTTATTCTGTCGCACGTGATACGTTCGCCCTCATCGAAATAGGGACACGCCCAGCCATTCGAATATCTGGCGCAATCGCTCATATCGCCCAACCGATAGTCGAATCTCACGACGCCTGCCTTCTCGCATTCGTCGAAAGAGCCCGGCTCGGCCTCATCCGCGTCCGGCGCGCCCGCATCCGACGCGCGCGCGTCCTCGGACGGGGGCGGGACTTCCCAATAAAGCTCGACGACAAGCGGTCCCGAGTCGGGGTAATCTCGACAACCCGCGCCAAAAGCAACCAGGGTTAAGGCGAATGTTCCAACGAGAACGTGCGGACGAATCATAAAATGCCTCCGTTAAATCCTTCAGATTACGCCTTAAGAGTAAGGCCTTTTATCGACGGATGTCCACCCGCATTTCTTCCCGTGAAGAGGGGGAATTTCCGCTGTAGCTCGATCTACGCCTGCGATTCAGGTTTATAATTGACCGAGTATCGGTCGAGAAAGCGGTACAGGGTCGCTCGGCCGATTCCCAAGAGTTTTGCGGCCTTGGTTTTACTGCCTTTGGTCTGAAGCAAAGCGTTTTGCACCGATTCAACCGTCAGCTTCTCGCGAGGAGGTCTATCCGACGGGTATCCCGATGGCGGTTCGGAGCCCCATGAATCCATCATTTCTCTCTCATCGGATTCGTTTTGTAGCTCCGGCGGCAGATGATGCACCATGATCTCCGGCCCTTTGCAGCGTAACGCCGCGAACCGAAGGGTATTGATAAGCTCGCGGATATTACCCGGCCAGGGGTAGGCGATCAGCACGTCCATGGTCTCAGCCTCGACAGCCGTGATGGTTTTGCCGGTTTCTTGGCTAATCGTTCGCAGGCTCTTCTGGATCAGAATCGGGATGTCTTCCCTTCTGTCGCGAAGCGGCGGCAGGTGAATCGGCATCACGCAAAGCCGATAAAAAAGATCTTCCCTGAAAGACCCCTCTTTGACCATTCTGCGAAGATCGCGATTGGTCGCGCTGATGACTCTTACATCGACCTGTACCGACCTCTCACCGCCGACCTTTTCGAAGCGCATTTCCTGCAGCACTCGAAGCAGCTTCACTTGAAACGACGGGCTTAATTCCGCGACCTCATCCAGAAACAAGGTACCCCCGTCGGCCAGCTCGAATCGTCCCTTTCGATCCCTGGTGGCGCCGGTGAAAGCTCCGCGTACGTGACCGAATAACTCGCTTTCGAGAATATGGTCCGGCAACGCGCCGCAGTTGACGGGGACGAAAGGCGCGCCTTTGCGCCGACTCTCGTTGTGAATCGCATGAGCCACGAGCTCTTTGCCGGTGCCGCTTTCACCGCTGACCAAAACCGGATAATCGGAAAAAGAAACCAGTCGGATAGCCTCGAACACCTCCTGCATCGCCTTGGAGATGCCCACCATGTTCTGAAAGCTATACTTATCTTTAAACTCCGAGCGAAGCTGGGTCAGCTCGGTCATGTCTCGAATGCAAAGGACGACGTAGCCCGGATTCGTGGCGTCGCTTCCCGTGGTGCTCGCCACCGTCTTGAGAAGTTTGATAGCGCCGTTCTTCGTGGTAAAGGGCGTACTTCGCTCGAAGCGGACGAACTCGCCGGGCAGCCCCTCTAAAAACGCGCATTGAGACTGACATATCCCACTGGGAGGGAGGGCTTGATGGCAATCGCGCCCGATAACCTCTTCGCGGCTATAGCCGGTGATCAGCTCCGCGGCTCGATTGAAAGCCGAGATGCGACGAGAGCCGTCGTGGGCGATCACGCCGTCTTCTAGCAAATCCAGGATACTATCCATGCGCTGACGCGCGTCGGCTATAGAAAATATAAGTCCCTGGTTGAGTAAGTCGTCGACCCTTCGTTCGATTTGGTCGCGCACCTCTCGAAATGTTTCAAGCACCGCTTGCTCCGTGCCCTTGCCGGCGGCCGGGTCCGGTACTTGCCAAAAAAGCCTGAGCGGAACGCCGCCGAGCGCGGGAGTAGCGCGGGAGGCTCTCTCGCCCTCCGATTCGCCGCTTTCGCCGTTCGCGCCGGCGAAACCGGCGCGTTCGCCGAAGATCACGACCAGGTCGAAAACCGAGTCGGCCAAATTCGCGACGCTCTCGCTGCTCAAGCGTGAGATGTCGATGGATTTTTCCGCCATGACCTTGGCCGCGATAGGGTGAAGCGTGTCCGGTAGCGCTCCCGCGCTCTGAACCAAAACCTCGTCGGCGGCTTTACTCTGCAAGAAACCTTGCGCCATCCGGCAGCGAGACGGCTCGCCGCTCGATAGAAAAAGCACCCGTAATTTCATCCTCTCGTCCATCGGCTTCTCGATCGCACGGTCCGACCGGTGTGCTTATCGCATTTGGCTCGCTTTGCCAAGCGCCAACTGAGGATGGAAAGAATATCTATTAAGTCAGGTTCCTGCTTATCAGAGCGAGAAACTCCGCTCGTGCCGCTGCTTCGTCGTGCATGCTGCCGAGAACCGTCGACGTGGTCATGATCGAATTCTGTTTTTCGACCCCTCGCATCATCATACACAGGTGGCGACATTCCATCACCACGCCAACGCCTTCCGCCTCGACAGCGTCTCTGATCTGTTGCGCGATTTGAGTCGTAAGGCGCTCTTGAATTTGAAGTCGCCGCGCATAGCCGTCGACGATGCGCGCCAGCTTACTCACGCCGAGCAGTTTTTTGTCAGCGATATAACCGATATGGCAGCGGCCGAAAAAGGGCAACAGGTGATGCTCGCACATGCTGTAAACCTCGATATCTCGCACGATGATCATGTTGTTGACTTGTGACTCAAAAACCGAATCAGCAATCATGGCTTCGCTTTCGATATCGTAGCCGTGAGTGAGGAACTCTAGGGTATCAGCCACCCTCTCCGGAGTCTTTAGCAAGCCTTCCCGATTCGGGTCCTCGCCGATTTCGATGAGTATCTCCCGGATCAATTCTTGAACCCGCTGTTTATTCATGCTTCTTTCCGCCTTTTCACTCTACTCGCAATGATGTGTAGTGTGGTCTCGGTTTGTGTCGCCCCTGTTCTAAACGCCGATTTCATAACGAATAGGGAGTAAAAAACGCGGGGATCGATGAGATCTCAATCCCCTCGCGACGCGAAAGGTCGCGCATGTACAATAACTGACAGGTACGGGGAGTCACCTCGCCTATCGATGTGGCCGGAGTCTGTCAACCGTAATAGGCTCCCTTTAAATGGCGACCGCCGTCGACGAAAACAACCTGTCCGGTCACAAACCGGTTGGCGATTAAGAATTTGACGGTCTCGGTAATCTCGTCAAGCTCGCCGACGCGTTCGAGCGGATTCGTTTTTCTCATTCGCTCTAAATAGCTTTGGTCCTCTCCAACCGGGGGCAGTATTAATCCGGGCGCGATTGCGTTAACTCGGATTCGAGGCGCCAGCTCCAGCGCCAACATGCGCGTCAGAGAGAAAAGCACGCGTTTACTCAAATGGTATGCGGCGTGCTCGACGTCGAAGTCGGCGATACGGCTATCCAAAAAATTGATGATAACGCCTTGTTGGGCTCTCGCGGCGAATTCGCGCGAGAGAACCAGCGGCGCGAACGCGTTGATTTGGATATTGCGATCTAAGTCATCGCCGCTGAATTCCATCAAACGGTTTTTGGGAAAAATCGAGCCGTTGTTGATTAAAATCTCTATCGAGCCGGCCATACTCTTGGCGCGTTCAACCAGCGAGGCGACCTGCTCGCGTCGGCCCAAGTCGGCCCCGACAACCCAGCAGCGAACGCCGAGCGATTCGATAGTCTCCGCCAAGTTCCGGGCGTCGTTTTTTGAAGATCCATAGTGCGCGACGATATGAATGCCCTGCCCGGCCAAGGCAAGAGCGGTGGCTCTTCCGATTCGTTTTGCCGCTCCGGTTATCAGAGCTGTAACGTTTGAACTACTGGCCATGTGTCATTTTCGTTTTATAGGTAGATATAAGCCGGGTAACACGTTCCGGAACGCTAACAATTTTTCTGAGTAAAGAGAAGCCTATGAAGAGAGGAAAAGCAGCTCAATTACCGCAGGTATCCGAGAAGACGATCTCCCGACGTTCGCTCATCGAGTGGTTGGGAAAGGCTTCGGTGCTCGCGCTGGGTGGAGGACTGCTGGCCGGGTGCACGAAAAAAGACGAGTTATCTCCCGCGATTGATAGGATTTGGGACAGCGGTAACGCCGGCGATGACGCCGGCGATTACGATTCCGGGCGGGCCCAAGAGGGGTTTGGTTTCTTTCCGGGAATTCCCAACGGCTCGCTGTTTGAAACCTGGCCGGAGCGGACGGTTGATCCGCTCGATCTGCTCCAAACGTTGCAGTGGTGGCAGCTCGTCGTGGATGGCTTGGTCGAAAGGCCTCAAAGCTTCGGGTTCGACCAACTACTCGCATTATCACGTCAAGACCAGATCACCGACTTTCACTGCGTCGAAGGGTGGTCGGTGTATGACGTCCCGTGGAACGGGGTTCACATCTCTGAGATCTTTGAACAGGTCGGTCCGTTGTCCCGAGCCAGCCACTTGACCCTTTATTCGATCGGAGACGTCTATCTCGAGTCGATTCCCATCGAGGTGGCCTACGAGCCGAAAACCATGCTCGCTTACGGCATCGACGGCTCGACGATTCCCGTGGCTCACGGGTTTCCGCTCCGATTGGTAATACCGCGTATGCTCGCTTATAAGAATTCGAAATATCTCTATCGTATCGAGCTGACCGACGCGGCGATCGAGGGATTCTGGATTAAGTACGGTTATCCCTACGAAGCCGTAGTGTCGGAGGGACGGCTGCGCGAGGGTAAATACTGAACCTAAAATCAGCAGTGGGCCTTCAAACGGCATTGCCATATGGGTGCGAAGGCGACTAATTAGTCTCGAAAGGCCGACCTGGTGGCCGTATAGGCTTAGTCTGACTTTTTTACGATAGCCTCCGTTGGCCTTGCCTACGAGTGGTTTTCCTGTAAGCGTTCAGGGGTAGAATAACCGGCGGCCAATTCGCCCGTAAAACCGAGCGCGCCCGAAGGGCCGGCGAGGATGGTACTCTCTGTACCTGACGGTTGTCGGTAGAAACGTACAAAGCGGAGCGGAAGCGAGTCCGCGAAGCTGTACGTTTGTAGCGGCAGTACATTGGGTCCGAAGGACCCGAGTACGTGGGCATGAGGACGCTGGGGTGATTCGAATAGAATCGCCCCAGGGTCGGTGCCGGTTTTACGGGATGAATTGGCCGCCGTCGTAGTCAAACAGC
>JAFGIB010000408.1 GCA_016929805.1 Deltaproteobacteria bacterium | reverse complement strand
TTCCAGGTGTCATTACGAAGGTCAGAAAAAAATTCATCAGCTGTTGCTTCTAATTCTCCTTCAAATAGTATATCGCAATAGGGACGAATATCTTCAGGATTTAGCGATGCACAGGCTCCGCCGATTATTACGGTTTTTCCCAGGTCGCGAAACCTTTTCGCAATGCTAATCATACGACGATATTGAGTGTGCCTGCCCGAGATACCAATAAACTCGGCCGGATGGTTGTAGTCGATATTGTTGATCTGTTCTTCACAGAGTTCGACTCTAAAATCAGAAGGGACTAGTGCAGCAACTGTATTGATGGCAAGATCGGCAATAAATAAACTCTTACCCTTTATAGATAAATAACCAAAATCGCCACTCCAATAACCCGCATAATCGGGTTTTGGATTGATTAGATAGATCGACTTCGACATAGAAACCTGTTTATTGTAAAAATAATGATTGTCCGAATAAAGATCATGTTTTTATTCATACACTATCCTAATTAATTATTTTTTATTCGCATTCATATAATAAACTTGAGCTTTTCCTATAGGTATGACTAGCTAAGCTAAAGTTATAGTTATCGGGTAGCGGATAATGGAGAATAACGTTATATCCCACCAATATGGAAGACAGGAAGGCGACCAAAAGGAGCGTTAAAAATCCGAACCAATAGAAGAGAGAGATTTTTGTACTAAAGAATATACGGTGAAGTGTTTGTCCGCCTTAAGGTTTTCTTCGTCGATCCACCCTAGCATGGGAAACCCATCGATTCCAAGTGCTTCCTCTATAGCAATCGTCAGATCGACGAAATTGAGAGAGGTAAAGCCGAGGTCATCGACGATCGAGGTTTCCATAGTAATCTCGGTTTTCTCCATGCCAGAATCCTCCATAACCGTGAGAATCGCCTCCTTTATTTTTAAAAAAATGCCCTCGGCATCTCGATTTCTACTCACATCCGATTCAACAGCAAGGATCGGACCTTCGGTTTGCACCCGGTTCGTTCTTCGTTCCTCGATGTCAGAGTTGAATTCTTCGGTTAACTTCTTAAGAGACGCTTGCACCTTACTGAAAACATCCGTACTCATGATATCATCCACTTTCTGTTGATTCTTGTTCGGTATAAGAATAGGCTGGATATGTGTACGCGATTACGTAGCCCTTATAATGAACCGTAGAAAACCACCTATTGCCTATCCTATATTTATTCCCTTGCTGTTCTAAGATCGCAACCTCAGAATCCTCGGTTTGAACCGCGGAATCCTGAGCGTTTATAAAAGCCTGTTTGACAGCTGATATTCCCGCAATTGTTTGATCGCGCTTGGCACGGTCGACAAAATGAATCGCATCGCCCTGAAAAGCGCTCTTTAGTATTTCTGGATCTCCGGCTTTAATCGCTTTTATATCTATGCCTACCCTCTGCCCTTTGCCTACCACTGCTACTGCATAGTCATCTTGATGCGCGATCGATACCTGCAGATCGTTTCCGGTTGGTTCCTCGATCATTAGTCTACCGTTCGGGTCATCTGAAATCATCACCTCAGCCGGGTAGATCGGACCATGCCCCCTTTGCCATAGGTAGTCCCGTATGGCGTCCTTGGCAACTACCCGACCGTTTAGCCATTGCCGCTTCAACCTCGGGCTCAGTGTGTTTACTTGCCGCCGTTCGATTTCGCGCAGGTATTGACCCTCTAAATAGCCACGAGCAAATGCAGTATGGTATTGGTCATAAAACACGTATACTCCGCTCTCGCTTCGTTTGGACATTAAGGATTTATCTGGCCAGAAGATCATATCCCACAACAGATCATCGGTCGGGAACCTCCGATCCTGCCAGCCTTGTATATCTGCCCAGAGCTTTTCGCCTTGTTTGATAGAGATATTTGCGACTATCAACCGCTCATCCATGTTCTGAATCCGCACCACGCTCCGAAGTCGCGTACCTGGTTCCGGATGTGGTCCGTAAAAGGTCACTCGCTGGAGGCCAATCGGCATGGCGAGGCGGTCGCGCTCGGTATTGAGCTGTATCCATACTCCCAGTAGCTGTCCCGCGTTGTCGAGCAGCGCACCTTTTGCCGCGCCGCTCTCGAGCACACCGCAAACACCGTTATCCGCCACGGGCCCAAATGATTTGATGCCTCGATAAGCTGGGCCGTGGAACAGATGCCGATCACGGTAGAGGTTATCAGCTGAAACCGACGCTGGTTTTTCATTCTTCAGGGGTATAGAAGCTTCAACCGGAGGGCGCGGATAGTCGTCCGCTAAAATCACAGTGCCTTTGGCGTAACCCTCGATCTCCACGCTGAAACGATCAGCGCCTTGGAACATGTAGCTAAACCGCGCCTCCACAGGATTGGCTATCGATAACCATTGTAATGCTTGGACATTCTCCACGGCGACGACACGCCGTTCCGGAACAACGCGTTGAGCCAATTCCACCATTAAATCGATAAGCGCGGTCATGGGTACAATGGGTTGCCGATCAGACGCGTTTAGCCAATCTAACGGTTGACGGTGAAATGTGTGATCGATCAGTTCGGGGTACCTCTCTAGCGAAATCCTCTGGATTACCGTAATCTTGCCGCGCGTGGAGGTACCGGATCGCAAAGGTTTCTCATTACTCGATTTTTCTCCATAGTCGATGACCTCAGCCTGGGCACGCGCGATCTGTCGCATGGATTGAGTAAAGGCGCTAATTACCGGTTCGTTTTCGTCCTGTAGACCTAACCTGGGCTCTCTCCCCGAAACCGGCGCGGTAATGGTCCGAGTAAACTCTCTATCAAACCTTACCAGCGGCATGGATAACGAAAGAGGAACCATCTGTTTAGGGGACCTGGTGGTTTCTTTTATAGTTTCAGTTGCGACCCGACTGGAGACCTTTATAATCGAAGAGTCGTCGACTGACTCCAGCACGACATGGGCATTGATCCCACCGAATCCAAATGCATTGACACCAGCGAGTCGGCATTTCTCTGTCCACGGGCTTGCCTTGTGTATTGGTCGAAACAGGGTTTGCTCCAAAGCTGGTAGTGGATCTTCGCAGTGAAGGGTGGGAGGAAAAACCCTGTGAAAGAGCGCCAGGGCTGTTTTGATCAAACCGGCAGCACCTGCAGCAGGCATGGCATGGCCGATCATCGACTTGATCGACCCGATGCCAGCGCGTCTGCGGTTGGATGACGGTTCACCAAAAAATCGGCGCAAGGTCTCGGCCTCAGCAGCATCGCCGACCGGAGTCGCAGTTCCGTGTGCCTCTAAAAGACCGATCTCGTTACAATCTCGTCGCGCGTGCTGCCACGCTCGCTCAAGCGCGAGTACTTGACCGTCGATATTCGGGCTCATCAAACTCGCCCCTTGTCCGTCACTGGAAATCCCGGTACCCCGAATCACTGCGTACACTCGGTCATGGTCCCGCAACGCATCTTTCTCCCGCTTAAGGACCAAAACACCCACACCCTCACCGATAAGGAGCCCGTCCGCCATTTTGTCGAACGGACGTATCATTTGACGGCGGCTGAGTGCGCCGAGCTGCGAGAACACGCCCCAAAAAGCCTCATCTTGACATACGTGAATACCACCACACAGCATCAAGTCCGCCTCTTCTGTTACCAACTGTTGACACGCTTGGTCCACCGCCAGAAGCGCGCTAGCACAGGCACCGTCTACCGTATAAGCAGCTCCCTTTAGATCTAGGGCATGGGCTACCCTCGAGGCTGTGAGATTAGGGACAAGTCCGATAACACCGTCGAGGTTAGTCGCTTTTGCCTTGCGTTGAAACTCACGCTTGATGCGAAGCAGATCAGCTTCCCGAATATCTGGGACGAGTTCCCTCAATGATATTATCAGTTGCTCAGCATCTCGTATATATGCATCAAATCGCCTACCTGCTGATCCCAAGTAGTTCCCTTTGCCGAGAATAACCCCGGTACGATTGCGTATAGACTCGTGAACACTATCTACATACCCAGCATCCCAAAGCGCTTCTCGACAGAGCTTGAGCGTCAGCAATTGATCGGGCTCCGCCGAACGGGCGGTGTTGGGCATCATACGGTATGGCGCTGGATCGAATCCTAGATATTCATCGATCGTCCCCCCACGTCGGCAGTAGAATCGATCGCCGGTCTTTAGGCTGGAATCAAAGAAAACCGGGTCCAAACGATGCGCGGGTATCTCATCTATCGCATCATAGCCTTGAGAGATATTTCGCCAGAAAGTTTGAAGGTCCGGTGCGCCCGGAAAAATACACGCGATTCCTACAATGGCAATACCGTTTTCAGCCATGACGCACGCTAATATCCTCAGATGGAGCGCTGAAGATCACTTGGGGATCGTTTCCAAGTAAGAGCTCCTCGATAAATCGATCTACGCCTTTTTCCGGCGCGATCATACCGATGCCCTGTCTTCGGTAGTGCCGCGAAAGTTCAGGTGTCACCATCCCCGTATTACCCCAGGGTCCCCAATTGATCGACACGGCGCGTATTGCGGTTCTTCGGGTAAGATACCACGCGAGCTTATCCAGGTAGTCGTTGGCAGCAGCATAGTCCGTCTGACCGCGGCTACCAAATACCGCGGACACGCTGGAAAAGAAGGCTATGAACCTTACATCCTCGCGTATGTTATTAATAATCGTATTGGCGCTTTTCACTTTTGTTTGGTAAACCCGGTCAAACGACTCGCGGGATTTCTGGTCCAGAAGGCTATCTTCCACGATACCAGCGCCGTGGATTACACCGTCTAATCGACCGCGCCTTTGGTAGATCTCGTCAAAGAGACCTGCAAACCCTTGGTCATCTCGCACGTCTATACAGTGATAACGATAATCAACGCCAGCACCGTCCAAGGCCTTAAAAGTGCTACGCATCTCTCGTGCTCTCATAATCGCTCGGCACCGCGTCTCGATTTCAGCCACTGTTTCCCGTCGCCCTTTAGACTGCCGTAACAGCTCACGACGGACAGCTTCCATGTCTCTGCAAACCGCGATATTGACCGGTTCTTCTTCGACCGCTATCGGTGTTCGTCCGACGATTTCAAGCTGGCAACCGAATCTCTGGGCCAGGGATATCGCTACGAGTGCGGTAATCCCTCGGGCGCCACCCGTTATAAGAACCACCGAATCAGTACCGATCCCTATTGTCTGTTTAGCCGCTTGCTTTTCGCGCATAACCGGATTGAGTGAATACCGTACTTGTGACTGGTATCCCACATCCAAAAAATCGTCCTCGGCCATGAGCTCGGTCATGAGATATTCCGCTAACGAATCCGTATTCTCGCTCATATTCAGATCGACTGTACGGATCTTAGTACCGGGATTCTCTCTTGCCATACTTCTGAGAAAACCAGCCACCCCAGCTCTTGGCAAAATGAAATCATTGTTATTATCTAAACCAAAACGACCTCCCAATGCGGTGGCACCTAATATTCGCGTTGAGTTGCTACAGGCGCTCTTGCGCGCAAGATCGAATAGCGACTTCATCGGCTCATCCTTGGAGTTACCTAGCAGGCTGAGAAAGATCAAATCGTCGAAGGTCTGTTTCCGGGTTTCGGAATTGATGAGCACAGGATGGGCGCCACGAGATTCAAGCATCGCGCTAAGCCTTTGGGCGATACCGTTGCCGTCGTCCGCGATCGCCACCCTACGTCCCTGGATCGAAAATTCTTTGGTTACCGCGGGTTCGATGGTAATCGCTTCCAGTACAAACCTTTCAATATGACTCGACGGTGTGACATCATCTTCACTCGGCAACTCGGTTGAACTTCCCGCAACTGAGGTGCTCGCTACCGACGCTCGATCTGTGGCTTGGTTGATACGCTTTTCAAACCACTCTCCGATGGATCGCAGCGTTCTTCGCATGGCAAACTCTTCGATCAGTTCCGACGGAAGTGCATCTATATCCTCAAGATTTTCATCCCATAATCCGAGCCTATTACATACACTAGCGAGTATTTCAGTACGTTTGATCGAATCGATCCCTAGGTCCGCTTCCAGGTCGAGATCCGGCTCCAGCATATCAACAGGATAACCGGTCCGTTCGCTGAGTAGTTCGGTCAATACATCGATCGGGCGTGTAGTAACGTTATTAAGTGGCTGCACGGCTGAGGCCTCTACGGCGCCTTCCCGAGACATGACAGGTAGCCCCTGGGGCATTGCCTTTGGAACAGTACTCCTCGGATTTAACTCCGCATTTGGCATGAATGGCATCGATTCAGGCGCTTGACCCAAATAGCTCAACACAGCTTGCCGTTGGCTTTCCACGATCTGTTGCATGCTACGGATGTACTCGAGAATGACGGTTTGGCGTTGCGCATTCTCGGGTGGGGTGACACCGAATGATGCGAGCCGTAAGGGCTCCTTATTGGGCTTGAATCCCGAGCCCGGAAGTTCCCCCTGTAGGGGACGTGCCGTTTGGCCATTGATGACCCAACTAGTAGCGAGTATGCTGTCGCGGTCTGAAGTCGTGAGATCGATGGGTTGGAAATCGCGTCCTTTGAATAGAGCGGATGGATCAAAGGAAACGTTCAATACCGCCAGCTGCGCTACAGCATCTAAAAGCGCACGCAGCCCGTGAACTCCACGGCGGTCGGTCGGGATCGCCCAATGGGTTTGGTCTTCAAGGATCTGATGGATAAGGTCGGTCAGAACGTCGCCAGGTCCCACTTCGATGAAGACCCGCGCACCTGCCTTATACATCGAACGAATTTGTTCTTCGAAACGCACTGGCGAGACCAGTTGTTGACACAGAAGCGTGCGGATAGCTTCCGCTTCTCCGGGATAGGTCTGCGCCGTGACACTACTCCAGACATCGATTTGAGGCGCCGAGAAATACGTATCGGCGATGCGCCCTCGAAATCCTTCCGCAGATTGCCCAACTATTGGACTGTGGAAAGCGCAGGATACTGGAAGAATTTTGACTGATATATTCTCTCCTCGGAGTCGATCGATTGCGACATCGATTCCTTTCTGAGTTCCCGAGATCACCGTCTGACGGGGCGCGTTTCGGTTTGCGATGACCACACCATTGCAGTCGGATAATAGTTGTTCGACCTGTTGTACTGGAGCAGACACGGCAACCATGGTGCCGGGTTCATCTCGAACCGCTTCCAGGATGGATTGTGCACGGGCGATCGACATATCGATCAGCTCCTCACGTTCTATACTACCCGCGAAGGTTAGGGCCACCAGCTCACCATAACTGTGCCCGCAAGCCATCGTCGATTTAATACCCAAAGAGCTCAATAGGTCCGCCATGGCCATGTTCACTATCCCAAGCGTCGGTTGGGCTATCCGAGTGTCGTCGATGGCACGCTTTTGCGCTCGTCGTTGTTCGTCGTCAAAAGCGTCAGCAACAAACAAGTAGGACGCATACCGCGATCCACGCGCCAGCCAAATCCGCAATCGTGGAAATACTACGAATAGATCCGAGAGCATATGAAGGCGCTGACTTCCTTGGCCTGGAAAAACAAAAGCCACCTGGTTGGAAAGCACCTTTGGGGGAGCGATAAATATCCCAGTTTCGTCGTTCTCGAGGCTGTCTAACCGGGCGATTTTTTCCCGCAGATCGGTCTTGGATTCAGCAACTAGGGCGATCTGTACCGGTTGGTTTTGAACACGACAGTTCGTGACCGCAGCAGCCAGATCTGTGAGTGAATCGTACCCGTGTTCTGTCAATCGTTTCGCCAGCTGCCGTGCGCGTCGATTTGCCTGGTAACGGTCCTGGCCACGGAATAAAAACAGCTCAGCAGGCCAACTGCTGAGCGAGACTTTTTGCGTAGCAGTATGATTGGTACCCTCGATCACTACATGAAAGTTGGTCCCGCCGAATCCCAGCGCACTGATGCCGGCCTTGCGGTCGTCAGAGAGCCATGGCGACGATCCCTTTTGAAAGACAAAGGGACTCGTATCTGAGTGATAGAAGGGATTCGGTGACTCGATGTTGCCCGTGGGTGGTTTAACAGCATAGTAAATTGAAAGCGCGGCCTTGATAATACCGGCAATTCCAGACGCGCATTTTGTATGCCCGATCTGTGATTTTATCGATCCGAGGACGCAAGAACCTCTCTCCGCACCGGATTCCAGCATAAAATCGGTAAGCGCTGTGAGTTCCGTACGATCGCCCAGCCGTGTTCCTGTGCCGTGAGCCTCAATAAGCCCAAGTTCTCGAGGGGAAATTCCGGCTCTGTGGTAGGCGCGCTCCAAAGCCCTGGTTTGGCCTTGTTTGTTGGGGGCTGTAAGACCCATGGTGCGACCGTCCGATGCGGTCCCGATTCCTTTGATCACAGCATAGATACGGTCTCCATCGCGTTGTGCATCTTCGAGTCTCTTCAGTATGATCGCCGCCACACCTTCACCCAACACGGTGCCGTCAGCGCTGGCATCAAAAGTGGCGCATCGCCCGGTTGGCGAAAGCGCCTGAACACTGGCGAACATCAGATAATCGCTGATAGTGTTATGGAGATCAGCACCTCCTGCGATCACTATGTCTGAAAATCCGCTGATCAGTTCTTTACACGCTGCATCCAACGCCAACAGAGATGAAGCGCAGGCAGCATTTACCGTATAGTTTGCACTGCCGAAATCCAGCCGATTGGCGATGCGACCGGACACGATGTTGGTAAGCACTCCCGCAAACGAATCCTCGGATAGTACCGGTAAATGGGCATCTAGCTCGGGGGGAATCTGACCCAGTAGTTGCGGCCATAGGATACGAAAGCTGTAAGCGCGCTCCAAATCAGATCCATTGTCTGTCCCGAAGATCACACTCACCCGCTCGCGATCAACAGTGTCGGGGTCGAGCGACGCGTCGTCCAACGCTCTTTTGACGACCAAAAGGCTGAGCAACTGCGTCGGATCAATCGCGGCCAAAGAATGTGGCACAATACCAAAATCGGTGGGATCGAACAGAATATCTGGAATAACCCCACCCCATTTCGAAGGAGTCTTCTCTCCTTTACCTTCGGGATCATAATACAACCCTTTATTCCAACGTGATTCTGGCAACTCCGCGATACAATCTTTAGCGAGTAATATGTTGCGCCAATAGGTGTCGAGATTTTCCGCATCGGGGAAAACGCAGGCCATTCCTATAATGGCGATATCTAAGGGTTTAGCTTCTGATACCCATGTCTTTGGTGCTACGATCTTTGACAGCCAAAGGGTTGTGCCGTCGGATACCTCGCGATGTAGTTCGGCTAAGGTGGTGGGTTCGCGCCTCAGTGTCGCGACCTGTCCGATCATAAACAATCCTTCGCGTTTCTGGGTAGAAGCGTCCACTGTTTGCATGCGGCCGTCGATCAGCTTCTCGCCCTTAGCAGCGATTCGCAACCGACCGAGGTTGCTTTGTTCGAGAACGGTCCACGCCGTTTTGAGATCTGTTTTTTCTACTTCCAAACGTCGGCATTCCTGTCGAAACCAATCGACGTACTGCGACACTAAGCTCCGCACGGCGTGTCCGGGAGACGACTCTAATACTACCGTCTGTTCACAAGCCAGAGCAGCCTCTTGATATCCCGCTAAAATCGCCCCTGTGCGAACCGCTTCCTCGGTAAAAAGATAAGCACTGCCCATGACAATACCGACTTTGGCGCCTCGTGCAGCAATAGGAGCGGCGATAGTGCTCACCATAGCACCGCTTTTGGCATCGTGAATACCCCCAGCGAATAGCACGTGCGTATCACGCACGTCAGAAGAATTCAAAAGCCTGTCAACCGCGTTTTCCCACAAAACAAAACCGGTAAGCGGTCCGACGTGCCCGCCGCACTCGCGCCCCTCGAAAACGAATTTGCGCACCCCCTCTTTGAAGAATAGGTCGAGTAATCCAATGGACGGTACGTGGAGGAAAGTCTCGATACCGAGACGTTCCAGTCGACGCACTTGCGAGGGATTTCCTCCGGCCACTATGGCAAAAGCTGCCCGATTTTCTTTAAGACATCCGAGCTGTTCTGAAAATAGATCGGGTGGAAGAAAACCGAGCAGACCCACCCCCCAAGGCCGATCACCGAGTTGCTCACGCGTTTCCGCAAGAAGCCTGGCGGCTTGGTCACGAGTCATGGATGACAGTGCGATAAACGGCATTCCACCTGCCTCAAATACCGCTCGGGTAAAAGCGGGACAATCGCTCACGCTGCTCATAGGTCCCTGTACAATAGGGTATATAGTGCCTAAAAACCGGGCCAAGGGTTGGTTGCGTGCAAGTGGTCGAATGGATTGGGCGCTGTGGATATGCGCTTCAATCGCGTGACGAAGACCTCGGATGAGCGCCGGTATAGCGTGAAACCGGTCGGCGAGTGGTTTGGCAAACGCTCCGTCTTGACCAAGGGGTATTCTCTCCGGGAGCGTGCCGGACGCTGTGAAGGTTTGTCCTGGACGCGCGAGCATCCGAAAATCCTCGATCACCGATGTCTCGCTCCCGTCCATGGCCGCTACAATGCGTTTGAGCGTATCGGGCAGACGCGACTCGCTCAGTAAGGAAAGCTGGCTGTCCAGTACAACACCCTTTGCGCCTGCTGCGATTGCCGCGCCAGCGGTGTGAAGACCAATGCCTCCTTGTGCCCAAATCGGTACTGCTACGGCGCCTGCGATGCCCTGCAACAGAACGAATGTCGACTCCGTGCCGATGCGTCCAGCCGATTCCCATCCCTTGACGATTAGGCCATCGGAGCCATAAGATTCAGCCGCCCGAGCCTCCTGAAGCGAACAAACCTGTACGAATACCTTACGGCCTTCAGCACGATAGCTCGTAAGGTCGGAGGGTTTGGGGATTACCACGGCTCTTACTTGTTGGGGAAGAGAAACGGCCAACGTTTCTTCGGATAGCAGTGCTCCAAAGTCCCCACTGTATCGTTCGCTAAGTACATGTAGTGCATGCTTAGCTTTTTCTGAATCGTCACCAAGGTCGAGGATACCGAGCGCACCTACGCGGCACACCGCCTCAATAAGATTGGGATCAGGAAAGCCCAATGGGCTAATACATAATATGAGATCGTCCATAGGCCATGTAGGGGCTCGGTCTGCAACAGCGGATCTCCCCAACTTTTCATCCACGAGTACTCTGACATGAAGGGAAGAATTTTACAAACGGTTTTGATTACGAATCTAAAGAGACGTAGAAAACAAACGAAATCAAAGGCTAAGACCAGATTACCCATAGTTTCTCAGAAAGCGGAGGCTGGGGATCCGTGAAAAAAAGCATGACAAGTGACTGGGACGTGCCCTAAGACTGAGAGCACTCCCGGCTTCACGTACTGCAAATATTCTGCTAGAGAGGGGAGCGATAGCAGCGAGATATAATAGACTACCAAAAACTTAGAAACACCATCACACATCTATCTCAATCAGAGACGAGATCATGGTCGAGACCGTTGTAGAAGCTTTACAGAATGCGATCTCAGTCGAGAATCGTGGACCTGTGTTTTTAGACCAACGATTAGAACCGGTCGATATGTCTTGGGCTCAGATCTATCGCGAATCAGAACACAGAGCGCGCTGCTTTCGCGCCCTGGGTCTAGAAAAAGGCGACCGCCTCGGGATGATCGTTTCCGATCAGCAGGAGTTTGTACTGAGCTTTCTCGGGGCCCTTCTCGCCGGCGCGGTTCCAGTACCGATGTATCCGCCGTTTACCTCAGGCATCGACGCCTATATCGAGCGGATCGCCGGGATACTCAGCTCGGCCGAAGCCTACTATCTTCTAGCGTTTAAAGGTATCGCGCCGTTCATGGACCGATTACGGGCGCGCGTTCCGACCTTGAAACGTCTAATTATACCGAATGATTTTAGTGTTCTAAGTGATCAGCAACTCGAGGCCCATGCGAAACCCGTATCGATTGTACCAGACGATACCTGCCTTCTACAGTTCACCTCTGGATCCACTTCTCATCCTAAAGGGGTGATGGTAACCCATACCAACCTGATTAGCAACATAGGTAGCATATATCGTAGGCTCGGCAACAACTCCGCACCGGACCTCTTGGTGAACTGGCTTCCTCTTTACCACGACTTTGGTCTGATCGGCTCCTTTATCTTGTCAGTCATATACCACGCTCAAATCGTATTCATACCGACGATGGCCTTTGCCCTACGACCTCGGATTTGGATGGAAACCGTGCACCGATATCGCGCGACCATTACCGCATCCACTAATTTCGGTCTTGAGTTGGCTGTCAAGCATACCGCGAGAATCCAGCAGCTCGATCTGAGTTGTCTAAGGGTAATCGTTATCGGAGCAGAACCCATCAACCCGGACAATGCGCGGCACTTTATAGAAACTTTCAGCATTGCTGGATTACGGAGCGAAGCACTCACCCCAGCCTACGGTATGGCAGAAGCGACATTGGGCATTACCACCGGGAGCCCAGAGCAGAATCTTCGCACGATTCGTTTAGACCGACAGATCTATGAAGAGGAAAATCGGATGGTTGAAGTCAGCGAATCAGACCCGAAAAACACCTTGGAAGTAGTCTCCTGTGGCCGGACTATACCCGACCACGCGGTTGGCATTATGGACGAACAAGGGACCTTGCTACCGGAAGGGCAGGTCGGAGAGGTGGTCTTTAAGGGGGCCAGTACCACAGCTGGGTATTTCGGAAAGACCGATGCCACCCGCCGTTTATTTCATGAAGGTTGGTTGAAGTCAGGGGATCTCGGTTCTTTACTCGGTGGTGAGCTGTATATTTCTGGCAGACTCAAGGATCTCATTATTATCGCGGGTCGTAACTACCATCCCCATGCTATTGAATGGATCGTTGAAAACGTTCCGGGAATACGCTCAGCAAGCGTAGCGGCGTTTTCGATTCCGGGTTATGGTACCGAGCGATTGGTTATCGTGGCCGAGTGCGAATCCTGCAAAAATCCCCAAGCGCTCAAAAAAAAGGTGAAAGAATGCGTCCAACACGATATGGGATTGAGCCCTTTTGACGTCGTTCTGATCAAGCCGTGGTCGTTGCCCAAAACCTCAAGCGGGAAGCTGAAAAGACGCGAAACTCGGATAGCATACGAATCAGGAACGTTGGATTGTTTATGAGCATTGGAACAGCATATATCCATTCCTCTCACGGACAATGGCCGGGTGACCGGATCTTTCTCTGGATCGGGTAAGGAGAGAGAATAGTCCCCAAATAGTAGCAATAAAAGCTAAATATAAATATATTATTGTAAATGTCTCTTGAATGTACCTTAACGTTGCAAAAAACGTCGAGCGGAAACGCGAAAAAAGCGATGAAATAAGGGCGAGCGGAGCTTTTTTTGGGCCGCAGCTTAGTGCACCCTAAGTGAGGTCTAAAAAAAGCGAGCACGCCCTTAGTTCGCGCTATTTTTCGCGAGC
>JAFGIB010000407.1 GCA_016929805.1 Deltaproteobacteria bacterium | reverse complement strand
CGGTTGTACTATCAGTCGGCGAACCGTTGCTCATATAACGCGATCCGTCGGGGTATAATCCTCCAAAGGCCGCCTCGTCGAGAATACCGGGATTCGGTTGTGGTTGCGGATTTGGATTTGCTTCCAGATCATATGACGAGCTAGCGAAAAGGCCGACGTTCGCTATCGTCGGATAGGTATGAAGCTCCGCGAGCATGGTGCCACCATTGGCCGAGAGAGAATGGCAGGAAATGCAAGGACCAAAAGGATAAATGCCGGGAGTGCTTAAAAAGACCTCCGGTTTCGTTTGATCCGGTTTGATCCTTAAGACCGCCCCATTACTGGCCAGGGGATCGCCGCCATTGACAAGAATCGAATCGTAAGTGCTGTAATATACGTCGCCTCTCAGCTTACCCCTGGCGAAACGCCAGACTTGCGTAATAGGACCGCTGACAACGCCTTCCGATGCGGTCGTCAACTCCACTTTTAGGTTGTCGAAAGGCGCTTGATTCTTGTATGCCTCGTCCCAAACGTTTCGCGGGATAATTAACCTCGCCGGATCCGCTCGACCAAAACAACCCCGGTAGGAAAAACGTTCCGAGGTCATTTTAAGCATAATCGCTTCCGTACCGCCCCCTTGGGGTTGCCACTGTAAAGTCGGAGAAACGATTCCGCCCGGAAAGACTGTTCCGTCATACGGATAGAGCCACTTCATCGAGGAATCGACTGATCCGCCTTTTTCCAGCGAATCGGCTAGGTCGCCATGAAGAGGACCGGGACATTCGTCGATGCTCACAAGTTCAATGACGGTACCGCCGTCTTGCTCCACCGTTGTAACTTCTTTCTTTATCGAAGCGTCTTGGCTTAATCTGCTCGGAGATTCGTTGTTGCTGCGGAAGGGCAGATCGGAGTTATCAGGAATATCTTCGTTGCCCTTTCCCTCTTCGCCAATCGAAGGCGCATCGCGCGTCTTCGTCGATTTGTTCTCGGCTGAGCACGCGCAGCAACTAAAAACACATAGTAAATAGCTTAAATACTTTATCTTCATAGTCGTACCCTCCGAGCACGCTTGCGTAATTTCAATATCCAAAGCTTACGGAAGTCTCGCCGGTTTACCAATAAGCCGTTCTGCAAATACGTATTTGCGGTTTCCTCGGTTAGACTGCCTAGATATAAGTTGCCTACGAATTCGATCGGCGTTTTTTTTCGCGTTATACTGGTTAACTGATATTACTTCCTATATCCGTTTTCTTATTTTTTTACTCGGAGCGATTGTATATTGGCCCACCGTTTTTTTAGGGGAATTAATTATAGGTATTCTAGACAAAAACGTCGCGACCATAGTCGGTCAAAACAATAAACTGCAGTTGTTTTATCCGTTTAGCGTAGAGTTTTCTGCTCCGCCACGTAATACCCAACTCGATTTGAGCGAGACAAATCCGCGCGTTGCTTATTTCGCATCGCTTAAAGAGTACAGATGCGTTCTACTGATTTGAGATTAAATACCGCTCTTCAAACATTCCACCTGTTTATATGGTTTTTATTTCTTAACCGATTTTCGTCGACGAAAATACTAAAAATAACCCAACACCTCTGTTCGATCAAAAAGAACGTTCATGTGGTTTTTGATCGTATCGGATGCAATTCTTTCATTATTGTATATCTTTTACACTGTACGACATTCCGTCTTGCTTGTCACTGCTCCCGATTTTCCAGAGGGCTCATATAATCGATTTTGTAGCTCATTTCCGAGGGGGAAGCGGGGCGAAGCGGAGTGGCGTTAACTGTGCGACAGGAAAGCCCGGTTCAAAATAAACAGCGGACAGCGAGGCATTGCTTTACTTTTTTACTTTTTGTAGCTTCTCTATCGCCGAGCAAAAAAAGTAAAATAGTGAAGCACCGCCCCGCTGCCCCAGTATTCGACCTCCTAAGCGGCATCTAACAAAGATCCGAAACGTCATCGATTATTGCCTCTATGGCAACCATTACACCAACTCTGAGTATGACACACCGTACAACGATTCTCGAAACCGGCGACGCGACCGTGACGCGCGACCCAGTTGACGCGATGCGTCGTTGGAGGCGTACGCTGATGACAGGAGATACACGCGCCGGTTTCGTGGCAGGTTTTGCATCTATCCCTGTCCCATTGTGCAGCGATGCCGTGCATGCGAACCCGCCACAAACCAGTATGGTCTAACGGGCGTTCGGTCCTATGACAAGCGACGCATGCCGCGTTTTGATGACACAAAACGCACTGTTCGCGGTGGCCACGATAAGCGCTCCACCGCGCTTGCTCCCCGTGGGTTCGCCGCCACTGATGATCGTGGTTTGAGGGTTCGAGCCGATTTCTTCTCTTCTCGATATGGCAGCGATCGCAGCTTCGCTCCGAAAAACCGATGCCTCTATCCGCGTGGCACGAAAAACACCGTTCCGGCGCGACCAGCGGCTGATATTTGATTTGTTCGTCCTCAAGGGTGGATTCGTGACAATCGCGGCAGGCGATTTTAGCGCCGTTTTGCCTCTGTTCGTGAGTCGTATGCCCGAAAAGTATCCCTTTCATCTTGCGCCCTTTTATCCGATTTATCGACGTTTGAGGGGGACTCGAAAGGTGACACTCGCGACAGAAATCCGGGTCCGGTCGGTAAGAATCCGTCTTCTTATCCAACGCGTGACAGTCGGTGCAGTCTTTGCGGCAATCGTCACACTCTTTGATGAATCCAATATGCGTCTTGTGGGACGGCAGCCGTACTCCCTCTGTAAAAGCCTTTGCCGAACGGCTTTCCGGTTTGTCGTCAGGCGCTGCTTTCAAAGTCAACGCGCATAATACCACGGCCGCTACGACGATAATGAGAACGGCCCGCTCGTAAATAGATGATATATAAGCTTTCTTCCTCATGGCAACCGCTCACTCAATAGGTCTCGACTAACCTAAGTGTTACAGAGTGTAAATCTCTATCGAACTGCTCGAATAGATAATTAAGGCGAAGCGAGAGCCATTCGAACGGATCGTAACGGCACTCTCCGAAATAACTGCGTACGTTTTCCAGTTCGACTGGATCGATATAATAGTCATATTTATATCGGTAATAATAACTGCCCACCGTCGCCTGGATCGGATTCCACTTGTAACCCGCCGATCCGCCGACGGCGAAAAGCGAATTGTCGGGAAGCTCGTCGCTGCTCAAGCTATAGTTGTATTCTACCGTCAAACCGGCGAAGGGACCGGAAAGGACGATATCGCTCGCTTGCACGAAAAGATATATCCTGCCGAAATCGCGGTTAAATCGGTTCGGCTTGTCATTCGTGAGCATCCGTTCTTGCCATCCGAAGTGGGCGCTGAACTGTCCGAAATCGGTAGCGAGCGCTTTGAAGGCATCGATATGAATTTTAATGTGTTCAAGGCTTTCGCCCAGCACTTCAAAGTACGGGTCATCGCGTTGGTTTATAGCTCGAAGCGTCGTCAACTGTCCGTCGACTTTCGCGTCAATTCCAAGTTCGCCTTGTATCCATTCCAACCGCGCACCGCCTCCGGCATTCGAAGCCGCGTTATTCATACCCCGTAGGTATCCCTTTAACCACGCCCAACTGCTAATCGCATACCAAACGGCCAAGCCGTAACAGTGGTCGTCCACACGGCCGATAGCGGAAGCCTCGTCGCTCGGGTGTTGTTCGCTCGCGTATCGATAATCCGCTTCGATTCGAAGCGACGGCAACGGACGAAGCGCAATCGCGGTAGAAGCCAGCCAGTTTTCAAAAAGACCGCTTTTGATTTCGAAAAAATGAACGGTTCGGCCGCCAAAAACCGCCCATTCGAGATACGGTTTCAACACGTTCAATTTCATCGCGGCGCCGTCGAACGTGATCGGCCTCCCGTATTCGGACGTTTGTCTTCCAGCTCGCAATAGAGACAATAAATATGGCGAATGGTATTCGCCGTATAAAGAGTATACATCGAAGGGATCATGCCAGCTTTGAGGCGCGTCATGGTCGTCAACAGAGCCGAACGACGATGGGCGACCGACCTCGGTTTCACCGTCCAGATCGTGCCATAGACCCATCGAGAGATCGCCCGCGAAATGATCGCTCTTCTCCCACAGATATCCACTTAGTGAGAGTCGTAGATCTTGATCCGTTTCGTCGTCGTCGACGCCTTCTTCTGAATCGCCGTCGACCGCGGCCAGCTCGAGATGGCTCGAATGGCGAAGCCGATACTCTTGTGAAACATGTCCCGAAAAAGACCAGGCCGATTCTTCTTTCTCTTGCGTTTGAGTCTTGTCACGCGATTCATTAGAACGATCGCGGATGCCTTGCGCGATCACGCCGAGCTGGATAAACCATAGCCAAATGCAAGTAGTGAAGAATATAGACGGATTCTTAAACATGAGCAGTACTTACGCCGCTCCAGTTACTTCTATACTGTGCGAACGTCGGCAAAGATTTGTCGCATCTTCAATCCGAATGCGTTGGTAAATGAGTATTCGTGAACGATAGACCATATGGAGAACGCTGAATCGAATCGAATCTTCTTACTTCCGCAAAATTTCATCAAGGTAAACGTTAACGTTGCAAAACACGTCGAGCGGAAACGCGAAAAATAGCGCGAACTAAGAGCTCGCTTGCTCTTTTTGGACCTCGTTCAGGGTGCCCTCGGCCGCGGCGCCAAAAAGCTCCGCGCGCCCTTATTGCATCGCTTTTTTCGCGTTTCCGCTCGACGTGTTTTGCAACATTAAGGTAAAAAACCGCTAGATGCTGGAAGCTGTGTCGAAAACGAGCGTGTGCCCATCTTCGGGCGCAACAGCCAAACGAGCGGCGTTGCGACAACCTGGCGTTTTATCGCTTTGTTTCGCGATCGTCGCATTTGTGTTCGCTTGCGAAAGAGAACCTCTCGCGAGCGGCTTGGCCTTAAAATGGGAAACGAATTGTAGCTTCTGTCATGGAAACGAGAAAAACGCCGCGCCGCCGCTTTCCCTAGACGGATTCGAAGACCGCGGTGATATCGGCGTCGGCGCTCATCAAGCGCATCTTGACAACGGATCGATAGCGGAAGCTTTTGAATGCGAGGCGTGTCACGTCATTCCCGAATCGGTGGACGAACCCGGTCATCGAGCGGAAACCCAAAAGGATAAGGAATCGGAGGTGATTTTCGGCGGGTTGGCGAGGACCGCGAATTCGAATCCGACCTGGGATCGCGATACCGCTCGATGCGCTGATGTCTATTGTCACGGAGCAACGCTATCGGGCGGAGAACGGGTCGCGCTGATTTGGACAGCGGTCGAAGAGCGTCAGATCGATTGTGATGCATGTCACGGCAGTCCGCCGCCTTTGCCGCACATCCAACGTATAGAAATAACGGATTGCGCGACGTGTCATCCAGGCACGGTGGACGAACGCGGCGATATCAGGCTGGCCGAAGCACGGCATATCAACGGAAAGATCGATGCCGTCACCGAATGCTATACCTGTCACGGCAAGAAGGACGGAAATGCCGCTCCGCCGCCGGCCTTGAACGGTTCGGAAGATACCAATGACAACGTCGTGGGGGCTCACCAGTCCCATTTGCAGGATGGAGTCAATAGCAAAGCCGTCCCCTGCGACGCGTGTCACGTCGTTCCTGAAGCCGTTGGTGATCCGGGACATCAGCCCGAAGGACCGGATGACACGTACGCGGAGGTGACCTTCGGAGAGCTCGCGCGCGGCGACAACTTACTACCGAGTTGGGATCGGAAGACCGCTCGATGTGCCAATACCTATTGCCACGGCGCCAGCTTATCTGGAGGCAAGCATACCGAACCGACGTGGACAAGGGTCGACAACAGTCAAATCGATTGTGACGGATGCCACGGCAGCCCGCCGCCGTCGCCCCATCCGCAAAGCGAACCCAACGCGCACTGCCTGCTTTGTCATCCAGACTCCATCGAGGAGGACGAACCAGGGCCGCCCCATCCGAAAAGCTCGCGGACGATGCTATGCGAAGCGTGTCACCCCGACACAGTCGATCCCTTTGGCGAGATCAGAGTATCGGAAGGCAAACACATTGACGGAACGGTGGATAGCCAAGACAAAACGGCATCGCCCGGCTTGTAGTCCTATATTTTCCGCTAATATACATGACGGCAATCAATAGTAGACCCATTAAACGATATTCCATAACGCGTTTATCGTTATTGCCATATCCCGCCGCCCATGTCGCGACGAATATGCTGCAGCGCGGACTGCTGGAATATTAACGGTTCGTTAGGTGACGAGGCCGGGACACCGGAGCCACGCGTAATCACCTTGGATATGCAACAGGTCTTCCCATCGGCGGAAACACGAGGCTGCGAGAAATAGTCGTCGGCTCCTTGCTGACTCGGGTAGCAATCTTCGGGTCGCGACTCGCTGAACGTGATCACCGCATCGGTAAAGATAAGATCATCCACCAGCCTGACGCTGCTGCCCGGGGGTATCTCGATGGTAAAGATCGCCCATTGTTGTTTTTGACCTTGCAGGTCCCAGTCAAAACTTACCGTTTCGTTATTGCTTTGATTGGTGATCACTTGAGTCCAGATTGTACCGTTCAACACGAACTCAGTATCGAGCTTATCCCCGACCTGTACCGTCATTCCGTCACCCCCCTCGCATAGCATCCTAAAGGAGCCCGGCGGCATACCGACGTACATACCGGATATCCACCATCTGTCGTAGGTATTCGGCGCTCCCGGGGCGCATGTGGGACCCCAGGTTAAAACCGGCTGCAAAACCCCGTATCCGGACGCGTCACGAGATAGCGGCTGTAAGCCGGGCCACAAAAAGATCGTACCCGTTCGAGGTTGCGGCTCGCTGGGTACTATCATCGTTGAGGTAAACCTTAAGATTTCGTTCGTTCCCGAAAGGGTTACATAAACAGTTCCGGCACCGGTCGTTCGCGCGGTTCCCGTTACCGGTTGCGCATTCGGTCCGCAGGGATCTTCGCCCGGGACGACAACACCGGTGTCTTTTACGGCGCTGCTATCGGGCTCTAAATCGCTGCTTCCGTCGGCGAATGCTCCCGAATCCATCGGAGTCACGATTGCAGAATCCGTCGCGACGGCCGAGTCCGGTTGGGTTTGCCCCGCGTCAGGTGCGCTGCTTCCCGCTACTTGTCCCGAGTCACCCCCGGTACCCGCGACACCTGTTCCGGCGGTGTTTTCCGGGAATACCGTACCACCCGACCCGCCGATTCCGCTCGATTCAATAAAATCCGTTCCTCCGGCAACCGGCATGGTTCCACCGGTAACATATCCAGTAAATGGATAGTTATCGCCTTGGTCTTTATCGTCCGAGCATCCGACGCAATAAAGAACCGCCGTCGAGGCAGTGGCGATCAAGGCCAGTTTCCAATGCTTGTTTCTACTCATGATTGAGTTCCTTCGCTGGTATTGTTTTCGTCAAAAAAAGTAACGATGTAAGGCTGTTAGTTTCACTAGATGAGAAACGAATCTTTTTTGCCACTTATCGATTTATCAGCCTTAGCGACCGAGTTTTTTAACTCATCCAATGATTCGATATTACCAAGACGGCATTCGCAATTATTATAAAGATAAGCGTCATCTCCGCCGGTTCCCGTTTTTCCAAGTTCTGCTCGCCAAAGGGAGCCGCGCCGTTGGCTGGGCCGATGCCGGTCCCCGTGGCCTGGTCGTCTTCCCCGCAGTCGGCCTTTAATATTCGAGCGGATTCACCCGACGCGCTAAAAGCGGATACACGCTTGAGAAGAATCACCCGCGCTAATCTCGAGCATTCAGGTGTTATTGGGACCTCCATCATCGTACATATAGTTCCCCGAGGTCATCGCGGCGGCTCACAAGCGCCGTCTGCGATAGGCTCTAAATCGATCTCGGCGGTCCCCAGCCGAATAGAGGCAATTCCAGACCCAACGCGCAGACAACAAAAGGCCTTCCCCAATGCGCTACATTACGCTCGACAAAATGTACGGCCACGCGCGGTAACGCGGTTCCGACCGTGGTTTTGACGCCCAGACGAAAACCGTCGCCGAGGTACAGGTTTAGCCAGGGTCCTGCAAACGCGGCCGCGGTGGTCACCGAGTCTTCGTCATCAGAGAACGGTTCTCTCGCCTCTCCGCTCATACGGGTATATGTTCCCGCCAAGCCTATGACCAGATTGAGCTCCCAACGCTTCCAGGTCAGGTGAAGATGCGCGGTCATCCCGGCCATCAGGGTCGATATAGACGCGCTTCCTTCCGGTTGCTGCACAGGCTCTCGCCATATCGGCAGGAGTCCGAATGCTCCAATGGACCAGAATCGCGCGGGTTGCAGGCGAAGGCTCAACCATGTGCCCAACCCGGGGCCCAGCCCCCCGCTGCTGAACGTTACGGCGGGAGCTAACTCGAACCAGAGGCCATAAGCGCTGTAAGGCGGTGAACTGATTGCGATTTCTTGCCTTGTATCGGCCGGCAGAACTGCCTGCTCCGGCTTCGGCGGCTCGCGCGATTCCAACCCGCGATCGATCTTGAGTCCGCGGGCACGCAGCGCCTCGGTGGTACGCAGAGCCAGCACCTTGTCCTCGTTCTTGGAGCCACGCGACGAGAGCGTTTCCGTAAAGCCGCCGGTTGTTCCGGGCGGCGCTTCGATCCACAGATCGATCTTGCTCCGGGACGAGTGAACTCGAATCGCCGCCCTGGCCGTATGTGTTTTGGCTAGATCTTCCAGCTCGATAAGCCTGAGCTTTTCGTCGGGACCGATTTCCACCACGCGCCAGGCGCTTGCCTCCAACTCCGCGCGAAGGCGTATTACGACTCGGTCGTCATCCTTTTGCCGAACAATGACTATGGTTCCGCGCAATCCTTCGCTTCCGGCTCCGTCGTCGGGCTCATTAACCTCTGCCGTAACGGACGGCTCGGTCGTCGCGGAGCTGCTGGAAGGTTGAGTCGGAGGGGTCGCCGCGGGCGGCTCGGTAGCAGGCGCCGGCTCAACGGCATCTGGCTCGGCGACGAACGCCGGCGGCGGCTCAGCAGGAACAGGTTCAGTCGAAGAACTCTGGGCACGCGCGAGCGCGACGGGCGCGAGGACCACAGCATAGGCGCAAGCGATGAACCATAACACCGACAAACCACGACTAGGTTTTAAAGCGCTCAGGGCTCGGCCGTTTCCAGAAGGTTTTTTGCCAGTTCGGCGTGAGGTCCGGAAGGATAATCGCGTAGATACTCGGCGGCCAAAGCGCGCGCGCGCGCGACGTCGCCCGCTCTCGAGATCGCTTCTATGAGCCTTCCCCTCGCTTCTCTGCTCAAGGAACCTCCCGGTTGTTCCTCTAAGTAAACCTCGAACCATCGTGCGGATTTCCCATAGGAGCCGCGATTGTCGAATTCCAGCCGTCCCAGCGAATAGGCAGCCAGAGCCGCCAGCGAGGTTTTGGGAAAGCGGTTCCGCAACAATATCAAAGCATGGGCTTCTTTCTTCGCGGCGCCCGCGAAATGGGCCGCATCCGCCAGCATCCACAGCTCGGTTGCATTCGCCTGCGCGCATTGTGATTCGAAGCCCGCTGCCTCGGCCGACATGAAAGCCTGCACGTAACTGCCCTGTTCGGCGAGTTTTCGCCAGGTCAACGCGCGCCGCTGCGCGCTCGTGAAAACCTGCCGGGCTGGACCGCGACCCTTGCGTTTTATCGCCGGCCGCGAGGCTTCGGGCAACGAAGCTTGGGGCTTGGACGCGGCATTTGCATCGACGCTCTCTTGCATCGCGATTTCCTCGCCGCCCCGGCGCCCGCCTTCCATCATATCGAAGCGCCCGCTCTTACAAGACGCGTACACCCTCTGGCCCGCCTTCATCCGATATCCCTGACCAAAGACGCAGCCGGATACCTCGAGGTTTCCTTCCGCCAGCTCGAGCTTGAACTCGTCCAGGTCGGGATTCCAGCGCACGTTGAACCGGGTGCCGGTCACCCGAATCCGAAAGGGCCCCACGCTAAGCTTCAAGCCCGCATCCGGCCGCCGAACCACCTTGACGTCTACACGACCGCTCTCGATCAGGACGTGCGCTCCTTTGCTGCCGAGTTCGAGCAACCGCGCGCGAGAGCGCGGGGCCATATCGATACTGGTGCCGTTTGAAAAGCGTACGGGTAAAGACTCGACGCGCGGAGCCTCGATCCAGTCTCCCTCCGCGGCTCTCTTCTGCGAGCTGCCTATCATCGCCCGCAACGGCTCCGTATCGATAAAGCGGGCCCAGAGCGCAAAGGTCATTGTCGCGGCAATCGAAACGCCCGCGGCGGCTACCCAGAGCTTATATCGAGTCGAACGCGCGCTCGGCGCCGGCAGCGAAGCGAGGCGTTCGCGTACGCGGAAACGACCCGACGTTTCTCTCGCGCGTACAGCGTCCTGTTCGTCGGCGATTCGCCTTCCCAGACGATTCAGATCGTTCATGGTTTCCCCTCCACCAAGTCCAACCACTCGACCAGGACGTCGTGCTCCGAGGCGAGCTGTCTGAAACATCGCTGCGCTCGATAAAGGCGGCGTTTTATCGTAGACAGAGAAACGCCGCACGCAACTGCAACTTCTGTTAGTTCCATGCCATCGATGTAGCGCAGAGCGAATGCCACACGTTCATCGGTCTGCATCTTACCGAGTACGGTGTAGGTGGCTTTCAGCGCTTCGCTGACCTCGAGCGGGATCACTCTCGCTTCTTGTTCGGGCAGATCACTACCGGGTAAAAACCGAATGAACCGCCAGCGCTGGCGCCGTAAAATGCATTTCCTGGCTTTTCGCACCGCGATTCCGCGAAGCCAGCTCCGCAATGCGTCCGGTTTTTTAAGGCTTTTTATCGAGCCGAAGGCGGCGACGAAAACATCCTGGAGCAAATCCTCGATTTCTTGATCCGGGCCCAGCACGCGGTACAATAGCCTTTCGATTTCGTCGCCATATCGATCGAAAAACGCCGTGCGGGCTTGGTCGCGACCCGAGAGTAGTTCCGAAACCAGCGCGGTGTCCGACTTATGAACGGGCAGCTCCAGCACCCGGCCAGTGTTTGCGGGCGACCCCTGTTGACGTCTCGATTTAGGAATTTGCTGCATCGTTCAGAAATAGAGTTCCCCCAGGGCCGCACCGCGGCTCGCGGCGCCCGGGTGTCAGACTCGCCTACTCACCGCGCGACAAAGGCGACATCGAGTGTCCAGTAACCTTCATAGTAACCGATGCCGATCGCCGTGAGTCTGCTGTCGGTGAAATACTCGCATCCCCAAGAATCACCTTTCATTAGGGACTCCAACGCTTCGTCCGGGTCCGAGCCCTGGTGGATCCATTCGGCCCACAGCCAAACGGTATCGAAGCCCGCGGCCCACATACGCTCCGGCGGGGTGATCCCATCCGGATTGGTCTGAGAAAAAAAGCCTCGTTGGGACATATCGACGCTGTGCAGGCGCGCCGAGCACCGCAACTCGGGAGAGTAGCGCAATTGGGGAAGACCGATCCACGCCCAATCGACGATTCCCGAGCCCTCACAGATGAATGCCGGTACGTTCCGGAGCTTGAATATCCCCTCTAACAGCGCCTGCTCCGCATTCGTCCACTCCGAGGGCCAATCGGCCACCGTCGAGCAGTCGGCGCTTTCCGTTATCCCGTTGCTATCCGGCTGGGCGACATCAGTGGGCGCTGTTTCAGGTTGGGCCGCATCGAATTGCGCGGCTTCGACGCTCTCCACGGCGTCGTTAGGCGGTTCAGCGTCCATCAGCAGTTCCGAGTCGGCTAACGGGGATGGACCAATGCCATCGGTCTCGACCGAGCCGTTTATTACGATCACGGACCCGCCACGGATCGGAGTGCCCACGGCGTCTCCGCACTCCGCAAGTACGATGACGCAGCCAAAAGAAGCGATCCAGGCTCCGGCGCTGGCTTTTGTCGGTCTACTCATCGTTACGCGAGTTGTTTACCCAATGGTTTCATCATTTTATGCGAGACCGAATCGGTCGCGGTCGATTACGGTCTGTTTCTACAAGTTAGCCGACCTACGGCCATTGGCAAGCCGCCCCTGTCGTCCGCGACAGAACGCGTTGGCAGAAGTACGCGTTCTATCGGCTTTATCATCTTAAATTCTCAATGAATTCGAACAATCCAAACTCTCCTCGTAGGCGCTAAAAAGATTAGATTTAAGGGGTAAAGAGCGTAGACGCGGAACTCAATACGCGTCGCGATATCCCTTTCTTCTTCCCAATGCCGAATTACGACCTACCTTTAATATTGAAACCACAAGGCGGGTAAACATGGGCCGAAGCAAGCTGGACGAAAGAATGAGGAAATTGGTGTACGCCGGGGATGCACTCTCGAGAGAGGACGAATCGAACGACCGAGATTTTTATCGTGTCGACCGTTTTGTGAGCCATCTCGACCGCGTGGCGCTGGTCACGGTGGAGCGGGTGATAAAAGAGCTCATCGTGGAGCAAGAGCCCGCTATTTTGGACCTTATGGCCGGGTGGGATTCGCACCTGCCGGAGCAACTTATGGCGCGGCGGGTAGCGGGGCTGGGTTTAAACCGGCGAGAGCTTCAGAGTAATCCCGCGCTGAACGAGTGGGTGGTTCACGATCTAAACGTCGATCCGACCTTGCCCTATGAGTCGGAAAGCTTTGACATCGTGCTCAATACGGTTTCAGTCGCTTATCTCGCGAAACCCTTCGCGGTATTCGCCGAGGTCGAGCGCGTGCTGAAACCCGGGGGGCTTTTTCTGGTGATCTTTTCCGACCGTAACTTCGCCCAAAAAGCGGTTCGCATCTGGCTTCGCTCAGGAGCCGAGGAACGCGTCTGGATCGTCGAGGACTACCTCAAACACGCCGGCTTTGAGCGGCCCTCGGTTTTCGTCTCCCAGGGCAAAGCGCGTCCGGCGGACGATAAGTACGCGGACAAGGTGCTCTTTTCCGATCCGATATACGCGGTATACGCGGAGAAATCGGGGGGCGATCCAACGCGGCGCCCGAGGCCCGCTCTTCGGGCTGAAGAGATATCGCCGGTCGACCGCGAGCTGGTTGAAAAGCGCAAGCGAGAAGTCGGACGAACCTTGCGCTGTCCCTATTGCGAGCAACCGCTGCAAAAATGGGAGCTCGCGCACACGCCGTTCAGCGAGTGGGACATGGATCACGTATACGTCTGTTTCAACGATCTATGCCCATACATGCAGGAGGGCTGGGACGTCATGCGCTCGCAAGGAGCCGCGGGTTTCACCTATCGACTGATGTATGATCCGGAACGTAACCGTTTCCAGCCGACGCCGCTGCCCTCTGCCCAGGCGTTGAAGCAATATCGCGTCTTACCGCGAGGCTAAGGGCTCGCGCAAAAAAAACTTCACTGTCTCGCTCTGGGAGGGTTGAAGCCCTCGTCTTTAGACGAAGCCTTTAGGAGGCGCGAAGCGCCGGCTCCACCGCTTAAAAGCGGTGGCTTCTG
>JAFGIB010000406.1 GCA_016929805.1 Deltaproteobacteria bacterium | reverse complement strand
GACAACGGACGTACGGTATTATCGCAAGCATTTTATTCGTGGAATGATGGTTTTTCCGCACAACAATTCGTGGTTGGGTTACGGTTTCGCGGGGGACAAGCCCCCGCGCTACGAGGTTTTTCGCTGTTATTTATGGTTAACGCCCTGAGCCATCCCCCTCCGTCATCTCGACCGCGGGAAGAGATGTCAAACCGCCACTAACTATTGAAAACTTACGGCGGGTCGCCTCCGGTTGTTGAGAAGATTCTTACTCCGCGGGTGCCGTTGGATCGACCACGCGTCCTAAAAACACGATCGCGCCGGTGGGGTTGTCGCGAATCAGAAAGATAAAGGGCCGGTCCAGGGTGATTTTCGCTTGTTCATAACTACCGCCTCCATCGATAGTTTTAAAAATCACAGCGGTAGCCGCCGCGGCTTCCGTGCCCGCTTCATCTACCGCGATGAAAGCGTTGTGAAGAACGTCGCAAATAGAAATCCCTCCTTCTTCAGTAATGCCCGAAAAATCAGCGGGGCCAAACGCATCGACCATACCGAGATCTATGAGTGGCTGCTTGAGTGAGAAATCGGCTTTGAAGGAAAATTTGGGCATGCGGATCAAGGTGTCTCGCACTTCGAGAGCCTCAATTACCAAAGATAACTGTTCGTAGCTCAGCGATGCTTCAAGCTGGGTTAAGTTCGAAGCGGCTTTGGGGACGATGAGCACCATGGATAGCTCTTCTCGCTCATAGGGTATCTCAACCGCCTGCCAACTCTCCCCTTCGGCATAACGAAAATCGAATTGCTGTTCCATCATGGGTACGGTTACATCGCCGCCGTCCCAGAGATGAAAAACCCGATCAGAGGTTTTGGATTCGTCAAAGTGGTTCACCCAGGCTGCCTTAAAATAGACCGCGTTGGTCAGTACCAACACAGTGTCGCTGTCGAGCAACCGGGAGGGTATGAGATCGTCAATTCGCCGGGCGGTTTGCTCCGCCACCCAGCCGTTGATGATCTCGCGCGCCCTTTCAGGATCTTCGTAGCTGACAGGATAGAGCGCTGAGTTGTAGTATTTTTGTAATACGTCGATGTACTCGGGAACCATCTCAAAGCCTATAGCCGGCCACGCTGCGTTGACGATACTCAGTTGAAAACCGGAATCTTCTTTCTCCTCGGCGTCCGCGTTTTGTTCGATATCTTGACCGTCGGCACTAGGTTCAGCCCGGGTGGCGAGCTCAAGCGCTAAGTAATTAAAAACCGGGTGAAGCAACTTCTGGCTCAGGGCAAAGTGCAACACGTGAGCCATTTCTTTCTCGGTGTTTCCCCTGGCACCCGCGTAAGCCATGGCAAGCGCCACGGAAATGCTATGCGGCGATACGATCAGATTATCGCCGGACTCGGCTTCGGCGACGAGTTTATGATATAAATCGAACGCAAAACGCGCGTTGCCCTCTCTAACCGCGTCGATCTGCGAATCGTATAGAGAAAACGACAACTCGCGTGTCCCGTCGGTCGTAGGTACCTCGACTTCCGCGGGAGGCCGCGGCGGCTGGACCATATCTTTGAAAACGTACGATCGAACAACGCCAACTGTCGCGTCCGAATCCTGCGTGTCAGGTCCCGCGTTTCGTTCGTTATCGACCGCGTCTTGTGCCTCTTCGGCGACCCCCGCATCCCGAGCCTCATTCGGTTGACTTGCGTCCGAAGATGATTGGGGGTCTTCGTCGTCGGTCGATCTGCAACCGCTGATAGCTACCGCGAAACAAAATACCATCGCTATGCAAGTCGCTCGTTTCATCGTGCCTCCTTGGTCCTCATGTCGATCCGTTATTTCTACGCAATGAGCGTATTGGAAAAAAAACGATCGGTTTAGTATACTCATATCTGATAGGTCGCGGTTTTATCCATGTCCGTTGCACTTTCTTTAATCTTCAATCCCGAAAAATGTGCCCATGGGAACCAAAGAGCTGTAAAAAGAACCAATAAGGAATCAATTCGGCCAATGGTACCCAAAACGGACGCGCGCGGGATTACGGACAATAGAACAAATGCCGACGAACGCGTACGCACCATCGAGATGCTCCATCGCCGGTATGCTGGCATTATTTATGACCTGTGCGTTCGTATACTCATGGATAGGCAAGAAGCCGAGGATGCCGTGCAAGAGACCTACCTAAACGCATTTCGTTTTTTATCCTCATACCGATATGGGGACAGCTATCTGCCGTGGTTATATCAAATAGCGACGAACGTATGTTTAAAGCTTATTCGAACGAGAAAGCGCAAAGGCACGACGCCTACCGATAATATCGATCGGATGGCGACCGAGCAAGATGACCCGCTATCGGCGATCGACACCCGCCGTATTCTCGAAGCCTTGGTTGGAGGGCTAGATAAGAGAAGTATAGAGATAGTCGTAGCCCACTACATTTGGGGTATGGACCAGGGACAAATCGCCCAGACTATCGGTATTTCCCGCCGCGCCGTGGTCAAGCGTTTGAGCGCGCTCAAGCGGCGCGTCGATCCCCTTTTTGTAAAAGAGTTACGCCATGGCTGAATGTCCTTCGCGCTTTACGCTCGTACAGTACAAAAGCGGTGACCTTTCCGAAGTCGAAACACGAGCGCTCGATGAACACGTCGTTGGATGCGCCGCGTGTCAGGCGAAAATGCGTCAAATCGAAGCGAATCTCGCGCAATATGGTCCCAAACAGGAGGCTTTTTCAGCGCAACTTATTTCGCGCCTTTCAACTGAAAAGCCTTCCTTTACTCTTTTTCCGAAACGCGTCTTTTGGGCGCTCTCCTTTGCAGGCGCGGCGGTCACAGTGGTTGCTATGCTTATATCTATTTATCCCGGAAAAGAGCAAACGGTCCAACAACAACAGACAAAGGTCAGATTCAAAGGCAGGGTAGTCATGCGAGCGGTCGCTCAAAGAGGCACCGATCAATTTGTGGTTGAACCGAACGCAAAGCTATTTCCCGGCGACGCCTTGCGGTTTATTGTAACAACTAGCTCGGAAGGGTATCTATCGATATT
Source organism: Deltaproteobacteria bacterium (assembly GCA_016929805.1). GTDB lineage: Bacteria > Myxococcota_A > Polyangia > Polyangiales > JAFGIB01 > JAFGIB01. The sequence goes on along the minus strand of JAFGIB010000406.1, from coordinate 963 downwards.
CTCGATCGATTCGCGGCACGTAATCGCCCCGTTCTATCCCGATAGCGATCCCATATCAGACCCAAAACCGATGGTCGTCAAAAGCGCCGGACGCCATGAATTGCCCGGTAGTATTGTGCTTGACGACGCTATTGGTGCCGAATGTATTGTAACGGCGTTTTCACGAAAACCTTTTGACCGCGGCGCGGTTCATGAACGCGTTCGGCGCTCGCTTTGGTTCAGTCAATCGCGCGTTCCCGGACCGGGTGAAACCAAACCCGACGTCGGGCTGAGCGTGCTGTGGATAAATAAATCGTTATGATAAACGGTACTTTATATCGTTTAGCGTTCGCTTTATCTATTCAGTTATATGCGATAACCGCTCTCGCCGAAACGCACAAGTTCGCTCTCGTGCTCGGCAACAACCAGGGTTACGAGACCCGGGCCACGCTTCGCTACGCGGAACAGGACGCCCGAAAGTTCTACCGGGTACTGACCGAACTAGGCGGATTTTTGCCCGATGATACACTGCTGCTGCTCAACGCTGATGCGGCTCGCGTACGCCAAGCGCTCAAGCAAATCGAGAAACGCCTCTTCGAATATAAACAAAAGAGCGGCGATAAAACGCTACTCGTCATATTTTTCTCGGGACATGCCGAAGGACAATCATTCGAGCTTGGAAGTAGCTCTCTCACATTTAGCGAACTCGCGTCGTTTTTGCGATCGTCTTCGGCCGACGTGCGTATCGCGTTTTTGGATTCTTGTCAGAGCGGCCAATTGATTACCACCAAGGGCGGGCATCGGGGTGCTGCCTTTAAAATCCGCGTTACCGACGAGATAACCTCAAAGGGATACGCGATGATTACCTCGAGCGCGCAAAACGAGCTCAGCCAGGAATCAGCCGAGTTGCGCGGTGCGTACTTCACTCACTATTTGGTGTCGGCCTTGCGAGGCGCGGGCGACTTTTCCGGAGACGGCAGGGTG
>JAFGIB010000405.1 GCA_016929805.1 Deltaproteobacteria bacterium | reverse complement strand
CGCCCCTGTTTGTATCCGTGTACGTGGATGCAATAAATAAAGTAAAGGTCAGATCCGTCGACAAACGAATACTCTATCGGAGAGTATTGGATCATCCCTCCTTCAACTCCGTTGTCATCCAATGCCAGCTTGGCACGTAGACCCTGCTTTTGGCAGCGATCAAACCATTGCCGACGCTTCGGTCCTGATTCCTTTGCGTCGTCCGACCAGTCTTCCAAACAGAGGCAAAATAGCTCCTTATGCTCGTCTGTGACATCGATGATCTTCATTGCTTGGTTGCCCCTTTTCGCGGTTCGCTCGAGGGCTTTGAACCGCTTAATACCGTCCTTTCTTTAAACGCATCCCGCCTAGCCAATCGTCTCTATGAAGTATCCTTCGTCCCATAGATTCCAATGATTCCCCAATTCTGCCGTCACATCCAACGGCTGTTTTTTCACGCTGGCTTCGATAACTCGCTTGAGTGTATGCATTACGTTTTCCGGCGAATCGCTTCCGTCTGACTCGTAGTATACATGGATGTGGTCCGGGGCCAACCAGATAAGAGCGGCACAAAGTACAGAAGGTATAGAGGTGTTGATTAGGGTATCATAGACGCGTTCGAAGGATTCTTTTCCATCCGCAAATAGCGGACGACGCTCCATTACGTTCCATACGTAATGGTATTTGAGTTCAATAATCTCCTCATCTGGATTTCTATCGAGCTTTTGTAAAGCCAACGCTTTACGGTACTTAATATTATCCGACATCATCTGCTTCACGATCGCCGACTTGCTGGCCGACGTGCTCTGTTCGTGGATGTTGTTCGGCGACGACTGTTCCTCTGTTGTAACCAACGACAGCTTGGGCTTAAACGCGTAACATTTGAATTCGCTTTTTCCTTGCTGTACTGAGCGATTGAGTTCGCAAAGAATCGTCGAATCAAATCCAAGATCCGCGCACGCGCGACAGTTGCCCCGCAGCTTTTTCTCTTGAAGCTTCGCGCATTGCTGACATATGGTAGGAAACATCGTTATTCCTCGCTTTCCATAGGAACCATTCCGGATTGCCGTAGAAACCGCGAGAAGCCTTCCAAGTTTTTCCGATATCGGCGTGCGGCATTCGACGAGTCAGAGAATTTCCTACTGAACTCGTATGTCCACGGTGGATCGTAGAAATGGCTAAGTATCTTTACCCGATTTCTTCCTTTGGTAGCGTCGTACATCATTGTCAAAATACCAGCCGCGTTAAGATCACTATACACACCGGATATCTTACGCGGCGATGCTCCCTGAGATTTAAGGTAAAGTGTATATCGAGCCATCGCATCGACAAAGACCTCAGCGGCTTTTTGATTCGCGTTATAATCTTGTCGCCAATCTTCGACCCACCCAATTAAACCTTCGCGAATAGCTGGAGGTTCAAATACCTCTTCCCTTATTGAAATAATACATTCCCTCAGGTATTCAGAGGCATCGGTATACGGTGCGTCAACCAGTAAGACGGTTTCGTCACAAGTACGGTTCATTTGCCGGAACTCTCGACATCCGGTTCCGGTTCGCCCGAAACCAGCTTTGGTTCTGAGTTGGCGAACCGGCGTAAATAGGGGTTCCGAATGGCCTGACCGCGCCTGCATATCCAGGGGATGAGCCCAGAGCAGCAGGAGAACACCTGCGCGTCGTGTCATGGTACGGACGGCTGGTTCTTGTTGTAGCCGCCACGAGAGCGCCACGACCTCAGCCGAACGATCCGCGATAGCTGCCTTGAGATCTTCGTTTTTAGAAATCAAATCTCGTGACCCGTTGAGATTCCCAGGTAAAGAAAAGTCGAAGAAAAGTCGAAAAATCCGAGGCCAGGCTCTCGGCAAACTTTTTCCCCCAGACTGCTTTTGCCAGAGCCGGGCGGACCGGCAAGAAAAATCATCGGGGTTCGGCATTGCTGATTAATATCGACCATTGCCACACCCTTGCATATAGCGTAGTTACAAAGACGTTCAGGATGTACCGTGATCACCCAATTCTGTCAATTTGCGGATTTGAACCAAGCGAAAACCGATCAACCGTTATCGCCCAAATAACGCGATCGGGCGGCCTTTACCGGTTTACGCTAACGGAATAAAAACCGATGGATGAAGTCAAACTCATAGAGAAGTAACGATTGATCGAGGCGCTATACGCAGGAGCGACCACCGAGGGAGAAAAGGTCGCTGCTGAACGCGCGAGAAATCGGATCCTGGAACGGATCAAACAGTGGGAAGAGGAGGACCCGCCGGTTGAGTACCGCTTCTCAATGGCGGATATGTGGTCGCGCAAAGTCTTTGTCGCGCTGCTTAGACGCTACGGGATTAGACCGTATCGTTATAGCGGACAGCGATATACCACGGTAATGGCCAAGGTATCCAAGCGCTTTGTCGACGAAACTTTATGGCCGGAGTATCAACAGTTTTCCGAGACTCTGAGAGTGTATCTTTCAGAAGTAACCGACCGCGTGGTCTCCCAGGTCATCCATCAGGACAGCTCCGAAGCCGAAGTGGTTCAGAAGCCCTTAGCTTTACCTTCCGAGCATTGGGACGTACCACCGTCGCTGCGTTGACGTCGAGGCCTTGGGATGTTAGTGAATTTAGATTCACGAGGAATATAGAAACACCAAACTAATACGAATTTTATGTAAAGTTCGGTTTGAAACGAAGTCGGCAGGTGTTGGCTAATAGGATACCTACAGACAAATAGGTTTTGAATCACCTTTTTGAAGTTGTCGTAGACAAAAACGCGATATATATTCCCGTTTCTGTCTTTTGGTTTCGGCGTGTCGACGGATCCACGGATTGTGCTCGCGCCGGACTGCTTGCTGAGCGCGAAGGGATAGCGAGTTACATAGAAGCACAGCTACAAGCCGTGGAGCAGTTGAACTTGTATCTCGCAGCGCTTGACAAAAATTTGACGCAACTAGCAAAACCAAGTTCTCTGTGTCGACGATTGATGACGGTGCCCGGGGTGGGACCAGTGGTGGCGATACGTTATGAAGCGGCGCTCGATACGATAAAACGATTTGGCAGTGCTCACGACGTACTGAGCTCTGCCCGGCTTGACGAATGTAGGCCGGAGCCGTTTGCGGTTTTGCCGTTGTTCCGGGTCTGCATCAATCTCCTCCCCGATTCGGACTTGCGTCGGTCCCGCTAGAGGTCTTCTCCCACGGGCGCAAATTCGCTGGCCCCAAGTCGATCAGCAACATCTCGGTGTTCTCTTGGACCGTGAGCGAGACCGATGGCTCATTCATGATTCCGCAGCCGTCACCTTGCGTTAAGACGATGTCATCGAGAGTCGCCTCGCCACATACGACATGGATCCAGGCGGTTCGGCCCGTCGCGAGCTCGTAGGCGAGGTGATGCCCGGGCTCGAGAATTGCGGAGTAGACGAGAACATCCTGGTAAATTCGCAGGGATCCCTTGCGTCCGTCAGGGGAAGCCACAACACACAGCAGGTTGCGGCGCTGCGCTGCGGTGAAGCGCTTCTGCTCGTGATCACGGTCGATCCCGATCTCCGACGGCCGTAGTGAGATCTGGAACGAGTGTACCCAGTCGGACCGCGACACGCTCGTCTCTTTGTGTCGGATGCGGCCGGTGGACATGCGCTGGAACTCTCCGGCGTGAATCACGCCCGAGTTTCCGGCGGTGTCCTCCTGCGAAAGCGCTCCCTTGTAGACGTAGGTTAATATCTCTGCTTCGTCATCGGAATGCGGCTCGGTGCTGTCGCCGGGTGGGAGCCTCAATTCATCGAAGGCAACCAGAAAGCCGAAACCGCCGGCGACCGGGCCCGGGTGGTCCCGGTCCTCGGCGAAAAAGGAGTGCCAGACTTCTTGCTTGCCACGTTGCACGTGGCGGCGCCGGCCATTCCTGAGAAGCGTGATCATCAGTTCGGACCCCTTAAAAGTCTAAGCCGTACGCGCTTTGTCTGAGGACGAGACCTGGCCGTAGGCCGCTTGTTCGCAAGCCGAAGCTCGCGTGACGCCAACGGGCTGAGCTGTTGGGGATCCTTGCGGTCGTTCCGGAACGTGCGAGAAGCGTCCTTGATTTCGTTTTGGAGCTCAGCCAGTGCACTCTCTATTCGCGGGACAACGTGCTCGCGCGTATACATGATGAGGTGCTCGCCCTGCACCGCATGGACAACGGCCTGGCGTACCTTGCTGCGGCCCCGTAGAAGCAATGCCCTGACCATGAGCCGCCAATAGAAGCGGCGACGTGGGCTACGGACGCCAACATGCCAAATCGTTCGCAGCAACGCGCCGACCTCGCCGAGAGTCGACGCCCGCGTCGCAGAGACGGAACCTACGCGGCTCAGAAACGCCTCGATGCGACTGTAATACTCCGCCGGCGAGTAGAGCCACTCCACGAGCTCGTCGATTACTTGCTCGGGCTTTTTCACTCGCGGTTTGCGACCGAAGATCTCGATGATGTCGCAGAACTCACATTGGAAGGGACAGCCTCGCGAATACTGCACGTTGAGCGAGGCGTATCCCGACAGAGCGAGCAGATCGCACCGCGGTACGGGTACGGCCGTCATGTTCGGATGGCTCGCGGGTGCTTCGACGACGTGGCAGCTTTCAGGTCGCTGATTCAAAGCGTGGACCAGCTCATCGACTCGACCCTCGGCCTCACCGCGGAACACCACGTCCGCGTCACGAAATAGCTCGGGGCTCGTGGTCGGCGCGGGGCCCCCGACCGCCACGGGGACCTTTATAGCGCGCGAGCGGGCGATGACTTGCTGTATCGACTCTACCTGAATGAGCAGACCGCCCGTGAGCACCATATCGGCCCATTGTAGGTCATCATCGCGGAGATCCCCCAGATTGAGGTCCACCAAGCGCAGGCGCCAGTGGTCCGGAAGCAGCGCTGCGACGGTGAATAGGCCAAGCGGCGGTAAGGATGCACGTTTGCCGATGAGACGCAGCGTGTACTGAAACCCCCAGTATGTGACCGGAAAGCGGGGGTATACGAGCAAGGCGTTCATCTGCTGGACTCCTCAGCGGCACACTCGACGGTTCTTGACGAAATCGACGAGAAGAAACACGACCGCGATGACAGCCAGCGCGTGAACGAATCCACCTGAGACTGACGTTGCCATCCCGATCGCCCACAGCCCAGCTAGAATAACGGTCGCGATTCTGAGCGGAGCCATCCAGGTGGTCCCACCCGACGAATCCGCGATGGGTGATGCAACCGGGTATAGCGCGACAGTTAGAGAGCTACCGTGCGCGACGTGGACGATGGCCAGCTCTACTTGAGCGTCGAAAAGCTCCTGCTTGAGCACCACGGCACTCACGATGTTTTGGATCTGTGATCGGGAGTATTCCGCCGCCTGGATGTCCGGGTGGACGTTCATGTTCCTCCTACATCCCCATCGGGCCCATGGCATCGTGCATCCCCTGGCCCGTGGATGAGCTCTTCTTGGGTCGCTCGGCGATCGCCACCTCTGTGGTGAGCATGAGCGCAGCGACGGACGCAGCGTTTTGCAGCGCCACTCGCACGACCTTCGTGGGATCGATGACGCCCGAAAGAAACAAATCCTCGTATTCGCCCGAGAGGGCGTTGTAGCCGTAGGCGTCCTTGCCTTTGCGGACTTTGTTCACGACCACGGCGCCTTCGGACCCACTGTTTTGCGCAATTTGGCGCAGCGGCTCCTCGAGCGCTCGACAGATGACGTTCACGCCGTACTGCTGTTCCCCGGTAAGCTTCAGCTTCGAAAGCACCGAGAGCGTTCGCAGTAGAGCCACGCCACCTCCGGGAACGATGCCTTCCTCGACGGCAGCGCGGGTTGCGTGGAGCGCGTCCTCGACGCGCGCCTTCTTCTGGTTCTCGAGCTCGATCTCCTTGGCGACGGTGACGCCGTCCTTGGTGATCGTTGGGGCACCCCATGATTTCTCGAGAAGGACGTTGCGTCCGCGCGGCCCGAGGGTGACCTTCACCGCGTTGGCGAGTGCATTGAGCCCGTGAGCTATCTGATCGCGGGCGTTGGTGTTGAACAGAATCTCCTTGGCGGCCATGTTGTACTCTCCTTATTTCTCCAGGATCCCGAGGATGTCGTCCTCGCGCAAAATGATATGGTCCTTGCCGTCCAGCTTGACTTCGGAGCCCGAGTACTTGCCGATGAGCACTTTGTCGCCGGCTTTGACCGAGAGCGCCTGAATCTCGCCGCTCTCGAGGACCTTGCCGTTGCCCACGGAGATGACCAACGCCTCAAGCGGCATCTCCTTGGCGGTGTCGGGAATGAATAAACCGCCGGAAGTCTTGTCTTCCGCGGCGAGTCTCTTGACCAAAACGCGATCACGGAGCGGACGGATATTCATTAGCTACCCTTTTTATGAAACCGCAGTCGTCTCGGTGAATGTGATGTCTCTCGTGCACGCCGGAGCGTCTACAAGGATGCATCTCGTTTTGCATCCCTGACCTTGTCTCGTCGCCGATCCCTTGCCGTGTCTCGCTTCGCATCTCGGGTCCCGTCTCGTTCCGCATCTCTGGCTTCGTCGCGCTCCGCATCGCGGTCCTCATCGCGCTCCGCATCTCTGGCTTCGTCGCGCTCCGCATCGCGGTCCTCATCTCGCTCCGCGTCCCTGGCTTCATCTCGCTCGTGATTCCAGAGCACATCTCGCTCAGGGAAGAAAGCATCATCCCATTCTTCGTTGCTCGCTTCGTCGCATTCCGCATCGCGGTCCTCATCGCGCTTCGCATCCCTGGCTTCGTCGCGCTCCGCATCGCGGTCCTCATCGCGCTTCGCGTCCCTGGCTTCGTCGCGCTCCGCATCCCTGGCATCATCTCGTATCACCACATTCTTCCTATTGCCTTTCATTGCTTCTCTCCTTCTGTGATGAGCTCCCTGTGTCGCCAACAGAGCACCGCAGGAGGCCGATCCGCAGCAGTCCAAGAATGGGACGTGACTGGCCGCCCACACCAATGATGGCGTCGACGAGAACCCGCACGACGGCTACGCGCTTCGGCAAACTGAGCAAATGCAAGTATCGAGCCAATTCGTGTTATCTAATTTTATACAGTTTAGTAGCAGCTTTTGTGCAGTTAAGTAACAGCGCATATTCGACGGGTTGCTTATGTCATCAAAACGAACTACCCTGATTTCGAATTGATTGAGGTGTGACCCGTGCGCGTCGAGGATCTGAATCACAAGGAGCTACTGGAGCTGGACCCAGAGGGGGGCGTTATCCGCTTCGCTGGGCAGCGGGCGCTTTTACTCGACGCCGTGGCCATGGGGCTGCATAGGAAGTATCTCGTTGAAAACTTTGGCCTTACCGCTGCTCGGGCAGTGTTGACTCAGTTTGGTTTCGCCCACGGGTGGCGCATGGCTGCAGCCATGAAAAAGGAGTTCAAGTGGGCGAACGATGCAGAATGGCGTCGTGCCGGCCCCTATATCTACACACTTGAGGGCCTCTTCCGCGCCCAGCCAGGCAAGGAGGACACGCTTACCAAGAAGGGCGCGATGCTGCTTGCATCCTACGAGGCGGAGCAGCATCTATTGCACTTTGGCCGCTCTGATTCGGCTGTGTGCTGGACCATTTGCGGTCTGCTGAGCGGCTACGCCAGTCAAACCGCCGGCAAGGAGATCTACGTCCTCGAAGATCGCTGTCTCGGCCAAGGGCACGCCGCGTGCCACATTCTGGGGCGGACGCGCGAAGAGTGGGGGGAAGAGCACGCCGAAGATTTGGCGTTCTTCGATAGTGGACGCCTCAAGGAGAGCCTTGATGTTTCTCTGAGCCGGGTCACGGAGACCTTAAGGGAGGCAGAGGCGAAGCTCCGCACCCACCGTCAGGCACTGGTCAGCGTGGTCCGCAGCGTGGAAGAACCACTGGGAATCATCGCCAGGAGTGCGAAGATGCGGGACGTCGTTGACCTGGCGCGACGCGTGGCGAAGGTCGATGCCACGGTACTCATCACGGGCGAGAGCGGAGTGGGCAAGGAACGTATCGCACGGCTCGTTCACGATGAGTCGACCCGCTCGGTGGGACCGTTCATCGCCGTCAACTGCGGCGCCATTACCGAGACACTACTGGAGAGTGAGCTTTTCGGGCACGCGCGCGGTGCGTTCACCGGAGCGGCGGCGGACCGCCCCGGGTTGTTCGAAGCCGCTAGCCGTGGAACGCTGCTGCTTGACGAAATCGGTGAGGTCTCTGCTGGTATGCAGGTCAAGCTGCTGCGCGCGCTTCAGGAAAGGGAAATCCGTCGAGTCGGGGAGAACAAGAGCCGACCGGTGGATGCGCGCATCATTGCTGCCACCAACCGCGACCTTGCCCACGGGGTCGCGGAGAGCACCTTCCGGCAGGACCTCTATTACCGCCTCAAGGTTGTCGAGCTG
>JAFGIB010000404.1 GCA_016929805.1 Deltaproteobacteria bacterium | reverse complement strand
CCCGTAAAACCGAGCGCGCCCGCAGGGCCGGCGAGGATGGTACTTGCTGTACCCGACGAGCCGGCGCGAGGACGAAAGCCGGTTTTATGGGATGAATTGGCCGCCGTCGTAGTCAAACAGCAGTACCCCTCTGAACGGTTACAAACTTTTCGGCCACCGCGTTAGCTCTCCTCTTTATTATTGATCAACGCTTTTAATCCTTTTCCGACTTTGAAAAAAGGCAGCCGCTTGCGAGCCACGGAAACCGCTTTACCCGTCCGCGGGTTACGCCCGTTATAGGGCCGATACTCTCTTATGGTAAAAGAACCGAAACCTCGGATCTCGATTCCCTCATGGCGCTCTAACGCCGCGACCATCGCATCAAAAATGCAATTAACGACAGATTCGGCTCGATTCTTGGTGATATTCGCTCTCTGCGCGACGGTCTCGATGAGCTCGGATTTCGTCATCGTTACCCTTTCTTTTAGCAACTAGTATATGTAGCCGTTTCTCAAGGTCAATAACGATTCCGCATACTTGCGTAAGGTTGATGTACGTTATCAAAAAGTAGTGGTAAAACGACCTGCGAATGCGGCCATCTAGCTTCGCCCTTGGGTGGTATTGATATAATAACGTGCCCGTGCCCGTGCCCGTGCCCTGTTTTTGCCCCCATAGGCATTAACCAAAAGTAGTCGACGAACATGAATACGCCGTAGCGCGCGGGCTTGTCCCGCGTTGATCAGACGACAACGGACGTACGGTATTATCGCAAGCATTTTATTCGTGGAATGATGTTTTTTCCGCACAACAATTCGTGGTTGGGTTACAGTTTTGCGGGAGACAAGCCCCCGCGCTACGAGGTTTTTCGCTGTTATTTATGGTTAACGCCTATGATTTTTGCCCCTGCCCAAGTAACTTAAAACTGAGAAATGTTTTGATTTCAGCACGATTGCACCACGCGAGGAAAGCAATCCCGGTTGTAAAAAACGAAGCTGGGCACGGGCACGTTGAGCTGCTCAGAGGTCTCTTCATCTGCTCGCAATCACTTTTCGAAAACGTAAAGGTTGGCGGTATCTTGTCAAAAGCGGTGGCGAATCGTCGTGAACTGTCATTTCTAGGAGCCAAGAGCGACGAGAAATCTCTATTTCGAGATTTCTCGCGTCGATCGAAATGACATGATCGCCGCGAATTTTTGAGAAGGTATAAAGTTAACGCGGTCTCTGCAAATGTAGAAAAAGAACCAGGTTACAACGTCATCTCAGCCCCAAAACGTAAAAAAACCGCCAAAATTCGAGGGCAAAATGCCTTTAGTACGGGCAAGCTCTGCCCCGTCGTCGGTGGCTTTATTGGGAGCGACAGCAAGGCGGCCGCAATGTCGCGATGTGAAATCGCCGCAGGCGGCACAAGGTCTTTTTAGCTCGTTTTGCTCGTTTTCCGGCCTAACTTTTCGAAATAATCAAAAAATGCACAGAATGTATACAAAGAGCTGAATTGTAGATTGCCGCAACCACCGGTTTTTAGGTATTGTCTATGCGAACCTGCTGGCAGGAGGGAGTCCTGTGAGATTGAACAACAAAACACCGATACCGATATTTGAACCTAAACAACCGTCGATAGCGTCGATTTATCCCGAACCGGGAAACGATGTCGTCGCGACGATGTCCGATGATCAAGCGATAAAAAAAATCGGCACACGATCTTCTCTAACAGGGAAGCTTCTGTGGGCATCATTTGTCGTCGCGGCCGTTCTATTGGTCTGGTTATACATTGAACGCAGCGATGCCTATGATCGCCGAATGGATGCGGTCAACCAGGCAGGCACTTTTGAGTCCGGAAGCCCGCAAATGCTTTCGGCCCTGCGTTCCGCGTTACAGAACACGGGTTTTCCGGACGTAAAAGAGCGGATTATTCGCAACCTAGGCCACTATAGAGATGGTGACTCGGTACCCATTTTGATCAAAGAGCTGGAAAACGGCGGCATCGTCAGACGCGCCGCGGCGCTGGCGCTGGCCCGAATAGGCTCTCCTGCCGCGGACCCGGCGAAACCAGCGCTGCTGAAGGTACTTCCCCATACCGATGCGAAAGACCGCCCGCAGGTCGTCTGGGCGCTCGCGGTACTGAAAGAGAATACCGCTGCTGACGCGATTCTCGCCGAATTCGTGAAAGGATTGCTTCAGGGCCAACCTGGATTCGATCCCAAGATCATCATGGAAGCGATCGGAATACCGAGGCTGAGCGCTCCAGAACTAACGGCGCATAAGGAGAAACCCGTTAGGGTTCTGGTAGCGACCGCGCTTTCTGAAGCTGCCTCGCCGGCGGTGGTGGAACCGCTCGCTAGGATGATCGAGCCGCCGGACGAGGATCCCGTAGTGATTCGAACCGCGGTTGCCGGGTTGGGTCGCACGGGTGATCCGCGTGCCGCTAACGCCCTCTTTCAGCTCATGCAGAGAAGACCCGACATGCGCATCAGCGTGATCGACGCGTTGCGCAAATCGACAGCGGCCCCGCAACTCAGCGTTATGGTGCGAGAGGCCAAAGATACGGCGATACGGCGGGATCTCGTGCGCTTGCTCCGCAAAACGCGAGACTCAAGAGCGGCTGACGCTCTTGCTTCCGTGGTTGGGGTTGACGACCTCGATACTCAGATCGAAGCGGCTCACGGGCTAGCTGAGCTTGGCGACGCGAGGGCTGTTGAACCGCTACTGGCGCTCGCGAGAAACGAAGATGAAACCGTGGGAGGTGACGCTATAGACGCGCTTCGTGAATTAGCCGCCCCGGAAGCTGGTCCCGCTTTATTGAAGCTTCTGGATGAGTATCCCTATCGAAAAGCCGCGGTTTTGCGCGCGCTCGGCGCCAGCCACTATCAGCCGGCCGGACCGATTATAGAAAAAGAGCTTGCCGGAGACGATATCGGCGCCGCGACCAAAGCGCTGGGCGAGCTACCGTATGAACCGGCTTATCAAAAGCTTGTCGCGATGTTAAAGCGGCCACCCGGGCTCGATTTCACGATTCCAAGCTTGATGATCGAGGAGAATTATCGCAATCGTATCGAGGCCTTGAGCGGGCTTAGGTACTACAACCGGCCGGATCCCAAAGCGATAAAAGCGATCATGACGATCATCGAAGACCCTGAAGACGACTTTCGTCTAGGTCTTGCCGCGGGAGCCTGTCTCGGGCAAATAGCGGACGAAAAGGTCCTCGCAACCATCCTAGAAAAGATCAAGGACGAGAGCTTAACGGAACGGGTCCGCATCGCCTATGTACAAGGTCTTTGGCTTACTCCCAACCGCGAGTTCGCCAAACAGCTATTTCCGCTTTTCACCGCTACTACTCCGAGTCCAATCAAACGAGCGGCGGCCCTTGCGATCGGCTATGCCGGCGACCCGACGAACGACGCGCAACTAATTGCGATGCTCCCGTCTCGAGAAACCAGACGCGATGCGGCGGTCGCGATCGTCCTGGGTGGCGGTCCCGAAGCGGCGCGCGCGTTAATCCCCGTTCTCGACCAGGACAACGATTTACGCGAGGTGCTTCGGATGTCAGTTACCAGTAATACGGATGACAACTTCAATCTGCTCAACGAAGAGATGTTTCAATCGGGGCAAATCTATCGTCGCATGCAGGTTGCAGAAATTTTGAAAAACGAAGCGGGAGAAGCGGCTTCGTACAGTTACATCTGGGGGCATCTTACCACCCGTCTTGCGGTAGGTTGGCAGGAACCGGGAGGAATCTCGCCCAGAAAAGTTCGCGAACACCTTTATAAGACCATAACCGGTGCCGACCCCGAGCTGAGACGGATCACGGCCGAGGTTCTCAACGCGATGTCTGAACGAGGCTTACTGCTTGCCGCCCGTGATGCCGGAATCGAAGAGGCGCGCAAGCTTCTCATTCGGGTCGATCAAACCAACTCGCCGGAAACACAGACGGAGTAAAAGGAAAAGACGAGATGAATCACTCGCGACTATCCGTCCATATCGCGGACGAGGACCTCGAGCAGTTGCTTCGCGATGAGGAAGAAGGTCTTTCCTCCATGGTCGGTTACCGCGAAGCCGCCGAAGCTGCTGAAGCGGACGACGACTTCGTCGCTAGAACGCGATTACGAATCGAAGAGCTAACGTAAAGAGGAAAAGGTTAGGGACTAGATAGACATTAATAAATTTAGGGCTCACGAAAAAGCTCGATATCTTACGGGCTTTTTCGCGTTGCCGCTCGACGTTTTTTGCAACGTTAAGGTCTAGTGTCCGAGCTTTCTATCAATTCCGGGATGCGTCGGGTCTCCCGGTTCGTGTCTAGTGTTGCCGGTCTGATAGCTTCCGTCTGGGCCGGGAATAGCCATCAGCGACTCCTTATCGAAAATAAAATGCTCCCTTAAGGTCGACGCCGGCATATGTAGGCCGCTGTCCATCCGGATGGCGTCGCATGGACAGGCCTCGACACAAAAGCCGCAGAAGATACAACGCAGCTCGTCGATGACGAAACTCTTGGGGTATCGCTCATAACCGAATCGCGGATCGTCCGGCTCGTACTCCCCCGCTTCGATTTTAATACACTGAGCCGGACAAACCGTGCTGCAACACAGGCATACCACGCAACGCGGCGAGCCGTCCGCGCGATGCGTGAGACGATGCACGCCTCTAAAACGCTCTTTGTAAGTCAGCCTGTTTTCTGGATACCCGATGGTTGCGATCTCGCCTTTTTCAATCGGAAGAAACGTATTCTTTATAAAACGGCTCATGGTCAAGCCGAGACCTCGCACGATCTCAGGTACATAGCTCAGCTCGCTGAGATCCATCTCGGGCTTATTCACTCGCTTGGTGGTAATCGCCATGATTCAAATTCCTTTGATTCGCCTAGCCTTAAAGCGCCATGATCACGACGCCGGTTACGAAGATATTGAGCAGCGCCAGGGGTAGCATATAGCGCCAGCTAAGTTTCATGATCTGGTCATATCGAAAACGAGGAATCGTCCAACGAATCATGAATTGAAGCCAAAGTACGAGAACGAGCTTTACGAGGAATACTCCGAGATGAATGGCGACCACGGCGCCATGCCAAAGCGGCTGTGCGAATCCTAGAAAGTCGATTCCCCTATCCGTCAACCCGGGGAGGTGATGACCGCCCAAAAACAGCACGACGATGACCGCTGACGCCAAAACCAATTCGAAGTATTCCCCCATCTTGAAAATCGCGAACTTCATCCCGGAATACTCGAGAACAAAACCGCCGACGATCTCCGCTTCCGCCTCAGGGACATCAAAAGGCACGCGTTTCATCTCCGCCGTTGACCCCGTTAGGAATAGAATAAACGCGATCGGTTGAAGAAAAATGCCCCAGACATTTTCGATTTGCCAGCGGACCATATCCTCGATGAGCAAGGTATTATAGAGCATGAAACAACCGACCAGCGACAAGCCGAGGGCGACTTCGTAGCTCACCATCTGTCCCGCCGCGCGTAAGCCACCGACTAGCGAAAACTTATTGTTGCTGCTATAGCCCGCGATCGCCGAGCCGACGACTCCCGTGCCCCCCATGGCGAAGACAAACAAGATGCCGAAATTCATCGTCGCAACTTGCAGCGGAATAACGCGACCCGTTGGTTCCGGCGGAAGGACCTCAAACGCGTGGTTGAGATAGAGCGAGCTTCCGAATGGAATTACCGCGAACGCGACGATCACGGGAATAACCGCGACGAGCGGTGCCATCGCGTGTAAAAACTTGTCCGCGTTCGGCGGCACGAAGTCTTCCTTCCATAGACTCTTGATCGCGTCGGCAACCGGTTGAACCAGACCTTTTAACGCGAGGTTGTATCCAAAAATCGGGATACCCGCGCGCACCGGACCGATACGGTCTTGAATCATTGCGGCCAGGCGCCGCTCGACCCAAAGGAGAACCACGTTAAAGGTTAGAATCAGAACCAAGATAAAAGCGATCTTTATCAGCGTGGAAACGAGGAGAATCATATCCATCAGTTATTGCTCCCCTCCGCCTCGACCGCTTGCGCCGACGGCATCCTCTTACGTATATCTTCAAGCGACCCGCATTCGAGCTCCTTGCCCATCGCTCGCGCGAGATCGATAATCGTCTGCCACGCGGGTTTTACCCTATCGGGCGGAGGCAGCGCTCGGGAAAAACGCTGTTCCATTTTCATCGCATTGACGAAGGTCCCATCCATTTCCGCGTAGTGCGCCACCGGTATGACGACCGACGCAACCTCGGTAAACGCGCCGATATTGCTGGACAGAGAAACCACAGCTGATAGCTTTTGCAATGGATCTAGCTGATCGAGCTTTTCTTCCCCGGCGGGTCCAAGGGTGACAACCGCGCTAATCGTACCGTCCTCCGCCGCTTTGAGTAGCTCGTTGGTCGGCGCCAGCCCTCTACCCGCGACCCGAATCGCGCCGGCGCGATTCGGATTGTTGTCCGAATGTCTGAGAATCTTATCTCCCTTCCAACCGCCGTAAGCCGCGAGATAGTATTTTTCAGTACCGAGCACCTCGCGAGCGAACTGGGCGAGCACCGCGTTATCTTCGCTCGCGTGTTGCGCGCTCAATACGACCGCGATCCGTTTGCCCTCGATTTCCGAAAGCGCTTTGGCTGCCGCCTGCAGAGCGTCTCCCGGCGAAACCGCCTTTTGTTCAGCCGCGCGGATGACGCCGTTCTTCACCCGATACTTCTGTATCAGCTTATAGGACATGAATCCGTCATCACACATCCAAAACTTATTGACCCCCATATTCTTCCGAGCCCGTATTCGGTAAACCTCGTATGTGCGAGGATCATAGTCGATGTAACTGCTGCAACCAGTAGCGCAACCCGCGCAGATGCTGACAGCGCTTCGCAGCAGCCACGCCCGAGACTTAAAGCGGAAATCCACGCTTGTGAGCGCTCCGACGGGACAAATTTGAGCCAAGTTCAAGGTATATTTGTTATCCAAATAGCGACCAGGGCTGAGCACTATTTCACTCTTGTTCCCGCGTTCGCGTTTATCGAGAACATGATCGCCCACGACCTCTTCGCAAAAACGCACGCAGCGCGTACAAAGAATGCAGCGCTCCGCGTCGTAGACAATCGTCGTTCCGAACCGTACCGCTTTGGGTTTGTGAACCGGCTCGGTCCGTTTACGTTTATACTTCGATCCGTGCAGCTCCCAGTAGTCCTGCAACTTGCACTCGCCGGCTTGATCGCAGATCGGACAGTCAACCGGATGGTTGAGAAGAAGCATCTCCTGCACCATCTCTTGGGTCTTCCTCACGTTCTCTTTATCTAGAAAAACCTCCATGCCCTCGGCCGCCGGGGTGTGGCACGCCGGCACGAGCTTGATCTTACTATCCGGAAGGAATTGCTTTTTATTCTCGTCGAATTTAAGAATCGGAAGCATCATCGGCCTATCGCTTTTGACCTCCACCAGACACATGCGGCAGTTCCCGGCCACCGAAAGGCCCTCGTGCCAGCAATAATGGGGGATCTCGATGCCTTGGCGCGAGGCTGCCCGAATTATCGTATCGCCCGTCTCAAAAGGGATTTCTTTGCCGTCGAGCTTAAATGTTGGCATGCCTCTCTCCGCTACCGGTCGCACTCTCCGCCGATCATATTGACCGCGCCGAAAGTCGCGACGATGTCTGCGTACATATCACCGCGCATCATGAATTCCGCGGATTTAAGGTTCAAAAAGCACGGAGGCCGGCAATGCACGCGATAAGGCGTACCGCTGCCGTCGGATACTATATAAAAACCGAGCTCCCCGTTGCCGCCCTCGGTAAAGCTATAGACCTCGCCCTTGGGCGGTTTGAGCCCCTCCATGATCAGCTTGAAGTGAGCGATCGTGCCTTCGATGGTGTGATAGACTTCTCGCTTATCCGGTAACACGATGCGCGGGTCGTCCACGTCGATGGGACCCTCATTCGGCATTCTTTCGAGCGCCTGCTCGATGATGCGACACGACTGCCGGCACTCCTCCATGCGCACTAGGAAGCGGTCGTAATTATCACCGTCGTGGCCGACGGGAATCTCGAAATCGTAGCTATCATAGCCAAAATAAGGATTGGCCTTGCGCACGTCGTAGTCGATGCCTGTCGAACGAAGCACCGGTCCGGTGACCCCGTAGGATAACGCCTCTTCTTGAGTCAGCACGCCGATGCTCTGATTGCGCTCGATAAAAATACGGTTGCGCAACAACAGCGTCTCCGTTTCTCTGATAACCTTATGGATCTCCGGTAAAACCTCTCGAACGCTCTGTTTGAATTCAGGCGTCGGCGGTTTCGCCATACCACCGATGCGGCAAAAGGCATGCGTCACGCGCGCACCGGTCTCCTGCTCCATCACATCCCAAATCCAGTCGCGTACTTTGACCAGCCACAAAAAGGGCGTAAACGCTCCTTGTTCCATGGCAACTGCCGCTACACAAATCAAATGATCGACGATTCGATTAAGCTCGCTTAAAATCACTCGATAATAAACACAACGCTCGGGCGCTTCGATGCCGAGAAGCTTCTCGACGGCCAAAGCGAAACCCGCGTTGTTGATCATGGGCGAACAGTAATTAAGCCGGTCGACGTAAGGAAACACCTGTTGCCAAGTTCCGCGCTCGCACGATTTTTCGAATCCGCGATGGAGGAAACCAGGCCGGATGTCCACATCGCGTACACGCTCTCCGTCAAGCTTAAGATCAATATGAATAGTGCCGTGCGTCGCGGGATGCGCCGGACCCATCCTCAAATGCATCGGCTCAACCGGCAATTCGAGTTCCGAACTATCAATTCTATCTACGGGCTCCATGCGCTATTCCTCGCCAGAGTTTCTTTCATCTAATTGACTTAAGCATGACCGCTGGCCCTGTTGAATCCCGAGCGAGGGAGAGACGTGCAGATCTCGCCCATTCGTGCGCTCGAGCCAATCGATTCGGTTCCATGGTTTGCCCTCGTCCGGCCCAAACGGCGGGACGATTTCAATACCTTCCACATCGCGGTAGGGGACCAAGGGTTGTGTCTTCTCGATCGGGTAGTCTTTGCGTAACGGATAGCCTTCAAACTCATCGTAAAGCAGAATTCGGCGGAGATCCGGATGGTTCTTAAAGCGAATGCCAAACATGTCGTAGACTTCGCGTTCGGACCAGTCCGCTCCCCGCCAAACCGAAACCAACGAGTCCAGCTCTTGGTCCACGCCGACCCGCGTCTTGATCCGTATCCGATGATTCTTGGCGAGCGAACGCACCATGAGAATCACGTCAAAGCGCGGTTCCTTGGGCTCGCGCTCGAGATAGTCGACCGCGGTGAGATCGGTATAGAAATTCATCTCCGTCTCCGCGTCGTCGCGTAAAAAGGTCGCGATCTGCAGCCAATCCTCCGGCGCTACCCTCGCCTCCTCATCGCCGCGGAAATCATTGGTTTCCAGAATTCGTTCTTTGAATACCGCCTTAAGCCTATCCAATACGCTCTTACTCATGAAACAGAACCTCAGCCTCTATTTGCGCATTGCCGTTAGAGGCGGCAGCTCGCGCGGAGGAACTGTCGCCGGGATTCGATTGTGGTTGGTTATCTTCTGCTGAAGCAGAATCAGCCCGTCCAATACCGCCTCGGGTCGAGGCGGACATCCGGGAACGTAGATGTCCACGGGTATGACCTTGTCCACACCGGGAACGGTCGCGTAGTTATCATAAAACCCTCCGGTACACGCGCAGGTGCCGAACGCCAATACCCATTTCGGATCGGTCATTTGATCATAGATTTGTTTCAGAATAGGAGCCTGTCTCTGCGAAATGGTCCCGACCACCCATAAGAGGTCGCATTGCCTGGGACTTCCGGGGGGAACCTCGGCGCCGAAACGGGCCAGGTCGTAGCGCGGTCCCATCACGCTCATAAATTCCATCCCACAACAGGCGGTAACAAAAGGATACTGAAAGAGCGACCACTTCCTCGCCCAATTGAGAAAGGAGGCGTACATCTCATCGAACTTCGACATGCCGACTTGAGCTTCCCCGCCCCCCGAGTTTATTTCTCCCATTCGAAGGCTCCTTTCCTAAACGCGTAAACCAGGGTAACGCCCAATATCAGCATAAAAGCGACCATTTCCATCAAACCGAACCAACCGAGCTCGCGAAACATCGCCGCCCAGGCAAATAGGAAAACCGCTTCGATATCGAACACGGTAAATACGATTGCGGTAAGAAAGAAAGTCAGGCTGAGCCGTATGTGGCGAGCGTCCCCGGTCGACTGACCGCTTTCGTACGGCATTGCTTTCTCGGGGGTCATGTTCTTATTCCCGAGGACAACCGCTAGCAAAAACAGCGTCAGCGCTAGCGCAACAGCCACTAAAATCATTATTAAAAGAGGCAAATACGTCGCAACCATCGGCACCGACCTTGCAATCGTTCTGGGTTAACTTCGAAGCGCCAAAGCTTCGGTAATTTCAACTGCAATTAAGTATTAAAGTACATGTCGTATCTAATAGTGCGCTCGCGAACTGTCAATCGCGGATAGCTCTTCCGCGGAAGACGGGCTCGCGTTTATCTCCAACGGCTATCGAAGGGGCTCGAACCGAGGCGGAATTTACCCTATTTTTTATCGCTTGAGTCAGATTTGTCGTCCCGGATGCCAGGAAGCCGACAAAAACCCGCGATTTCGTTTCGGCGCTCCTTAACCAATACGAGTTTGTTCGCACGAACTTCCATATTCGTCAATTACCTACCGTTATTCTCGTACATCCTAGTACAATAATAACGTATCTAGCTGAAAATAAATGGTTTTTAACATGTCATACTCGTGACATATTTTTGTTCCATTACCCATAATAGTTTCAGTAATACTGTCGTTTTACACTATTATGGTTATTGGGAAACAAATTTTCGGACTCCTTGCATTAATCTGTCTCGTGATCTCTATACCTTTCACGGCCAGAGCTTACACGCTAAAGACGACCTCCATCGGATCTCAGATTCGATGGTCGACCGATACTATATCGATACGGTATGACAAACGGCTAGAAGCTATTTTAGACGACGAATCGATTAACGCCGCGGCGGTCATGGCCAGCGAGGCTTGGCGCGGATTCGATAATGTTCCCGATATGCTCATCAACCACGGGGAGCCCTATGCCACAGGTTATGTTTCGGACAAACCGTCTAACGGGCTTTATTTGGCCGACCCCTGGCCGTACGAATCGCAAAAACTCGCCGTAACCGTGACGACCTACGAGGAATCCACCGGTCGCCTACTCGACGCCGACGTGCTCATCAACCCTGATGTCTGCTTTGCCATGCTTTGCGAATGCGACAAGCGACACAGGCGGCAAGCCTACGATTTCGTCTCGATAATAACGCACGAATTCGGTCATGTTTTGGGCTTGGGGGAATCCTATGACGACCCGATGGCCACGATGTGGCCTCAAATCGCGACCGATGAAACCCATAAGAGGACTATCGAGCAAGACGACGAGATGGGAGTGCTCGCCGCGTATAGCGGCGAACCACCCGATGAAGCCGCCGGCTGCGGAAAGATGAGCGTCAGTCGCGGTCGAACCAGACCTCATCTCGTACTGATAACCGCGGCATTCGCTCTGTTACTCTGTCTGGCTTTTCGCGCCCGCGATGTCGCGCGGCGTAACCTTTACATAATCGTTCTGGCCTGCGGCAGCCTTCTATGCATTGGAACATCGATACGTGAGAAACAGATGCATTCCGATTTCCGAAAAAAAGCGCAGATGGCTCCATTACCCCAAATAACCCCTCTTTTGGCTATCAATCCCGAGGCGATACAGAAGCTTTCTAGACTCACCGCAGGGTCAAAAGAGAGGTTCGTCGGCAGAATTGATAAAATCGCGACTGAAAACCTAAACGGCCTCTTTTGGACGAGCGTTACCGTACACTCGGAAAAGGGCGATAAAGTCCAACTACGCGTACCGGGCGGGACTATTGATGGAATCACTCAGCAAGTCGGCGACGACCTTCCGGTCAAAAGAAACCAGCGATTGCTACTTGTCCGTCGTTCCGACGGAGGCTTCCGCTGGTCTCGGTATGGGGATAGCGCGATTTATTAGAGTCCTGGTCGAAAGCGATCTCGCTATCGAATCGCCTTAAGCGTTCATGGGTGAAACAAGCGGTAGCGCGAAGAAGAGGATACCTGGGAGCGCGGGCGTCTCGCCCGCGTTTTCTCGCTGTTTTTTTAGTATTGCGGCCAAGATGGCCGCGTTCCCGGGTCGTTACGCCACCACTTTTTGAGAAACCACCAAAATTCCTCAATAATGGTTCCGGTTTTTGTCTCCGCGCTCGATTGGATGCGCCACAAAGCCTCGACCCGGTATATAACGGGCGATTAAATCGCATTTGCGCGATTGCACAACTTGACCGAAACGGAGAAAACCCTAAGGATGGTAACGTTGAGTAATCTTCCTCAATTCATCCTTATTCGGAGGTAAACATGGCTGAAAGCGTCTACAAGATCATCGAGGTGATTGGAACAAGCCGCGAATCCTGGGAAAAAGCCGCGACGAACGCGGTCGAACGAGCGGCTAAAACCCTTCGCGACCTACGCATCGCGGAGGTTTCCGAGCTGGATATGCAGATCGAAAACGGTAAGGTCAAAGCGTATCGCGCCAAAGTTAAAGTTTCGTTCAAATTCGAAGATTAGCAATGAAACGGTCCGTTTTTCGACCTTCGGTTTTTTTTTGGTAAGGTCGAGAACCGAGTATTGGCCTCTCGCAATAGCGGTCGCGCGGTTTGATCTCGCGTGTTTTGGATGTGTTATTTGGTCTTTACAAGTTGGGATTCGTTTGAGTGGTTTTACAGAATAAAGGGGACATATGCCATTAGTAGATTTTTTTAGACCGAAGTGGCAGCACTCTGACAAGAAGATTCGGCTTTTAGCGGTTAAGGAACTAAGTGATCAAAAAATACTGGTTCGCGTAGCTAAAACGGACCCCGATTGGCGGATTCGCCTCGCGGCCGCTGATCTTATCGATGATCAGAAAGCGATCGCTGAGCTGTGTAAACAGGCAGAGGATTGGCGGATTCGCTTTACGTGCGTGAAAAAACTTGAGGATAACGAGCTACTGGCAGAGATCCTCGAGAACGATCCTGACAAAGACGTTCGAGAAGCGGTAGTCGCGAAAATAGAGAATCAAGAGTTACTGGCGACAACCGCCAAGGACGACGCGAACGAGCACGTTAGAAAAGCAGCGGTAGTCCATTTAGAAGACGAGAAGTTGTTGTGCGATGTGGCGAAAACAGCGTCGGACTGGCTCATTCGAGAAAGCGCGGTTAAGAAACTCGAGGACCAAGACGTGCTCGCGGAAATAGCGAAGTCGGACACGTCGTTGTCCGTACGAGAAGCCGCGGTTGGCATGCTGGAGGATCAGAAGCTATTGGCGGAGATCGCGAAGTCCGACGTTGATGAGGACGTGCGCGAGGCCGCGGTTGAAAGGTTACAAGACCAGAGCATTCTCGCGGAGGTCGCTCGAAAGGATTCAAAGGTGTGGGTGCGTAAAGCCGCGGTGGATAAGCTCAACAACCGCCTGGTGTTAACAGAGATCGCCAAGGTCGATCTCAGTCAGCACGTCCGTAAGGCCGCGCTTAAAAGAGCAAGGCGCCTCGCGGAAAACGGAGGTCAATACCTTTCGAGTATTCCAGCGGACAAGCATTCGTTGACACCAAGCATGCCGGCGGGACCGACGAGGAGCGTCACCCCATCTGGCGACGATCCAAACAAAAGTCGCTAGTGACTCGACAGCAAAGCTATAAACCGCCGGTGTAAACCGCTTAGTTCGACGTTGTTTGCAACGTTAAGGTTTATCTTCTTTCGGCCAAAATCCGCTCAATTTCCGAGACCGATTTCGGAATGTCGGAGGTCAGATTTCTATGCCCTTCACGCGTAACAACGATGTCATCTTCAACGCGAATGCCGATGCCGCGCCACTTCCGAGCGACCTTTGCGCTTTCGGGGATGTAAATTCCCGGTTCCACCGTGAGCACAATCCCTTCCTTGAGCAGTCTGGGTTTCTCGTCGATGAAATAGTCCCCCACGTCGTGAACATCCATGCCCAGCCAATGGGATGTCCGATGCATATAGAACTCTTTATAACTCTTTTCATCTATTGCCTTCTCAAGCGGACCCTTGAGAATCCTCAGGCCGATCAGTCCTGATGTGAGCACGGTCACCGCTTTGTCGTGGATATCGTCCAAAGTAGCGCCCGGACGCACACTTTCTATGGCCGCTTGTTGTGCCTCGAGCACAAGCTCATAAAGAGCCCGTTGCGCCCTTGAAAAGCTTCCGCCGACCGGAAAGGTACGCGTTACATCGCTTGCGTAGTACCCGTACTCCACACCGGCGTCGATCAATAACAACTCGTTGCCGAGAAGTAGGCGGTCGTTGTTGCGGTAGTGCAGAAAGGTCGCGTTCGCGCCTGACGCCACAATGCAACCGAACGCGTGGTGACGGCAACCGTGCGAACGGAATACCCGCGAGATCTCGGCTTCGACCTTGTATTCGAAACGACCCGGCCTCGCGACCTCCATGGCGCGCAGAAAGGCCTCGCGCGTAATCGCAGCGGCGGCCTCGATAGAAGCGATCTCGTGTTTCGTCTTCACGAGCCGGTGCTCGTGAAGTATCGAGCTACTGTCGACGATCCGGCGAGGAGCCGAGAGACCCTCGCGAATTCTCTTTCGCAAACGATTTATCGCTTGAAAGACCAGATCGTCGAATCCGCGATCGATGCCGAAACGGTAATACAGAGATTCGACATTCATGAGATAATCGGGAAGTTTCTCCGATAATTCTTCGATCGGATGAGTGGCGTCCACTTCGAGGTCAAGCTTCGCCCCGTCGCAACCTTTTCTCGGACCTTCCCATAATTCGCGATCGCGGTCGCGAGGTCTGACGAACAATACGGCCTTTTCCTCGGGCCCCATCGTGCTCAGTAAAAGCACGCTATCGGGCTCGTCAAAACCGGTCAGATAGAAAAAGTCGCTGTTCTGCCGGTAGTCGTTCTCGACATCGGCGTTTCGAAAGGTTATCGGCGCGGCAGCGATCAGAGCGACGCTTCGAGGACCCATGTCGGCCAAAAACCGTTTTCGGCGCGAGATAAATGGCTTCTTGTTTTCCATAACCATAAGAATAGTGAATTTACTCGTATGGTGCTCGCTTCGTCGATATGTAAGCGTTCAGGGGTCAAACGAGTCGGCGGCCGATGCGCCTGTAAGACCGAGCGCGTCCGCGGGGCCGGCGAGGATGCTACTCGCTGTACCTGACGGTTGTCGGTGCAAATGTACAAAGAGGTGTGGACGAGAGTCCGCGAAGCTGTAAGTTTCCAGCAGAAGTACGCAGGGTCCGTAGGACCCGAGTACGCCGGCGCGAGGACGCTGGGGTGATTCGAATAGAACCCCCCCCCCGTGGGTCGGTGCCGGTTTTACGGGATCAATCGGCCGCCGTCGTAGCCAACCAGCAGTACCCCCCTGAGCGGTTACATCGATATTGAAACGATTGCCAAGGGCATTCATCGAACGTAGTGTTCGTAGGCTATGGAACAGGAAAAAACCATATCTTTTATCGGAGCGGGCAATATGGCGGGCGCATTAATTCGCGGCTTGCTCTCTACAGACAGCTATCGGGCCGACCAAATTCTAGCGAGCGACATACGAGCGGACCGCTTGAAAGAGCTGCAAAGCGGGCTCGGAATTAAAACGACGTCTGATAACCGCGCCGCGGCCGTTCACGGCGACGTCGTCGTGTTGAGCACCAAACCGCAAGATTTTCCAAAGCTATTACCTGAAATCGCGCCGAGCCTGAGGATCGACAGCGTGGTATTGTCGATCGCGGCCGGCGTTCCGATCTCTTCGATCGAAGCGCGCTTAAAGAGTGGTTCCCGGGTGGTCAGAGCAATGCCTAACACGCCCGCGCTCGTCGCGACAAGCGCTACCGCGCTCGCCAAGGGCTCGCACGCAACGCAACAAGACCTCGATGTCGCGAAAGCGATCTTTAACAGCGTGGGGGTCGCGATCTCGGTTGACGAATCGCTGCTCGACGCGGTTACGGGGCTGAGCGGCTCCGGTCCCGCCTATGTTTTCGCCTTTATCGAGGCCTTGAGAGATGCGGGAAATGAGATGGGATTAGCGAAAGAAGAGGCTCAAAAACTCGTGATTCAAACGGTTCTTGGAAGCGTAAAACTGCTGATCGAAACCGGCCGAGACCCGGCGTCGCTTCGAGAAATGGTCACAAGCCCCGGGGGAACCACCTTCGCGGGCCTAAAGGCGTTGGCTGCCGGCGGCTTTAATCAGATTATCCTTAATGCCGTCAAGAGCGCCACCGGTCGCTCGAAGGAGCTGGGTAAGACCTTGGGATAAGAGCCGATCTCAGCACCTCGCCCTGCTTTGCGGCGAGCAACGGCGACGCAAAGCTGAACGCGTTTGAGCCTGCGGAGATCATCGCGACGCCATCTGTCTCGTTCACGGCCACTGGAGCACCAACCCCGCGCGCATCAGCATAGCGAGCGTATGGGTCGCCGGAAGCCCGACGACGTTGGTGTACGAACCCTCGATTTGCGAAACCAGGCCGACTCCCAATCCTTGAATCGCGTATGAACCGGCTTTGTCTCGTCCCTCGCCAGATTCGATATAGCGCGCGATGGTCGGCGCGTCTAAAGGCCTGAATAACACCCGGGTTGAAACCACATCGTGATCGCGAAACCCCGAATTGACGCGACGCAGCGCAATAGCGGTAATCACCTCGTGCCAGCGACCGCTCAAGCGATACAGCATTTCACACGCCTCGCTATCGCCCCGCGGCTTACCCAGTATGTCGCCATCGACGACCACGACGGTATCAGCGCCTAGGATAAACGCCTCTTGATTCTCCTTTTCGAGCGAACGCGCGACCTCATCGGCTTTCTCCGCGGCCATCCGACCCGCAAAATCCACGGGCGATTCTCCCGCCAGCAGCCGCTCCTCGACCCTGCTGGGCAAAACCTGAAATCTCAATCCGAGCTGCGCTAGGATCTCTCGACGCCTCGGAGAAGCGGAAGCAAGCACGAATC
Organism: Deltaproteobacteria bacterium; assembly: GCA_016929805.1. GTDB lineage: Bacteria > Myxococcota_A > Polyangia > Polyangiales > JAFGIB01 > JAFGIB01. The sequence continues at coordinate 4,588 of JAFGIB010000404.1, read as the reverse complement.
GACCAACTTGCTCCATCCGCTACCTCTTGCGAACCTGCTCTTGCTCCTCAAGGTATTTCCGGAAGCGTTTAATATAGGTACGGCTGACCTGTTGCGAGTCGAGCTTGAGGCACTTGGCGAACTCTCCCACAAAGCCCCGCGTATAGACCAAAGCCGGCAGCTTCGCAAAATCGTCTTCCTCTATCGCTTTAAGATAGGTAATTCCGATCTTGGTGCGCTGACTGATCTCGCGTAAACTGACTTGTTGAGATAACCGCATTTGTTTTATCAAGGCCCCGGTGAAATGGGTTTCGGGCGACAACTCCGGAGGCGATGGGGGCTCTTCAAAACCCTCCTCGTCCAGCGCTTCAAGGCTTCCTCTAACCGGCTCATCGGGGGTAAATATCGAGAGCTCATAGGGCCGCCTTCTCGTCGGATCGAGTAGCACGTCAAACGCTTCGTCTAGCCTGGTGCGAACCTTTTCCAATTCATGAGGCTCAAATAGACCATAGCAACACTGCGAATGGGGAGAGTAGGTCTCGCGACACCGTTTATACGCCCTGCGAATCTCCTCGTCCGTGGCGCCGCGATCAACCTCGAGCAGGTCGTGATGGGTATCGGTGGGTATGCTCGCGAGACCGCTATTGGGCGATTTGCCCGCGTCGATCATGAGCAGCCGTTTAGCTATCTTCTCGATCTTTTTACTCGATTTGGCCCCGGGGCTTTCCAGCAGCAACGGTTGCCGATTCCGCACGCAGGTCCACACCGTGTCGTCGTTGTCAATATGACCGAGATAGTCGATGGTGACCCCGAGACGCCTGCGGGCGGCGCTTCGCATCGCGTATCCGAGATCGAGATCAGCTCGGAGCCGCGTTTGATTGATGACGATGCGAGGCGCGAAAGCTTCCAACGCGAGCCGCACGGACCCGGCAAAAGGATTATTCTCCTCTTGCAGCGTTTTTAACAAATCTAACGGTGATGGCGCTGTATCATAAGATCTCAGCCTTTTTTCAAGGTCGCTCAAATTTTCGTGGTCGGTCAATCGCGATAATAGAAAACGAATAAACGACGCGCGTAAAAAGCGATAGGTGTTTTCCACCGCGGTTGGCTCAGGCACGGTGACGTAAAGCGAGAGATCCGCGCTCAAGTAGGCATCCAGTAGCTCCCTGGTCATGCCGCCACCGAGGTCCACCACGACGTAATCGGCGTCTAGCGTACGAACCAAAGGCATGAGCTTCATGAACCGATCGGCTCGCGAAGCGCTGGACACAAGCGTATCGATCCCCACGCTCATCAAGCGCAGACCCGCAAAGGGCGTATCCGCGAGTAGACCTTCGGGAAGCTTGGCTGATCCGCTCGAATCCGCGCCCGCCACGCGTCTCATGCGGTGTAACGGAGGCGCGACACCGGTTCCCAAACAGGTATGGAGATTCGCCCCCCCGGCGTCCGCGTCGACCAGCACGACGCGACGGCCGATATTCGCCAAATAAAGGCTGAGATTCGAGGCCAAAACCGTCTTGCCAACGCCGCCCTTCGCTCCGCTGATGGCGAATACACGCAGGGTTTTGTCGTTGAGGAATACCTCGACCTCCATTTCGAAGTCCGTCGAGGCGTCGCTCTTTGACTCACCGACGAGCTCGGAGACGGGCACCGAAGGCCTTGCCTCAAGCACCGGGCTGAATCCCTCGCTTTGCTCTTGCTTCGATCTCTCCGCGATAGGCTCGGAAGCTCTCTTCTCTAACGCTACAATCGGTTCGCTGCCGGGCCCTTGCTCCAAGCGCTCGAGTTCAGAATCTGAAAACGCTCTCGCCGGCGTCGGGACCGGTCCCTCGCCTTGCTCTTCTTCAGTTTCTTCGGCATCCGGTTCTTGAAAGAACTCGATGTCGCTATCCGACCCGGAACCGGACGATTCGCTTTCTCTACCCATAGATACTCGCTCTCTCACCTCTGTAGCTATTCAACCGGCCTTTTTACCAGGGGCATCCGATCTTCGCAAACCACACAAAGGCGGTTTCCGCCCGGTCGCTCGCCGCGGCGACGGTACGCGCGGCCTGATAAATCCGGTCATCGTCCTGCTTTTTTGCAACCATGCGCCTGATTCGGCCGATTAAAGCTGTGTTATGAAAAATCCTCGACAAAAACCGCTATTCCTATCGATTTTAGCAATCTCGCTATCCACATGTTTCGGTCAGAACGAACTATCAAACACCGCGGCGGTAACGCCCGAAGTCGTCGAAATTCGCGTCACCGATTGGTCCGGACATATCACGCCTCCACACGCCGTTTCAAGACGGCCGGTTATCGAGGTCGAGTTTTCCACTGCAATCGATCCATCGGATCAGCCGGTTTTCTTGCTCTCCGGCCGACTCGACCCACAATTGACCGCCGATCTGCGTACCCGCCCTCTTCGCGCCGAAAATTCTGAACGCGTGATCAGCTCTGAAATTATCGACGAAGAAATTCTGATCACGTTGATCCCGCTTCAGGCTCTCGAAGCGAGCGCGAGCTACACGTTGGTCGTTGCCGGCTGGGCGAAAACAAAAACCGGAACTAAGCTTTATAAAGATGGCTCTGGCTTTTCGATCGAGCTAAAGGTGTCTGAATGCGCCGACGCCGGCGCGCGGGTCGACGCTTCCTGGCCGGCGGACGCCAGCTCGGGCGTGGCCCCTAACCTGGCTTTCGCCGCGCTCCATTTCGACGGCGAGATCGCGGGAGAACGAACTGCGATCAGTCTAGAGAATATGAACGGAGATAGGGTTCCGGCTAAGATCGAACGACAAGCATGTGCCCAGATCGGCTGGAACGACGGCGTCTGCGTCGTGCTCGAGCCCGAGGCGGACCTCGAACCGAACGCGCGCTATAATATCGTGATCGACGAGACGCTGCGAGATGCTCGGGGTGCGCCGCTCGGCGCGCAATCCTTCGCGTTTGATACAGCGTCCGAAAAAGACCTCACGTCGCCTGAGATGCTCTCTCATGCTTGCGCGATAGACGAGTCGACGACCGCGGTCGGATGCGCGTTGATAGACGACCGTGACCTTTGGCTCAACCTACGCGCGAACGAAGCCGTACGCATCGCATTGCGGGTATTCGAGAGATCAATTGCTAAAACCGCTCCTCGAGGAGAGGCGATAGTCGCGCTTGAAGCCGAGGAAGCGGGTTCGACATTGCCTATCGAATTGACGGCGACGGACGAGGCGGGAAATCGTTACGTAACCTCCATTTCGATCTCACTGGAAACAGAGCTCGCGCGGCTCTCCATCACCGAGGTTCGCGCCGATCCCCGCGGACCGGAACCCGCGCAAGAGTTCATCGAGCTGTTAAACTACGGCGAGACTCCGGTTGACCTCGCCGGCTTCTACATTTCGGATTCGCTCGATGACCTCGGTGACGCCGTCGCGCGATCGGAAATCCTATTTCCGGGTACGCGGGCCTTACTCGTGAGTGACGATTTTAACCCGGACGAGCCGCAAGACGAAGCGCCGCCGTCGGGCGCGGTTCTAGTGCGCGTCGGCGCCTCGTTGACCCGTTCGGGATTATCCAACGCGGGAGAGGCGATTTTTTTGAGGGATCCGGCGGGACGGCGCGTCTCGGCAGCTCCCGCGACTCCGCGGCCTCGGCCCGGCGTATGTATCACCCGCGTATCCGAGAATATGCGCGACGGTTCGCCGCGAAGCTTCGTCTATGATTCGAAGCAAAGCTGTAGTCCGGGTCGGTAATTGTCCACGACGGGCCGCAGTAAGAGAGCGACGTCTTCTCCCGATACTAGCCGTTAACCTCTTCTCTGTGCTATTCAACGAGTTTAAAAAGTATAACAATCGACTCAGCGAGATCGATTATCCATGGATAAAAAAGTAATGACGCGTTGGCTGATAGGCGGGCTCGCGATGATTTCGGTGATCGCGTTTTTTCTCCTTATGCCGCGCGATGTGGCGAATCGCAAACAGCAGCCGAGCCCGCGGCAAACGTCGCAAAAGGAGATCGAATACCCTATACCGGAAATCAGCAAACCGGTCTCCGAGCCGCCGGAGCGGCCTTTGGCTTCCGCAAAAACCGTGCGGCCCGTTCCCGCACACGAGCGGCCGCCCGAAAGCGAACGCGAGCGGATTCGCCCGCCGCAGGCACAAGGCCCGCTCAAGCTTCTCAAACGCGCTTACCGGAACGACTCGCGAGACGAGACCTCACAAGCCATCGAGCGGCTGATTCGCGCGCAGTTCGATCCCAAAATCTTTCCCATGGAACTTTTACGCGGGGTGAACTGCCATAAATCTGTATGCAAGATCGACGTACTTTGGTCTGAAGAGCACCTGATGGTCTTGGCGGCGGTGGCGATGAACGCAACCCCGCTGTTGACCGGTCACATCGCTTTTGAGCCCGAGCCCGAGCCCGATCGGAACGGATATGTATTGATAGAGATCTATATCCTTCGTCCTGGATACGATCTCGAGGATTTCGAATAGACATTAAAACTCCTTCGCGTAACCCGCTTCGCTCGCAGGCAACGTTAAGGTTAATGTAAAGGTTTACCTTAACGTTGCAAAAAATCCGTCGGCGTAAACCGCTTCGCTCGCGAAAAATAGCGCGAACTAAGGGCGTGCTCACTATTTTT
>JAFGIB010000403.1 GCA_016929805.1 Deltaproteobacteria bacterium | reverse complement strand
AGGCATTAACCAAAATTAGTCGACGAACATGAAAACGCCGTAGCGCGCGGGCTTGTCCCGCGCTGATCAGACGACAACGGACGTACGATATTATCGCAAGCATTTTATTCGTGGAATGATGGTTTTTCCGCACAGTAATTCGTGTTTGGGTTACGGTTTTGCGGGGGACAAGCCCCCGCGCTACGAGGTTTTTCGCTGTTATTTATGGTTAACGCCTATGGGAGGGTATAAGCGAGGAGAATCTCAATCCTGAAGAGTCTCTCGGAACCGAATCGCGGCGTCGCTTACCCAGAAACGGACGAGATCAGCCGCGAGCGCGTTGTCTTGTAAAGTCTCGTGCGAGGTACGTTCGATCATTTTCACGCTCGCGACAATGTCGTCGGATAACAAGAGCGCGATGCGCGATACCGTAAACTGAACGGCTCGAATCCAACGCTCGAAGTCGGGCGGATTCGAGGCTGAAAAGCGAATGCTCGCCTGTTCCACGCTTTTTCGTTCCTTGCGCGACAAGATCCTTTTTAGCTCGCGAACCATTTCGTCAACTCTATCCGGATTCACATTTGAGGAGACGAAGTCCGGGATCGTGATGCGAACCGCCGCCGTAAGAATCACCGCGAGCTCGGGAGCGGCCAAGCGGTCGACCGCTTGTAATCCTCTGGCAAGGGTCGTCAATCGGCGGGCGAGCAGAAAGACACGTTCCGGTTGAGAAAGCTCCATCGCCCATTGCGGGACCATAAGCGCGGGCGGAACCGTCAATTCCAGGGTGATGTCGTTGGAGGGATTTTGGTGAAAAAAGAGATCGAATTCCGGCGCGCCCACGATCGCCGCGATTTGATCGGCGGTCGCGCGAAACGCGTTACCGGAACGCGGTCCTATCCGGTCTCTTCTAGAGAGGCCGTACAGCTTGAGGTCAGCCGGAAAGAGCTTGGCGAGGGCGAGAGAGAGGCTTTCGGCGAGCGGGACGGTGATATTCGAAAGCGACTCTTCCACTTGAAGCTCTTGGATCAACGAGTCGCCCAACATGCCGGGCATTACGCTCGCGTGTTTGGACTGCCGCGAACGCAGCGCGATCAACTCTTCGTTCGCCGCCGCATTTAATAGCAAAAGCGGCTGCGCGGAATGTATCGCCTCGTCATTGCGGTCTAAGGCTCGATAAGCCTTCGACAGCTCGCGCCACAGCTCGGGAGAGAAGATGTCGGCCTGAATGCGGGTGCGCGATACTTCGACGGTTCGGTCGTAGCGTTTGGCCCGATTGAGCTGCCTCGCGTATTCGACCCAGAGCGCGCTGTCTTTCGGCCAGTCGCGTATTCCCTCTTCAAGTGTCTTAAGCGCCTGTTCCGGCTTTCTCATTTGCTCGACCTCAACCAACGCGATCGCGCGTACGCTGCTTCCTCCGGGCAGCTTCTGCTCGCGTGCTCGGGCGGCGTATTTGCGAAGCGTATCGACGTATCCGGACCAGGTCGCGTGCTCGCCAATCATCTCTCGATAGGCTTTGGCCGCGGCTCCTTCCGCGCCCTGAATCTCGATGGCTGCCGATAGCGCGGTTATCGCCTGATTCGCCTGGTTACAGATAATATAAATTCGCGCGAGGCTGGTTAATGCCGCCGCCTTATCCGCCAAGTTATCGGCTGTATCTACCAGCCTTTGCGCGATGGAAAGCGCTTGGTTGTGATTGCCGTCGCGAGCGTAGAGGTTTCCGAGATGCTTAAGGGCGGTCTTGTGAGAAGGGTCCAGGGCGAGAATCGCCTTTAAGCTCTTATATGCCCGTTGTCGATTGTCGAAATACTCCTCGCTGAGAGTGGCCAGCCGCATATGCGCGGCGATTTTGACGTTGTCGTCTTGCGCTTGCTTGACGATTTGATCGTAGGTTTCTATCGCCCGCTCCCATTGTTTGGTTTGCTCTAAGTATATCGCAAGCCGCTGCAGAGCCGGCAAATGTCCGGGGACGGCGGCGAGCGCACGTTCCACCGCTGAAATAGCCCCAGGGAGGCTGCCGAGCTGCTTGGCCTTGATGTCGGAAACCTCCGTATAAAGGCGAGCTGTTCTCTCCGGCGTCCGCGCTCTATCCGCCGCGAGCGAGAGCAGATCCGCTAACTTTTGAACCTCGCCGAGTTGCATCATCGTCGAGGAGAGAATCTCGGTTGTCGGTAGATGATCCGGATCGAGCAGCAATGCCTTTTCCAGGTCATCTATCGAACGTTCCAGATCACCTCGAGCTTGGCGCTGTTTCGCGGCTCTCAGCAAAAGCTCCACGGCGATCGGCGTATCGAGCGTGACCGTCGATTCATGGTGCGCGGCCTCGGCGAGCGCGTCCGGCGCTCCCAGCGACCAAGCGGTGCGCGTGAGCCCCCGCACCGCGCTAAAGTTGTAGGGATCGAGCGCCAAGGCGACGCGGTAGGCCGCGATCGCTTCTTGGTTGTTCGCTTGTTCGAGAACCGCCGCCACGCGCGCGTGATGCAAGGCCGAGACCGTCGGATCGGTAGCCGCGGCCGCGAGCCTGGCTTGGTAGACCAGGGCGGCTTGTGAATCGTTTAGCCGAAGCGCGAATGCCGCTAGAGCCTCGAGCGCGACCGGGTCCTGCGGTGAAAGCTCGACGATCGCTCGATATATATTTTGTAGGTTTTGGTCATCGGTATTCCGAGTTGAACGATGGATATTGGCGAGATCGTGTAGCGTTGCGATCTTCGAGGCGGGATGGGACAAAATATGCACCTCTTGAAGGTAGATCCTTTCCAAAGAGGCAAAATCTTGCACTTTGAGGTAGAGCGCTTCTAGCGCGAGTAACGCTCCGAGATTATTCGCATTGATCTTAAGGACCGACTCAAACGTGGCGACGGCTGAGCGGGGGTCGTTGAGTAGTTCCGCTTGTATGGCGCCGGCGCGTAGCAAGGTGTCGACCCTTAGCGCGGTGTCGCTGGAAAGCTGTGCCTCGCGAATCAGCTCGGCGGCCAACCCTTTGTAGTCCTTGGTTTTGGTCAACAGCCGCGCGCGCGCGTCGATCGCCGGCCGAAACCCCGGGCTCAGCTCGATCGCCTTTTCGTAAAAAACGAGAGCTTTTTTCTCGTTCTGTAGCTTCTCCTCGTACAACTGCGCGAGCTCCAGCGCGCGGTAGGCCTTGGATCGTACGTCCGTTTCGCTTTTAATCCTATCTTCGATAAGTAGCGACAGCTCGTCCCAGGCTCGAGTCGTGGATAAGAGTCGCGCGAGCGCGTGGTAAGAAGCGGCGTGGGTAGGATCAGCGTTCAGCGTGCCGCGATACCGGGAGACGGCCTCTGACGGCTTTCCCAACTGGTTCTCGATAAGCTCGGCAATTTTATAGGATAAAGTAACCCATTGAGAACCGCCCGGCGTTTCTTGAAGCTCGGTCTCGTAGATCGCGAGTAAGTCTTCCCAGCGTCCCGCGCGGTAGTAGATGCGAGCAATCGCGTCAAGAGCGAGCCGGTGCTTATTGTCAAGGTCGAGCACGCGACGAAGCCGATCGATCGCCGCCAAAGGGTCCTTTAGCTGGGTGTCGAAAACCTCGGCGGCGCGATAGAGTATGGCTGCTCGCCTTTGGTCTTTCTCCGTTAGGCCGGCTTCCTTTTCTAGAGCGCGGACCAATACGTCATACTTTTCCGCGGCTGAAGCGGCTCTTTGTACCGCTTGCAGCGCGCCCAGATTATCGGGCTCTCGCCGTAAAATTCGTTGATAAGCGTGTAAAGCGCCCTCGGGATCCTTCAGGCGGTCTTCAAAGACCGCGCCGATGCGAAATAGATAGGCGATCGCGAGCTGTTGGTGGTGCGCTCGGTCGATCATCCTTTCATATACCTCGATCAGGTCGCTCCACCTCTCGGCTTGGGCGAGTAGTCGCGTCAGCGCCTTGAACGCGGCTTCGTGCTCCGGGTCGAATTCGAGCGCTTGAGCGTGGTGAAAAGCGGCGCGAGCCGGATCGTTCAGGCGCACCTCCAGAAGGTCCCCGATTCGATAGTGAAGCGCCGCAGAGGCGTTTGGATCGCCGCTGATTTTAAGCTCGTTTTCGTAGAGCGCGAGAAGCTCCGTCCACTTCCCCGCTTTTTCATAGAGCTTTTCCAGCGCTTGAAGCGCGGGACGAAAACCGCCATCGATTTCCAAAGCTTGTCGATGCCAAAACTCGGAGCGCGCGTCGTCCCGTAAATCGCGTTCGTAAACTCCTCCTATTCGGTTCGCGATCGTCATGCGTTCGTTTTGATCTTCTGTAAGTCGAAACAGCCTTTCTAAACAGTTGATTAGATCGTGGGGGCGGTTGTTTTCCTGATATAACGCGTAGAGCTTGATCAGAACGGTTCTGTCGTTCGGCGTTTCGCGAAACGCGTTTTCCAGCGCCGCGATCCCCTCATCGGTATTACCCAATTTTTCCAGTTGTAGATGCGCGATATTAAGCTGAGCGGCGGCTCGTACTTCCGGATCTTGAGAGCGCGTCGATTCCTGTTCTAAACTGGCGATCAACTGCAGCCACTTGCCTTGCGTGTGACTCAGCCGTTTTAGGGCTTCCCAAGCTCCCGGTGTGTCGGGGTCTAGTGAGATCGCGCTTTCGTAGAGCTGGCCCGCCTGGGCTGGATCCTGCCTGTGAATATCGAACAGGCGCGCGCGTTCGGCGATGATCGCCGCGCGATAGCCCGGTTCGTCCACGCTGGCGCTGGCCATTTGCTGATAGGTATGATCGAGATCGTTCCACGTTTGTTTTAGAAGCTGACAACGAATGACGGCGCGTAACAAGCTCAGATTCGTGCTGTCCAGCTTTAACGCCTCGGAGTAAACGCCGAGCGCCTGGTCGCGCTGATGCAGGTCGTGTTCGAGAACCAGCCCTTTCGTCAAAATCAGTTGAGCGCGCTGTTTTGGGTCTGATATCAGAGGTAGCTCCGCGTCGAAAAAGGGTAGGGCTTCCTGATGTTTTTGTGCATTAAGAAGCGTGCGTCTTGCCCCGAGGATTGCGGGTCGGAAATTTTTCTGGAAGCGGTACGCCTTCTGGTAGTGTTCGGCCGCGGATTGGATGTCTTCCAGATCGTTTTCGTAGAAGTTTCCGATTTCAAAATGAAGCCGCGAGGCGCGTTGTGAGTCGACCGAACCCGCAAGCTCTTGCTTGCACAATGCGATCAGCTTTTGGGCGTCGATCAACCGCGGATTCTCGGGTAGCGCCGTTTCTTCGAGCGCCCTCGCCGGCTGCGGCGGCGGCTGTGGCGCCGCGCTGCTTCGCAACGCGCTCAGTGGCTTTGCCGTTGGTTTTGCGGACTTGAGCGGTTGAGGCGGTTTGCTGGGTCTAGAGGTCGTCAGCTTCGATTGGCTTCGCGGCGAGCTGAGCTTGGACTCGATGGTCGGTAAATCGTCGCTTACGGAGTGGCCGTCGGAAAGAGAGGGTCGCGAGTCTTCTCCGCTCTGCGGTTGTGGCTTTTGCTCCGGACCTCTGCCCGGTCGCAAGGTGCGGCTGCGGTTCATATCCTCCGAAGCTGCCGGTGGTTCCCGTGGCGAGCTGACCGCTTCCGCGGGTTCCGTGGACGAAGCTTTCGCCGCGGTCGGCAACGGCGGCGGTTCACTACGACCTCGGGGTGGTTCGATCTCCTGGATATCGATTTCGCTCGTTACTAATTCGTGTTCACCGGTTTCGTCTATCGAGTTGTCCATGACGGTTCCTAGATAGGTGTTAGCGAAATAGTGCGGAGAGAGATTATAGGCTATTCACTCAAAATATGAACCGTCGCTCGACGGAATGTGCGAATTACCGCAATTATCTTTTCGCCGGCTGTGGCCGGAGAGGACACGGGGGAATAGACTTTTTGGAATTACGCCCGAGTTTCCTGTTTTGGCTTTGAGCGGACCTCAAGACCGGACCGCTCATCGCGCAACTTCACGGCGTTGGGTGCAAGGCCGACCGAGAAGCAAGGGTGGGGTTCTTGTGAAGAGGCCCAACGGGGCGGACGACGTCGTGACGCGAGCGACGCGACGGGAGGTATCGATATCCGCTCTAAATAATGTAATCGTTCAGGGGGGTACTGCTGTTTGACTACGACGGCGGCCAATTCATCCCGTAAAACCGGCTTTCGTTCTCGCGCCGGCTCGTCAGGTACAGCAAGTACCATCCTCGCCGGCCCTGCGGGCGCGCTCGGTTTTACGGGCGACTTAGCCGCCGACTTGTTTGACCCCTGAACGCTTACTAAATAATGACCTCGATATCGAAAACATCACAAGGGAAGCCCGCCTCGAGCACCGCGGCGACGTTGTTCATAAATTCATCGCACGCGGACCCCAACAACTCGATATGTCTTTCGTCGACAAGTCGCCAGCCGTTCGGATCGTTGCACCCGAGCACCTTCGAATTGAGCTCGACCTGACCGGTGCACTCTTGACCCGGTGTGACTCTTCCGTTGAGGGCGATATTGCAGCCCAAAGCGCCGCCCACGATTTCTTCCATCTTCGCAACCAGCGCGTCTCGCGTCGCCGGAGAGAACGCCGGGGTACTCGGATTGCCGATTTCCGCAAGTTGCGCCAGGTGTTGCTCGTATTCGGGACCCTCGCTCGCCAAGCTTATGACGAATGTATCAATACCCTTGTTCTGACCGCTGGTTACCGCTTGGATCGGTCCATCGAATTCCGGGGGGGGGTCTCCCGCGCCTACCTGACCCGTTGCGGCTTCGCAGCTATTCGGATTGCCGTCGGTACATAGGATGATAAAGTGAGGGCCGCGATTTCTGTCAGGAATCGTGCTGTCCGGTTGTAGGTTGTACGCCGCGTCCAACGCCAAAGCCGTCGGCGTATACTTCGGAGGCATCATACCCGGCCTATAATCCGATAAGACGCGATTCAGCGCGTCGTAGTTGTTGAGCGCCGGCTCGACTATTCTGAGATCAGGACAGTTGTCCGCGGGGCCGCTGAATAGGACCATACCGAACGACACGACGCTTTGAAGTGTGGCGACCACGCCGTCATCGCGCGACATCAAGGTCGATACCATGATTTCCCAGCGGCTATCTCGGCTATTTTGGAAATTCCGGTCCATGCTCGACGAGCCGTCCACCACAAAGGTGACGGTCGGCGTTACCCGGGACGCGGAAACCGTGACGTCGGCGCAAATATCATTGATGCCGTCGTTGTTGTGGTCCACAAACATACTCGGCCCTGATGTTCCGCCCTCCTTGTAGGGATTGTAGGGATTATAGCCATTCTCATTATTCGTGTCGTTGTCGTCTCCGTCTTCCTTGTCTCCGTCGGAACAACCAAGACAGATCGCTAATACGCACAATAGTTTAAGTGCATTATTCTTTACCGCAGAATTGTACAACATCATAAGTGACCCTCCGTACCTGTGTCCGCTACGATATGAGTGTCCTAAAACTCCCAAATCGTTTATGAACTTTTCTTGCACAAATAAAATATATCATAAATTGGGACTATTTCAAATGCGGCCCTTTAGCCAACGGGCGAACCGTAACCAGGCCAACGATGCACAGATCGTATAAGTGAACGAATTGTGTGGCACATTCGCTTACACTACGTTAAAAACCTCCGACATTTAGAACCTACCTGAATAAAGGGTCGATAGGCTCGCGAAGTCTATGCCCTTCCATCGGAGAATACCTGATCTCCACGTAAAATCGGGCGTCGCATTTTGGGCGGTGCTTTTCCGTTATAAGCAATTGCTCCAGCGCAAGATGTCGAATCTTTATCAACTCGCTTCGGCCGCGTACGGCGATTCCACATAGGCGCGACACTATCAACCTCGCGCGGTAATAAGACAATATCCAGACAGAGAATGCGCACCGGATCATCGGAAGAAGAGCCTTGGCAATCCAGAGGAAATCCTCGTTTGTTTCCTTTTACGGTTGCCCGAATTCGGATTCTCGACAAGAATGCTTCAGCAGAATCGAGCTAGAGGATTTGGATAGACGGTTTAGAAGGAGGAGGCCGTGTGGTGGACGAAGTCAAGTTGATCGAAATCAAGGAAGATATTCAGGCTGACAATCGTCTGGTCGCGGAAAATCTCAGACAGGAGATGTCGAGGCAAAAGACCTTCTTAATAAATCTAATGTCGTCGCCCGGATCGGGAAAGACTTCGACGATCATAAGCACGGTTGAGGCGCTCAAAGGCGACCTCAGCTTCGCTGTTATCGAAGCCGATATCGATTCGAAGCTGGACGCGGAGAAGGTCGCGGCCCGAGGGATCAAGGCGGTTCAACTCAAGACCGGAGGTTTCTGCCATTTAGACGCCTCCATGGTAAGCAAAGGTCTTCAAGAGGTCGATTTCGCTCGATTTGATGTGGTTATTATCGAAAACGTCGGCAATCTGGTGTGTCCGGCTGAATTCGACACCGGCGCGATAATGAATGCGATGATCTTGAGCGTACCGGAAGGCGATGATAAACCGCTGAAGTATCCTCTGATGTTTTCGGTCTGTGACGTTTTGCTTATCAATAAGATAGATTACCTCGAGTTTTCTGATTTCGACATGCTGGCCGTGAAGCAACGGGTTCTAGGTCTCAATCCGCGCATTCGCATTTACGAAATCTCGGCCAAGACCGGAGAGGGCATCGACGTCTGGGCGAGCTGGTTGAAACAAACGGTTGACCGTTTCGTCCGATCCTGACCCGCGTTTGTCGCCGACCGAGACCGGTATGACGCGAAAGTCACGAGTGCTCGGCCGCGTCGCTCGATGTCGAAAACTGATAGCGTTTACCGGAGCGCCGGCTTTCGATTACGACAGCGGCTTATTTCTCAGGACCGCACTCGTCCTTGGGCTGGTTTTATCGGGCGCCGCAAATCGTACCTTAACGTTGCAAAAAAATATCGAACGGAAACGCGAAAAAAAAGAGCGCTCGCCGATCGGCGAGCGCTCTTTAATCGCAATTACCGGCGTATTTATTTTTTGATCGACTTAATAGGCGTAACCGGTTTGAGCATCAGTTGGCGCGATTTTGTGATGTTTGTCTTGATCTTCTTTTGCATCGGTGCGGGGAAGCTCTTGAGTTTTACGGAACGCTCCTGCTTCAAGTTGAGCAACTTTTGATTCCTCACCTTGAGGTTAGCCGCCGCTTTACTCTTCAGATTCACTGTCACGGTTCGCGGGGTGGTCCATTTATCAGCTTCCATGTCGAGCGCGTTAAGCAACGCGAGCTTGGCGTTTGTGGTGTCGGGCCTTTCGCAGTATAGTTTGTTGTCCTCGCCTCCTTTTGTGTCGAGAACACAGCGCGACGACTTCAACATCCCTTTCGCGCCGCTATTGAGCACGACAACCGTATCGTGGGGAGGATGTTTATTCGAGATCGCGTCCGTCATCCCCGCAACATCGGGCAACGGAACGGTTTTCAAGTTGAAAGGATTCTGCGGCGTAGGCGCCAATACCTTTTGTTCTCTATGGATTGGACCCTGGATGCCGATGCCGTCATAGAGACACTCGGTAAGATCGCTGCCCATCTGGTCAAGCTTGTGAATAACGGTATCGCGAGTGATTTTGCGAAAACGGGTTCGGCAGTTCTTGCAGTCTTTTCGCTGTCCCTTATTATTGGTATGCCACTCTTCCAGGTTGACCTCGTAACGACCCTTAAGCTCTTTTCCATCGGGTCTTAGATAAAGATAACTGGAAACGCGTACGGGATTTCCGTCCATTTCCGAATCGTCCATATCGTGCCTTCCCAACTCGAGCCTTTCGGTCTGGAATAACTCCTTTAATAGATCATCTCCTTTAAGCCACTCTTCTTTATAGCAGTTGCTCGAATATCTGGCCGGCAACAGCTCACGTTCGAGCAGTAATTCCAAGTTGCGGTTTTCGTACTTATTTGCAAGCTGTTCGCATTTGGAAGAAAATACCTCCATACACTTTTTTGTCTCCGTTTGAAGGCTCCAAAACTCGTCCTTCCAGCGTTTTTGTAGCTGCTTGACATAGTTATATCTTTCGGTCTGCTTCTCTTTCTTTGACCCCATCGCAAACATATCGCGATGTTCCAGGATAAATTGCGCATCCTCTTGCAGCGCCTTCAGATCCCAAAGCGCGGTAACCAGATAACCCTGAAGGACTTCAATTCGATTAATGTCCAAAGGGTCCTCAACCTGAACATCATTTAAGGCTTGATAAGAGATTAGATAAAATTTTATATCGCCGTCGCCGCCCGGATATTTGTTGAAATCGCGGTGAATCTTAACCAATTGTTCTAGATTCGAAGGGTTCTCGACGCCCTCGACGTTGGAGCGAGCGTCCACTTTGATGCTGCTAGAACGAAAGGCCCTTTTCATAGCGGTGGTAAAGTCTACGCCGACCTCGACATCGTAGCTGCTCGCGTCCCACTTGACCTTCGTTAGGTTTTGAAAGTCGGACCAGTTCTCCATCGATTGCTCGTCGACGTAGACCGTTCCGTAAAATTCGCGGCCTTTGCGAATACCCAGCACAAACGTGTCTCCGCAAGTCGCCTTAAACTCGTTCTTTTTACCTTGATCTAAAAGCTGCTTATATTCCGGCTTCAGCGAGATCGAATCGATATTGATAAATTCGGGTATTTTATAGGCGTAGGAATAAGCTAATAACGACAGGTTGTATTTACTGGTTTTAGCCCCTCTCGCGAGCTCGGTCTTGTTGGATGCCGAGATTTTTCCGGCCGGAGTGAGCGCGCTGAAGGAAGCCTCGACCGAAAGCCCCATTTTTTCTGTTATTTCCGAGGTTGAGGTAACAAGCTCGAATTTGGATTTGGTCAAAGGCTGACCGGACTTTACTTTAGGTTGAGCATCGCTGTAATCGACGCACTTCTTAAAAAAGCTTTTGCGGTTCGTATCGTAACCGAATCCGTAAGAGATCCCTGTCTTTGCGTCTATTTCGAACGGCTCGGGAAACTGCGCAGAGGCCTTCTCACGCGCGAATAGGGATATGACCAAGGCGGTAAGCGAGAGAAACGCCACCACGAAACGGACTTTCTGAGTTCTATTGTGAATCACGAGACCTCCTTTTGTTTTAGGCGGTGCCTGGTTAGCGAGCCGCTTGTTATTCCTAGCTTTAAATCATTACCTCATTTTTCGGGCCGAAATCTTTCCGCCCTTTTCCGTATATGCGCTAAAAACAGCGAATTTTCTCGGTATTTTCGCAATCATGGTCGAGAGAGATTCGGCCGGAACCGGAATTTGAAATAAGCCAAATGAAGATCAACTGGCATATCAGCAGCGCAATAACGACGGTATGCTACCACGCTTATTCATTAATCAATAGAAGATTTAAGGTTAAAGCATATTACCGCGCGGCGAGGCAAACGAAGTCGAGAGTCCGACCGTAAAGGGTTAGCGCGCTGGTGAACCGCTTTCTAGGCGGTTGTTAAGAAGATCAAGGCGATTTCAGCGGGCGCCGCCACGCGCATGGGTGGTCCCCAAAAGCCGGTTCCTGTGGATACGTAGATTTGGGTGTGCTCAGTATGATGATGTAGGCCTGAGATGTAAGGCTGAGTAATTCGGACCAGTCCGCCGAACGGGTAGATTTGTCCGCCATGGGTGTGCCCGCTGAGTTGTAGCCCCGCTTGGACACCGGCGCTTTGAACTATCTGCACGGGTTGATGAGCCAGTACCACTAACTCGCGATTCGGATCTCGCGTATCCGTCGCGCGGGAGATATTTGGAGCGATCCGATGGTAGCTTCCGGCGTGATGATCGGGAATCCCAACGAGATCGAAGCTCGCTCCTTTAGGAGAAACATCGCCTATCGTTACTAGCTCATTCATTAAGACCCTTATGCCCAGCCGCGGAAGGTACCTCAACCAACCCTCGACACCGGAATAGTATTCGTGATTTCCAGTTACAAAAAAGACGCCATGCCTGGAACGTAGCTTTGCGAGCGGTGCGATATCCTCTCTGAGTCGGTCGACGCCGCCGTCGACCAAATCTCCTGTAATCGATATTAGGTCCGGTTTAAGCCTATTGGTTATTTCTACGATATTCTCGACAAAGTCGCGCCCTAGAATGGGCCCGATGTGCAGATCCGTAATCATCGCGATTCGGTACCCGGACAACGCGGACGGCAGACGGGGTAGTCTAACGGGAATTTCCGGCGTGACGATTTCTCGAAAAACAGATCGCATTCCCCAGGTGGCAATTCCGCCCGTGGCGATCAACGCTGACCCGGCTGCGAGGCGAGCCATAAACCGGCGCCGACTGTCACGCAGCAATTGCGTTGTCGGTTTTCGCGACACGGTCGGCCGATATTTGAGGTCTTTTATCGCATGATAGCGCCTGATCAGACGAACGGGAATGCGGATAAGCTCTTGGAGCAGCAGGATGATAACGAGGTAAAATAATACTCCCAGCCAAACGTAAGAAACCGTCGCGCCGACAGCGCTTGATTCCCGCGGTAGAACGCGCCAAAGAAGAAATCCCGCCGGAAGACTCACCCCTAAAAGGCAGATCAATGCAGTAGCGGTTATTTTATAGGGTCGCCGCCAGCTCGGATCTCGAACCAGGCGCCGCCATACATACCAGTGCAGCAATCCCATGATCGAGCTAAATAATGTGATAAAAGCGATAGCTCCGGTGATGCGATGACTCATCGACAGGACCCGTATATTGCTACCGACCGATACCGAGCGTACCATTCAACCGTAAGGATCATTTGAAACATGCCATCCGTATTTCGCGACTCTCTTGGGATTAGATTTTGTCACCGCGTAATTTCTTTTTCCGTTAGCGAGCTTTTCGCGGAGAAAATGAGTGCGATTCGACCGTACGATGCGAACCGGACGCTTACCACAGGAAAAACAAATCGCCTTGTTTTTTTGACGCTGTTCAGCTTGGTTCTTGGCTTTGTCGCTACGCCCGCGCCGCTGCAGGGGTCAACCGAATTCGTATCCGCTATGAAGCTCAATGGTCTGATTCATGGAGCGACGGTCGACCACGTTCAGCTAAGTATCGACAAAGCCTACCAGTCTCGCGCTCAGGCGTTGATTATCGAGATCGATACGCCCGGAGGATTGCTCGATTCGACTCTGGAGATCGTAAAACTTCTACTGAATTCACCCATTCCGGTTCTGGTCTATGTCTCTCCCCCGGGCGCGCAAGCCGGAAGCGCGGGCGTTATCATCACGATGGCCGGGCATATCGCGGCGATGGCGCCGGGCACCAATATCGGCGCGGCGACCCCGGTTTCGATTCAAGGGGAACTTCCAGAGGAGATGAAAAAGAAAGTCACCCAGCATACTGCTTCATACATCGAAACCATTGCCGAACAACGGAATCGCAACCGGGAATGGGCGCGCAAAGCGGTGATCGACGCCGAATCGATCACCTGTCGCGAGGCCGAGGAGAACGGGGTGATCGATTTTGTGGCCAAGGATTTATCCGATCTGTTAGCCAAGGCTGACGGCCGCCTGGTCGAGGTCAAAGGTAAAGAGCAACAACTTAATACCAAGGGGTTGCGGGTTGTTGAGATCAAACTCGACTGGAAAGAGCGTTTCAAGCTCGGGTTGGCCAGCCCGAGCCTCGCCTTTCTACTGCTGATCGTCGCCATCTTGGGGATCTATCTTGAATTCAGCCATCCGGGCTTGATCCTACCGGGGACGGTCGGGGTATTGAGCGCCATTTTATTTCTCTTTTCCATTCAAATCATTCCCTTTAATTACCTCGGTCTGGCGCTGATTATCTTGGGCATTGTCTGTTTCGTGCTGGAGATGAAGGTGACGAGCTACGGTCTGCTCAGCGTGGCCGGATTGATCAGTTTCGCTTTCGGGTCGTTACTGCTCTTCGATGTCCCGGATCAGATGTTCGATCCGCGTTCCGGCGCGAGCTTTCGAGTTCCGTTGAGCTTGGTGCTGCCCGCGACCCTGGGTCTCGGGCTGTTTGTGGTCGGCGTGATGGCCATGGTCATCCGAGTGCACCGACGCGCGGTCCTTACGGCTTTTGAGGGTATGGTCGGCCAAATCGGCACCGTGAAAAAAGCGCTTGAGCCGGGTAGGGTCGGTCAGGTATTTTTACACGGCGAGTTGTGGCGGGCGATATCGGACGAGCCCGTGGAGACCGGACAAGCCGTCGTGGTGACGAGCTGTGATAGTCTTATCGTGAAGGTCAAACGGTTTAATGGCCAATAACAAAACTATTTTTAAGGAGATGGGGCGATGTCGACGGGACTAAGTATTTTAATAGGTATCCTGTTTATACTATTTATTTCAGGCGTTCGAATCCTCAACGAATACGAACGAGGCGTAATCTTTCGTCTCGGTCGGGTTGGCGCGACCAAAGGGCCGGGTTTTAAGTGGATCATTCCCATGGTCGATAGAATGGTGCGGGTTTCCACCCGGATCGTCACAACGGACGTGCCGCCGCAGGACGTGATTACCAAGGACAATGTTTCCATCAGTGTGAACGCGGTTATCTATTTTCGGGTTATGGACCCGATTAAAGCTATCATCGAGGTGGAGGATTACCTCTACGCCACGAGTCAATTTTCTCAGACCACGTTGCGATCGGTGCTAGGCCAATCCGATTTGGACGAGTTGCTCTCCGAGCGCGAAAAGATCAATTCCGAATTACAGTCGATCATCGACGCCCATACCGATCCGTGGGGGGTAAAAGTGACGGCGGTGGAAGTTAAGCATATCGATCTGCCGCAGGAAATGCAGAGCGCCATGGCGAAACAGGCGCAAGCCGAGCGTGAGCGTCGCGCGAAGATCATCAGCGCCGAGGGCGAGTTTCAAGCCGCCGAGAAGCTTAAAGCCGCAGCGGACATCATCGCTAAAGAACCCGCCGCGTTGCAGCTTCGTTATTTGCAGACCTTGTTGGATATTTCGGGCGACCGAGCCACAACCACGATCATTCCGTTTCCCATGGAAATGCTTCGCCCGTTTTTGCCCAAGACCGATGCAAGTCGATAGACGAATCCACTTTACCGTGACAACAAATCCCTCGGCGTAAGCCGTTTGGCTCGCGAGAAAAAGCGAGAACGTAAGGAGTTTTCACCTTTTTGGGACCTCGCATAGAGCGTATAAAACTCGAGTCCGTAAAGAGCGGGAGGGCGCTTATATCATAGCTTGCTTCGCGTTCACGCTCGACGCTTTTCGTGAGGTAAGGTCTATTTCCCGAAACGCCGTTCCCTTTCGTCATAGGAACGCAACGCGCGTAAAAAGTCGATTTTTCGAAACGCGGGCCAATTGCTGTCGCAGAAATAATATTCTGAATTCGCGCTTTGCCAGAGTAGAAAACCGCTTATGCGGACCTCGCCGCTTGTGCGGATTATTAAGTCCGGCTCCGGCATTCCGGAGGTGTAGAGATGGCGGTCGACGACTTTATCGTCAAAGCGATCGAGCGCTTCTTTTATGCTCTTACCCAAGCGAAGCTGATTCGCCAAATAATTACGGAAGGCGTCGGTGATCTCTTCGCGCCCGCTATAAGCCACGGCGATATTCAGTAAGAACCGACTATACCCCGAGGTCGCCGCCTCCACCTCGCGGATTGCCTCTCGGAGGCCTTCGGGCAGCATGTCCAAGCGACCGATGAACCTGACTCGAATATGATTCTGGTGAACGTCTTCGTGGCGTACGAGCTTTTTCGTTTCCGATTCGAGCAAGCTTAATAGCGACTCCAGTTCCATTTTATTGCGACGAAAATTGTCGATCGACAAAGCCCAAACCGTCACGACCGGTATCTCGATCTGATGGCACCAGCGGAGCACTTCCCTCAGCTTCTCGGCTCCGCGTTGATGGCCGAAAGAGACGTCCTCCGCCCTCACGAGCCTGGCGAAGCGACGGTTGCCGTCCATAATAATGCCGATGTGGTTCGGTAACGTCCACGTCGCCGCTTTTACCAAAAGATGCTTTTCATAAAGGGCATAAAATGGCATCAACGCTACGCGTAATAACCCGCGCCAAAGACCGCTGAAGAAACCCGATTCCAGGCCGAGCCAACGAATAGCGGTTTGACGCTCCGAGAAATTCATATCTGCTCCTGTTTGCTCAACAAGCCAGAAATGCATTCGGGCTTGTAAACCGCCAGACGTTTGGTCATGATTTCGAACGCCTCGGGACTGTTGTCGACCAGGATAAAGTCGCGGCGTAATTTCGCGGCCGCCTCTCCCAAGGTGCCGCTTCCGGCATAATAGTCTAGCAATATATCACCCGGTTTGGAGTGGACCTTCACGATTCTTTCCAAGACACCCAAAGGTTTTTGGGTAGCGTAACCGGTCTTTTCCTTACCGTTCGGACTGACGATTGTATGCCACCAAACGTCCGTGGGAGTCTTGCCCCTGGCCGCCTTCTCTTTACCCACGAGTCCTGGCGCCATATAGGGAATTCTATCCATTTCTTCAAAATTAAAGGTGTAACTATCGGGGTCTTTGGCGTACCAGAGGATCGTGTCGTGTTTGGCCGGCCATTTGGTTTTGGAACGTGCGCCGTAGTCGTAGGCCCAAATGATCTCATTGATAAATGCATCTCGACCGAATATCTGGTCAAGTAGAACCTTACAGTAGTGGACTTCTCGATAGTCGATATGGAAGAAAAAGCTGCCATTGTGCTTTAACACCCGCTTGGTTTCGATAAAGCGCGGTTCGATATGCTCTAGAAAGTCGTCAAAGCAGTCGTCGTAACCACTTAAACCCAGCCTGATGGTACGGTAACGTTTGCCCTGAAAACCAAAGCGATCGCCGGCGGTTTCGTCACGAATCGTCTTCATGCGTATACGCTGTTGGCGTTTTCCCGTATTGAAAGGTGGGTCAATGTACACTAGATCGACAGTACTATCGCCGAGTTTTCGTAATACTTCGAGGTTATCGCCGAGTATAATCTTTCCCATCGGTCGGGCCTTTATACTATTAACCGCGTCCGTCGTAGTAGTCGTAGATACCGGGCTCCGATCGGTAGATGATCTATCGCACACCATTCGGTTCGTTACATGGACGTAAAAAAAACGGTCCTTTACGACGATCACCTGGCAAACAGCGCAAAGATGGCCCCTTTTGCCGGTTTTTTACTGCCGATTCAGTATCAGAGCATCATCGCCGAGCACAACGCCACTCGTAAAGCGGCGACTCTCTTCGATACCTGCCACATGGGTGAATTTCGAATTCATCACGGCGACGCGCTCTCAGACCTGGAGAAGCTGCTCACGTGTTCGATTCGAACGCTTGAGGTCGGCCGGTGTCGCTATGGGCTCATGTGCAATCCGCGGGGCGGCGTGATCGACGATCAGATTATCTATCGTGTAGGTGAAAACGATTTCTTTATGGTGGTCAACGCGGCCACGCGGCAAGACGACTATATTTGGATCGGCTCCCGGCTTTCGAAAAACACGCGAATAGAAGATATCTCCGACGAAACCGCAAAAATCGACCTTCAAGGTCCGGGCTCCCCCAAAATCATGCGCAAACTCATGGATAGGCCGATCGACGGCATGCGTTACTTCGATTTCGCATACAATCAGTATCAAGGAACGCGGGTTTTGACCAGCCGCACGGGTTATACCGGGGAGGTCGGATTCGAGATCTACTGCGATACCGACCTCGTCTCGAAACTATGGAATGATTGTCTTGATCTCGGCGCCAAACCGGCCGGACTCGGCGCGCGAGATACCCTTCGGTTGGAGATGTGTTTGCCGCTTTACGGACATGAGCTCAGCGGCGATCGCAACGCCGCAGAGTCAAATCTGACGTACTGTATCGCTCGCGACAAACCGTTTATCGGTTCGCCGGCTGTTCTCGATGAATCGGTCAGAAGATTTTCGCTCGCGGCGATCGTGCTTGAGAGCCGAAGAGCCGCTCGCGCCCGCGATCTCGTGTTGGATGAGGCGGGCGTTGAAGTCGGCGTGATCACGAGCGGCAGCTTTTCTCCTTCGCTGGGCAAGGGAATCGCGCTCGGATACGTGCTCGCGCGTTATAACCAACCCGGGGCAACCCTGAAAATCAAGACGGAAAGACAGGAACTAACGGGGACCGTGAGCGATATGCCTTTCTATAAGCACGCTACGGGACGTAAAAGGCTGGATGAATTTTTATAGCCGGTATTTTACGCGAATCGCGCACCGAAAAGGAGATCCTAAAAAATGGTATCAGAAGAATGCTTGTACACGAAAACTCACGAATGGGTTCGGATTGAGGGCGAGCTTGCCGTTGTCGGTATCACGGACCACGCTCAACGAGCGCTCGGGGATATCACATTTATAGAGCTTCCGCAGTTACACGTCGAGGTCGAAAGGGGTAAAGAGTGCGCGACCATAGAGTCGGTGAAAGCCGCGAGCGATATCTACGCGCCGATTTCGGGGGAGGTTTTCGAGGTAAACGCTTCCTTAGAGGGAGCGCCGGAAAAGATCAATCACGATCCGTACGGGGAAGGATGGATCTTCAAGTTGAAGGACTATAACAGAAACCACTTAAGCTCTTTGCTGAATGCCTCAGCGTACGAAGCTTTCTTGGAGTCCGAGGCATGACCTATATCGCGAATACGGACAAACAGAGAGCCGAGATGCTAGAACGCTGCGGGGTCTCCTCTATGGAAGATCTTTTTCGCGCGATTCCCGCGTCGCTCAAGCCGAAATCCTTCGACCTGCCGGAGGGCATGGCCGAGCTCGAGGTCTTCGCGCATTTCGAAAAACTCGCCGGACGGAACCATACCGACCTAGTCACTTTCCTGGGAGCGGGTTTTTACGATCACTTCATTCCGGCGGCGGTCGACGCGATCGCGGGTCGAAGCGAGTTCTATACCGCTTATACGCCTTATCAAGCCGAGTTGTCCCAGGGCACGTTGCAGGCGATATACGAATATCAAACCTATATCTGCCGGCTGACGGAGATGGACGTATCAAACGCTTCGGTGTACGACGGCGGTACCGCGCTGTATGAAGCCTGTCAGATGGCGATAGCGGCGACCGGCCGCCGCAAGGTCGTGGTGGACGGCGGGGTCAACCCGATTCACCGGAAAATGGTCCATTCCTTCGCCAAGAATCTCGCGATCGATTTCAGCGAGACCGAGGTTGGACCGCGCCGAATGGAACGTAAAAAGCTGTCTGATCTAATCGATCGATCGACCGCGGCGGTGGTGTTGCAGAATCCCAATTTTTTTGGGGTGATCGACGACCAAAGCGATATCGTAAAGCTTTGCCATGAGAAAGGCGCTCTCGCGATTCAGTCCGTCAATCCGATAGCGTGCGCCATCATCAAAACGCCGGGGGAAATGGGATTTGACATCGCCACCGGCGAAGGCCAGCCCTTGGGGCTTCCCGTTTCCTTCGGAGGACCTTATCTGGGATTCATGGCCGCGAGAAGGAGTCTGGTGCGAAAAATGCCCGGAAGAATCGCGGGCCGCACGGTCGACGTTCACGGCCAAGAAGGATTCGTATTGACCTTGCAGGCACGCGAGCAACATATCCGGCGCGAAAAAGCCACCTCGAACATCTGCACCAACCAGGCTTTATGCGCGCTTCGCGCTCACATCTATCTAAGCCTCTTAGGCACCGAGGGTCTCAAGCAGGTAGCGAGGATCTGCCGGGACAAGGCGCACTACGCCAAGCAACGGCTGAAGCGGATTTCCGGTATCGAGGTGATCGAGTCAGGTCCTACATTTAACGAATTCACCATCCGCCTTCCTTTCGGGGCGAGCGAATGTATCGATCTGATGATCGAAAAGGGATTTGCCGCGGGATTTCCCCTCGGCCGTTATTATCCCGGTCTGGATAATTACCTTTTGGTAGCGCTGACCGAAAAGAGAACGAAGTACGAGATCGGCTGGTTCGCGGAAGCGTTGGAGAGCGTGATATGTCGATAATATTCGAAAAGACCGTGGCGGGAAGGCGGGGAGCGCGATTGTCAAAGTCCGATGTTCCGCCGGCCGAGCCGATCGAGGCTCGATACAGCCGGTCGAGCGCTTTACAGCTATGCGAGCTTTCGGAGTTGGACGTCGTTCGCCATTTTACTGAGCTTTCGCGCCGGAACTTCGGCGTGGATACCAATTTCTATCCCCTCGGCTCTTGTACCATGAAGTACAACCCGAAGGTCTTTGAAAAGATCGCTCATCTTAAGGGTTTCTTTTCGCTTCACCCCTTGTTGCCCCAACTTCGAGGCGCGGGTCTACTCACTCAGGGCGCCTTAGCCGTAATCTATGAATTGGAAAAACTACTGTGTGAGATCACGGGTATGGATGCCTTTACCTTGCATCCCATGGCGGGCGCGCAAGGAGAGCTGACCGGGATGCTGATCGTCGCCGCTTATCATAAATATAAGAACAACCGAAAGACCGAGGTGCTGATTCCGGACGAGGCGCACGGCACCAATCCCTCGAGCGCCGCCACCGCCGGGTATCACGTACGGGAAGTCGCGACCAACCGAAAGACCGGGTTTATCGACCTTCAGGCGCTCGAGTCGGCTATGGGCGAGCACACCGCGGCGCTGATGCTGACCAATCCGAATACGTTGGGTATTTTTGTCTCAAATATCGAAGAAATCGCGAAACTCGCAAAAAAACACGATTGTCTTCTATATTATGACGGCGCGAATCTCAACGCGGTGCTAGGTCGGTTTCGGCCGGGAGACGTTTTTTTTGACATCGTCCATGTGAATTTGCACAAGACCTTCGCCACGCCGCACGGCGGCGGCGGTCCCGGAGCCGGTCCGGTTGGTGTGAGAAAGAATCTCGAAAGGTTCTTACCGATCTCGAGAGTCGTGAAGAGAGACGATAATACCTACAAGCTTGAATACGACTATCCGGATTCCATCGGATACGTCGCGCCGTTTTACGGTAACTTTTTGGTATGTCTAAGAGCGTACGCGTATATTTTAACGCTGGGGGCGCAAGGGCTGAGACGCGTCAGCGACAACGCGGTGCTCAACGCCAACTATATCTTGCATTCGCTCAAAGATCTTTTCCACGCTCCTTATCCCGACGGCTGTATGCACGAATGCGTTCTGTCCGCCCAGAAACAAACGGAGCGCGAAATACGCGCGATAGATATCGCCAAGGCCTTAATCGACGAAGGCTTTCATCCTCCGACAGCATATTTTCCGTTAATCGTCAAGGAAGCTTTGATGATCGAGCCGACTGAAACCGAAAGTAAAGAGACGCTCGATGCATTTATCGCGGCAATGCGAAAGATCGCCGAAAAGGCCGAGACCAACCCGGCCGAGCTACGCGCCGCGCCTCGAACGACTCCGGTGGGGCGGCTTGACGAAACCAAGGCGGCTCGAGAGATGGACATTCGCTACTAGCACGCGATCGCCGTCGCGTCTTCGGCGCCTCGCCGGGTTTTTGGTCCAAGGCGTTTTCATATCCCGTCGCGAATACAAAGCGTGCTCTCTCGGCCGCTGAAGACGCGGAAAGTCGAATTTCTACACCGTCCGAGCGTTACAGCGCCGGCTGATCTCTCAACTTACACGCGGCACGGCTATCGCGGGGATGCTATCGGTTTCAGAGCCTATTCTCTCCTAGAGTTCGGCTACGATGAAAAAAGTCGTTAATTCGATCTTATTTATCGCTCCTGACAAGACGTACTTCATCTATCGTAGATCGTAGAAAAAGTCGAGTTTGACGCGAAGTAGCGCTTTTGCGTCACGAAAAGTTCAACTAGAAATCAGAAGAAAACGGTTTCGAAACTGCTTTTCAATTCATTTTGATATTTACCGACTGAGCGGTATGGTATTCTTTTTGTAATGCGGACAACATTTCATCCGGGTTGACCGGATGTATAAGAAATAGGTGGCAGGGTGTCGTCAGAGGAGAAGCAGATACTAATCGTAGAAGATGACGAATTTATGCTTCGCGCGCTTGAAAGGTTTTGTTCGGCTTATGGACAAACCGTGGCGGTGTCGACGGTGAGGGACGCGTTGAAGGCGCTTGACCGAGAGTTGGCCGCCGTAGTTTTGGACGTTAAGCTTCCGGACGGATCGGGTTTAACGGTTCTCGAAAAAATTCGAGAAAAGCAAGCCGACCTTCCGGTTCTGGTGCTAACCGGGTTGGACCCGACTGACATCGAGGAACAAGCATTGAGCTTAAAGGCCGAGTTTCTA
This sequence comes from Deltaproteobacteria bacterium, assembly GCA_016929805.1. GTDB lineage: Bacteria > Myxococcota_A > Polyangia > Polyangiales > JAFGIB01 > JAFGIB01. The sequence continues at coordinate 22,833 of JAFGIB010000403.1, read as the reverse complement.
TCGAAGTCCGACGATTCGTCCAAGCTGAAAGATTTTCTGAGACGCGCGATCTAGAACGACGCTTACAGATGCGAAACGTATTGCTTCAATAGGGATAATATAGGAAGGCGCGCTCTCAATTTCAGAAGGTTGGCGTAATGACCGGCAACGGTTCGGTTCAGGAAGATCAGGTCCTTGGCGGGTTGGAAAGAGGGGAGGTACTTCAGCGTACCCGGTAGAAGCTTCAAGACCTCTTGGTGCAGCGTGGCTTTACCGAAATCGAACTCGGGATTCGCCAGAAAGGGAAGGGCGATGCAGTCTCGCCACACCTTGTAGTATGAGTGCTCTACCGGCGGGCCGTCGAGGTTGCGAATGCCCAGTTTTCGAACCGCGTTTTCCACGGCCTCGTAGTCCTCGTAAACGCTGGCTACGATGAGGTCGCTATAGCTATCGACGATTTCACGCGGTATTTTTTTTATACATCCGAAGTCATAGATCACGATACGGCCGTCACGACGGAAAGCGAAGTTCGCGGGATTCGGGTCGGCATGAATCGCGCCGAGCTCGAAGATTTGGCCCGACATCAGAGTCCATAGGTTTTTGCCTAACCGGTCTCTTTCTTTTTGGGAATAGTTTGCTCTATCCAGTTCTTCCAGGGAATCGCCGGTCTCAAGAGTCAAGGTCAAAACGCGCTTTGATGAACGTTCGCCGACGACCTTGGGAATAGTCACGAACGGATGCTTTTTATGATACTTGGCGAACATTCGGACGTTATCCGCTTCATTGCAATAGTCGAGCTCTTCGTGTAGCCGCTCGCGCAATTCCTCAAAGGTCCCGTTCATCGCCTTGCGATTGATTCGCGCCAGCCCGCTCGCTCGTAACAATATCTTGAGGTGGCGGAGATCCGAGTCAACGGCGGCATCCACGCCCGGGTACTGAATTTTACAGATCACCTCCCGGCCGCTGTTCGTCCTGGCCCGATGGACCTGTCCGATGGAAGCGGAAGCGTAGGGTTCTCGATCAAACCGGGCAAATAGCGCCTCGTGGCCGGCGCCGAATTCCGCTTTGATCTGTTCGGCGATGACCTCGAAAGCCATCGGCGGCGCCTGTCTTTGAAGCTTGCTCAGCGCATTCGCGATTTCAGGAGGCAGAATATCGGCCGCGACCGAGGCCATCTGACCGACCTTCATCACGGCGCCTTTAAGCTCTCCCAATGTCTTGGTGACCCGCGTTCCAGCCTGCTGAAGGTGTCGTTCGAATTCCTCGCGAGCGGACTCTTTTGACAGGAACAATCCCTTGACGCGACTTCGGGCATAGCCTCCGGCCACCGATGCGGTCATCCCCGCTAGCTTGAAGAACCTTTTACTTTTTGTCGCGGGTCGGTCTTGGTGGGTCATGGTTCGTCCAAGACTACCACATATAACTCGCATCGCTCGCCGATATACGTTACCGACGGCGTCGGGCACCCTCAGCCCATGTTCGCAAGCGCGCGTTTCGCGACCGGGACCGAAACCAGCTTTACAACAACGCCGTTAATACAACGACTTCGCCCACCCTGTGCAAGACAATCCCGAACCGATAACCGATCGACTCGAATCCCGTGTTTCCCGAGCAACGCGTAGCGAAATATCTAAAAAAATAAAGGGATAGATCAGCCCGGAAATGGTTTTCGGCCACTATAATGTATGTTATTTTGCCTCGACCGTGATTAAGATTGGCTGATAATTGCATAAGCCACCGCGTCTACAGGTGTGATTCAGGTGCCGTGCGAGCTTTTATTTATGGAGGCTGGTCGTGATCGAACGTGATCGATATCCCGATATTGAACCGGGTACGAAGAGGGCGAAAAATTGGGTAACCGGTCTCTCTTTATATTTTTTAGGAATGGGAATACAAGCCGGGTATGCAATCGACCCCGTGATCAAGCAGGAGATAGACGATTGGCCCGATCCCTTTACCTTTCTTTTTTCCGTCATAAACGGACCTCGGATGGCGATTCAGAAGAAAGACGGCCTGGTGCGGTACCTGGGACAAAAAGCGGAGGTCCGCGCGGATGTGGAGATGTGTATTAAGAACCCCGAGTTCGCTTTTATGTTGATGGTCGGGCAGATGTCGACCCAAGACGCGGTCGCTCACAACCGGCAGTTTGTCAAGGGGGATTTGAGTCAGACCCTGGCGGTGATTCGCGTCATGAGTCGCGTCCAGGCCCTGTTGTTTCCCGGCTTTATCGCGAAAAACTATATCAATCGCGTGCCGAGCTTTTCGTGGCTGATATTGCGAAATCGCATTTTACTCTATGGAAACTGCCTGCTCGGGGCCTTTCAACGAAATTGATACGAAATAAAAGGAGTGAAGATGCTGCCCAGCTATTACGAATTCTACAACTCCGTTAAGATAGCCTCTGGAAACAAAGCCCTGGAGAATATCCCTTACGAGCTCGGTCAGCTCGGTGCGAACAGGCCCCTGATATTGACCGATCAAGGAGTGGCGAAAGCCGGGCTGACGAAGCTCGTCATCGATTCCTTCGCGGGGTCTAACGTGACCATCGGCGCGGTCTACGATTCGATTCCGGTCGATTCATCGCACCTCGTGGTAAACCAGATCGCGGAAATCTATCGGCAAAAAAGCTGCGATTCCATCATCGCCGTCGGCGGCGGCTCGGTGATCGATACGGCAAAAGGGGTCAATATCGTGGTGACCGAGGGGTCGAATGATCTCCTGGAATTCATGGGTAACAACCGCCTGACTAAACCGATGAAACCGTTTATCGTGGTTCCCACGACCGGGACCGGTTCCGAGGTTACCGCGGCGGCGGTTATCATGAACACGGAAAAACAAACTAAGATGCAGTTTACCTCGCCCTATATGTTGCCGAAGTTGGCGATTCTCGATCCGAGAATGACGGAAACCATGCCGCCGAAAATTACCGCGGCCACGGCTTTGGACGCTCTGACTCACGCGATCGAGGCCTTTATGGGAACTCAGAAAAATCCGATCAGCGACGCTTTCGCGACCGCGGCGATCGTCCTGATAAGAGACAATATTCAAAACGTGCTGAAAAACGGGAAAGACAAAGACAGCAGGCTCGCGATGGCGAACGCGGCGCTTCTTGCCGGCATCGCTTTTTCTAATTCGATGGTCGGATGCGTTCACGCGCTGGCTCACGCCCTGGGGGGAGTATGCCACGTTCCTCACGGAATCGGCAACGGGATCATGCTTCCCCATGGTATGGAATATAACCTCGACGCGGTACCGGAGCATATCGCGGGGCTGTTATTGCCCTTGGTCGGTGAAGAGCGTTACGTCGAGATCCCGCCCGCGAATCGCGCGCTGGAAGCGATTGCCGCCGTTCGCGCTCTTTCGAGCATGCTCGAGCAGGCCACGGGAATACCGCTGCGGCTGAAAGACGCCGGGGTTCCGGAAGACAAGCTTGAAAGCATCGCTAAGGTCGCGATCAACGACGGAGCCATCGCGTTTAACCCGAAAGCGATGGACTTCGACGATGCGTTAAGAATGCTGCGCGCCGCGTACTAACCCCGTTTCGAGACTTCATGCCGGAGTGACCACGCGCGTGGCCGCTTACCTTCTTTTAACCGCCGGCTCTTTATAGGTCAAAGCTAGAAGCTCCGCGATGAAGCGCACCAATTTCAGGTATTCCGTCGCGGCTGGTTTTTGTTCGATCTCGGCGTGCCTGATAACCGGGGAAACGAGAGCTTGGCGCAGCAAGTAGGGCGGTATCTCGCGCGCGAGCCAGGGGGTTTCCGTGGCCGGCACAATCGGGTCATCCGCGCCATGGATCAATAATACCTGAGCGTTGAGCCTCGCGAGCTTACCGCGAGGAGAGACACTCTTCAGATTGTCCTCGTGGGCGGTCAATAGCGGCATCAAAACGCGACGCAAGGTCTCGTGATCTTTTTGGTCGAGCAGTTGAAGCATCAACCGCTTTCCGTCAGCGCTCAGTTCTTGAGCTTGAGATCTCGCCAGACGGTGTTCGTCGTGTAGATAGGTTCGAAAGACGTCGCGGGCGAGCGGCAGGTCTTGAGCGCTAAATAGCCTATCTAAATAGGAATAGAGAAAGACCCGCGCTCCGTAGGGGTGAGGCGGTATGCTGTAAGGCGGTCCCTCGGGTCCTCGGATCTGGTCGCCGGCGTAGTAGCGTACAACCCTGGTCAAGTCGTGGTGAGCGCCGACCGCCACGACAAAACCGATCGATTGTTGCCATTTCGGGTCCGCCGCCGCCATAAGGGCAAGTCCTCCGGCAAAGCTGATGCCGATGACGCCCGTAACCGTGCGCCCGGTCATGTCCGCTAGATAGCGCGCGCAAGCCGAAATTTCGCCGATCGTCGAGGTCACAACTCGGTAATCCGTCAGCTCGGGGATTTCAGGCGCCAGCACGAGCACGCCGGCGGACGCGAGCGCGCGCGCGAAGGACTTGCTACGGGGCTCGTTCATTCCGAGGTGGTGGATACCGTGTACAAGAAGCAGACCCGGAGGACGGTCGCAATCGCGGGGAATGTATAATTTCCCCCTTAGAACGCCCGCCGGCGGATGGAATTCCCTCTCCCGTTCGTCGACCGCGTAGCCGCCGATTCGTACGAACCATGGCGGATCTTCCGGAGCTACATTTCGAAGCAGTACGGCTAACGCCCGATAATGAAGCAGCGCGCTACTCCAAAAAAACGAGAGTAATGATAACGCCATAATAGCAAAGAAAGCCCTTTTTGCTCTTCTATTGCGGCGGGGGTTCATATTCGGGTTGGATACAATTCCTCGATTTTTTAGATCTAAAACTAATATAAATCCATACGACGGTGTTACTGTCGCGTTCGCATCGAGCCGTCGTCTTGCTATTTTCAACTAGTCATCTATAGTCTGCACCTGGAAAAGCGGAGAAGCGCAAATAGCGCTCACCGCCGTGGAAACCTTTGAATTCCCTCGCGTTATTTTCTTGAGCGGGCAGTAGTCGAAGCGTTTCTTTTAGTAAAAACATATCAGATAACGGGTAACGAATTGTGACTACTCACGAAGCGAAGATACCATATATGCGGACCGGCGTCCTTTTGCTGTTGTTTTCTGTCGTTCTGCTGATCATAGGCATTTCCACGGGCGTTCCTTTTTTCGCCGATAAAGGTACGACCAAGTCCCACGCGGAATCGCCGGGGAAAGGTGACCCCATCGATCCCTCGAGCTCCGCCGCGGACCGCGGCGGCGAGCATGAACAAGCCGGGGGCCATGACCCACAAAACCGCGGCGGCCACGGCGCGGCCCGTTTCGTGCCCCCGATACCGGCGGTGCTTCCGTTCATCGGCATTTTGCTGATTATCGCCGTCTTTCCACTGGTTCCGAGGATAAGCCATTGGTGGGAGAACAATCGGAACCGCCTGCTGGTCTCGATCATACTCGGCGTGCCCGTGGCGATTTATATCTATTTCAATGACCCGCATCAGGTGAGCCATACCGCGTTGGAGTACTTTCAGTTTTTGAGCTTGCTCGCGGGATTGTTCATCACCGCCGGCGGTATTCACGTTTCAGGAGACCTGCGGGCAACGCCCTTGGTCAACAGCCTGTTCCTTCTCGTCGGCTATGTCTTGGCCTCTGTCATCGGCACCACCGGAGCGGCGATGGTGTTGATCTATCCGGTGCTCAGGACAAACCGAGAACGGCACTTCGTAGCGCATACCGTGATCTTTTTTATCTTCTTGGTCTGCAATACCGGCGGCCTGTTGTCGCCCATCGGAGATCCCCCGCTTTTTCTCGGGTACTTACGCGGCATTGATTTCTTCTGGTTTCTCAAGCTTACGCCTCTATGGATACTCAACGGCGTTTTACTCTTTGCCATCTATTACGCTATTGACGCCTACTACTATGCCAAGGAAACCTCGTACGATGTCGCTCTGGATCGCGCGGAGGTGGAACCTCTGCGCATGATAGGCGGAACTAATATCGTCCTTTTGTTATCGATTGTGGTTTCCGTCGCGCTCTCGGTCAGTACCCCGTTTCGCGAGTGCATCATGTACGCGAGCTCGGGGCTTTCCTTGATCTATTCCGATAAATCGGCCGTGGCCCGCGACGCGCGCCAAAAAAATCAGTTCAATTTCCACGCGATCCTCGAGGTCGCCGCGGTGTTCGCGGGCATTTTCGCCACCATGATGCCGGCGCTGATCTTGTTGCGCGTGCGAGGCGCGCAGCTTGGAGTCGATCATCCAGTGGAATTCTTCTACGCCACCGGCCTTTTCTCCTCGTTCCTGGACAACGCGCCCACCTTCCTGGTCTTTCTAGAGCTCGGCCTGGGAGTCACCGGCCTTTCGCACGCGGCGGAGTTGCAGGTCGGGCAAGCGGCCGCCATCCTCGGCGCCATCAGCGCGGGAGCGGTCTTCATGGGAGCCAATACCTATATCGGCAACGCGCCCAACTTCATGGTTCGATCGATCTCCGAAGCGCAAGGGGTAAAGATGCCCTCGTTTTTCGGATTCATGCTCTGGGCTATCGTCATTCTCTTGCCGATCTTCACTCTTCTCGCGGTTCTGTTTTTCTGGGTATTGAGCTTTCCTCTTTTTTAAGCGGTCAAGGTTCAACGCCGAATAGACGCGTGAAATTCTCCGCTAGTCGCTCTTCTACCTCGGTTTCACTCGCGCTCCACAGCTCGGCCGTATAGGCGCGGGTCAGCGCGACATCAGCGGGCTGGCTATTTCGTCCGCGTTCGGGGCTCAGATAGGGGCAATCGGTTTCGAAAAGGATAAGCTCGCGAGGTAGCGACGTAAGCATAGCGGTAAAGCTTTTAGAGCGCCTGGCGTTCGCCGGGATCGATAAGTAATGGCCGCGTTCCGCGATCCGTTTCGCCAGCTTCAACTTTCCCCCAAAACAGTGCCAGATGACGCGCTTTATCCCTTTTTCCGCCAGGATTTCGAAGGTTCTTCGCTCTCTTTTCCGGGAGTGGATGATAACCGGCTTTTCGGCTTCGAGAGCGAGATCGAGCAACGCGGTGAAGACTTGCTCCTGTTTTTCCCAGAGGCGCTCGGGCACCCAATGCCCATCGAGACCGATCTCGCCCACGGCAAACCCTTTTTCGATGTTGTCGCGAATCCAATCAAGAACGGCATCAACCGAAAAGCTCGAATTCTGCTCATCTCGACCTGTAGAATCCGAATGCCGATCGACTGGAACCGTTTCTACAGGGTGAATACCGAAGGCCGGTTTCACCAACGCGAAGCGTTCGGCCAAATCGGATACGGCGCGGTTATCAGCGGCGCTTATGGCGTTGGTGATGATCGTAGTCACCCCGGCCTTTTCCGCGTTTGCGATTAACTCGTCGATAATCGCGGCGTTTTGAGGAAGCGTTAAGTGCGCGTGCACATCTGCAAGGCCCATGCGGTCGATTTACCAGCTTTCGGAAATGGCGCAATCGCGATGGAGAGCTGGAAAGAGCTGTAAAAACATTCAGATGTTGAGATAGAATTATCTTTTACATCTCATTTTCTCGGAAATCTTTACACTGGCGTAACCGAGGCGGCAAAATGATCTGGCGATGAATCGCGAAACGGCCAGCCCGAGATGTTCGCCTGAAGGAGAGCGAGGCAATGGTTAAGCCCCCGGATAAAAAGGGCAACCGTGCACAAGGTAATCCTCCTCCGCCTCCTGCCACCCGTAAGCCACCGCTACCTTCCGTCGCTGCAAAGATTCCCCCGCTGCCCCCGAGGGTACCCGGCCCAAGGACCGGAGAGGGCGTTTCGCCGCCCATTGATCAGGAGCGGCCGAGAAAAGAGCTTGAACGAGAAGAGCTGCCGGAAGAGGTCACTATTGGGCACGGTTGGGTCGGCCGTATTATCGACGACCGATATCGAATCACCGAGATAATCGGCGAGGGGGGCATGGGCTCGGTATTCGCGGCCGAGCATCTCGCCTTACACAAGGACGTGGCGATTAAGATCATTAGGCCCGACTACGGTGCTGACGGTGAGGTCGCGGTTCGTTTCGCTCGCGAGGCGATGGCCACGGCGCAACTCGAGCATCCCCACGTGGTGAGCGCGATCGACTATGGAAAACTGCCCGAGGGAGGCGCGTATCTGGTAATGCAGTTGGTTCGCGGGAGAAGCTTGACCGAGGTGCTCGAGATGCAAGGCAGCTTGCACTGGTCCAAAGCGTGTGAGCTTGGAGCGCAGGTAGCGGACGCGATGTCCGCAGCGAATAGCTACGGAATCGTTCATCGCGACCTAAAGCCCGACAATATCTTAATTCAGCCACGGAAAGATGGAACGGATCTGGTAAAGATCCTCGATTTCGGCATTGCCCGAATAAAAGACCAAGGGCGGTCCGCACCCGCGGGCGCGATGCCGAGGGAAAAACTTACTCAGCTCGGGGCGATCGTCGGAACGCCGGGATATATGGCGCCGGAACAAGCGGTGGGCGACCGCGTCGATCATCGCGCGGACCTCTACGCGCTCGGGGTGATACTCTGGGAGACCATTGCCGGACGGCGGCTTTGGGATGACGACGATCTGACGTCGTTAATCAAGACCCAGCTTGGCATTACGCCCCCCCGAATTCGCGAGGTCGTCGACGACGAGACCATTCCGACGGAGCTGGACGACCTTGTCGCTCAGCTTTTATCGCGCGCACCCGCGGATCGACCCAACCAGGCCGGAGTTGTATGCGACATTCTGCGAAAACTCTCCTTCGGGCCGCTTACCGGCGAATACCCGGCTTTTCAGATCAAGCAAGAGCCTTCGGACCCCGGATACGGCGAGAGTGAAGCGAACGCGGGTTTCGGAGGTTCCGTAACCAAAATTCGCAAGCGATGGAAGTGGATACTCGGCTTTGCTCTTATTCTCGCCGTGCTATTGATGTCTTTGCTTATGAGCGGGCGATGGGCCGACTGGTTTTATTACCTTTAGGCCTCGCCGATATTGCGGACGCTTCTATTTATGGAATGTCAAAGCGAGAAACGTCGATGACCCGTACGGATGACCATATCGATTCGTCTCATGCTTACGATCTCCCCGAATCGGTTCGTCGAGGCGTCTATATCGTGATCGCCGCGTTTAACGAGGAAAGCACCATCGGCGATGTTGTCCGCGGCCTCAAGCCCGACTTCCCGCACGTGGTCGTCGTCGATGACGGCTCGCTGGATAATACATGGGTTAAGGCCCGCCAAGCGGGCGCCGAGACGCTTCAGCACGTGATCAACCGAGGGCAGGGAGCGGCGCTACAAACCGGTATCGAGTACAGTCTCCGTCAAGGCGCGAAACAGATCGTCACCTTCGACGCAGATGGACAGCATTCGGTTCGTTCCATACCGAATCTGCTCGCCCCTATATTAAGAGGCAGGGCCGAGATTGTTTTGGGCTCGCGTTTTCTCGACGACAGCGGCTCGGTTCCGTTCGGGCGCCGCCTCTTATTGGCCGCGGCGGTTCTATTCACCTGGTTGACCTCCGGCGCGCGCTTGAGCGACACGCACAATGGCATGCGGGCCTTTTCCCGCGAGGCCGCCGCGATGCTCGATATTCAGCTCGATAGAATGGCGCACGCGAGCGAGATCATCGACCAAGTCGTTCGTTCCGGTCTTGCGTACACGGAAGTTCCGGTCCAGATCAACTATACAGAGTACTCTCGCGCGAAGGGGCAACGGGCGGCCGGATCCTTTCGCGTGCTATTTGATTACTTTATCGGGAGACTGCTTCGATGACGATGTTTCAACAGATCGGGCTTGCTCTTATGGCGATCATGATGGCGATGAGTATTTACGCTATCGTTCGCCGTCGAGGACGCTTGCGCGTATCGATTTTTTGGCTTTTGCTCTGGGGCACGGCCGCGGCGGTGTTGATCCGGCCCGAGTTGGCGGTGGAAACAGCGCGAGCCATGGGCATCGGCCGCGGCGCGGATCTGATCTTTTACTGTAACGTTTTGCTGACGCTCATCGGCTTTTTTACCATCTACCTGAGACAGCGCCGGATTGAGCACCACATCACGCTTTTGGTTCGCGAGCTGGCCTTAGCCCGGAGCAGCAACCCGCCGCCGCTGAAGTCGATCGAGCCGGACGGCTCGGGCGAAAGCGATAGCCGAAATCGTTGATTCTCGCCGGCTATCCGGGCGCGGCGGGAGAAGCTTGCTCTTTGGACTCGGAGTCGGATTCATAGTAGTAGTTATAACCACGGTAGTAGTAGTAGTATCCGCCGTAGCCGTAGCGGCCGTTGGCGGTCAAATCGACTCCGTTGATCACCGCGCCCACCAGGTTCGCGTTCACCGTGACAAGCTGCTTGGTCGACGAGCGGACCGCGTCGCGCGTGGTTCTGTCGCTATGGACGACCAACACCACGCCCGAGACCTGAGACGCGATCACCGCGGAGTCCGTTACCACCGCCAGCGGCGGGCTATCGAAAATCACGCGATCGTACTGCTCGCATGCTTTTTCGACGAGCGCGGCGAATCGCGTGGTTTGAAGCAGCTCGGCCGGATTCGGGGGGATGGGGCCCGAGGGCAATACGAAGAGCCCCGGCACGTCGGTCGGCTGGGCCGCCTCTTGCAGCGAATACTCCTCGACCAGCACCGATGTCACGCCCACGCTTGATAGCAGACCAAAGGCACGGTGAATACGCGGGCGGCGCAAGTCGGTGTCTATCAGCAACACCCGGTTTCCTCCCTGCGCCATGGTAATCGCCAAGCTGATCGCGACCGTGGTCTTTCCCTCCAGAGGATTCGGGCTCGTCACGATCAGAGAATTAAGGGGCCGGCTCGTCGCCATGAACATCAGGTTGGTCCGCACGGTTCTACAGCACTCGGCCACCGATGACTTCGGTTCCTTGTGAACGACGAGGTCCCGATCGACGGAGAATCTCTCTCTGTCCTTGCGTTTTCGCTTGCTTCGCGAGCGTCTTCCGTATCGATGAGGCTTGGTCGCGGCGCCCTCGATGGAGGGAAGGATTCCGAGCACCGTGAGCCCTAAAGCCTCCACCTCTTCAGCGCTTCTGAGCTTGGTGTCGATTCGAACGATAACGAAGACCAAACCGACCGATAAGAAAACCCCGATCAGCCCGGCGGCCGCGACGATCAACGGAATCTTCGGGCTGATCGGCGCGCCCGGTTTCAGCGCCTTATCGACCAACTTCACATGGGTCACTTGCATCATGCGCGTGAGATCGGTCTCGGTTGTACGCGCTAAAAGCATTTCGTAGAGTTTTTCCGAATTCTCCGTCTCCCTGGAAAGCTTGCGGTACTCGATCTCGTTTAGGTTCAGCTCGAACCCCGCCCGATTGACCTGAGCGAGCGCCTGTTGAAGCTGCGCTTCCTTGTTTTTCGATTCCCTGAGCTCGGCCTCGGCGCTCTCGATAAGACCGTCGATCTGAGCACGGATTTGCTCTTTGATGGTGCTTAGCGTGGCGTCCAAGGACTTCATTTCAGGGTGTTGCTCCCCGAACCGGGTCGAGGTTTCCTGACGCGTGGCGCTGGTTTTTTCATAGTCGAGCTTGAGCGACGCGATCGAATTGTTTTCAGTGATCCAACGGTTGTTGACCTGCAACGGATCCTCGCGGTTTGTCTCTCGTAACTCCGCGAGCTTGGCCGCCAGCTCGATGCTGTTCAATCGGTTATTTGTCAGCGCTTCGCTGTAGCGTTGGATATCGGCGGCCACGATATTCTGCCTATCTTCCATGGACACCGAGAGAATGTTGTTCTCGCGCTTAAACTTGTGAAGCGACATCTCCGACTCATCGAGCGATTTTTTCTCTTTATCGAGTTGCTCGCTGAGCCACTCCAGGGCGCTGACCGAGGAACCGACGCGATCCTTCATCAACTTGTCGATGTAGGCATCGACCACCGCGTTGGCCAGAACCATCGCTCGTTCCGGATCCCCGTCTTTGACGTTCACCTTGACGATCCGAGTCTCCTTCTCTTTTTCCACCTCTAACCGGCCGCGAAGCACGCCGGCCGCTTGTTCCACGGTAACGTCGGTCGCCTCTTTTCCCTCCGGAAGCTCTAAGAAATCGCGGTTTCGATGAAGGCCGAGCTTGAGAACGACCGCTTCCGCTATCGACCGGCTCGCGATGATGGCATTTTGAGTGTCGTACCATTCGCGGCTCATCCAGTAGCTGCCGATCGGGTCCGCCACATCTTCCACGTCCTTGCCGAGTGGCCGAGAGGGCAGCGGGTCGTACTCGATTATCGCGGTCGCTTGATAGGTCTTCGGTATTCTCACCGCGTATAGCGCGGCCACTACCGGAAAGAGCGTCGTGATACCGATTATCAGCCACTTGTAGCGCAACATGTTGGCGAGCAACTCGCGCAGATTCGTGGTCGATTCTGTAAACGGCAGTGAAGAAAAGTCGTTTTGTTGCGGATATACGGTATTCAAGCGATTGCCCCGATGGTTGTTAAGCTCGTTATTTAGACGGAGTAAATTAGCTCAGGAAACGATTACGGCAAAGTTCCGGCGGGTATATTCGTTTTCATCGATCCTTCAAACCGGTAATAAGTGGGCGCAACATGCGGAATTTTATCGGTTATTTGCTATTTCCAAGCTTTGCCGCGGCGTCTTTTCGAAATTGTAAAGATCTATCGACCGGATTTGCAATAGGCGGGTAAGTTCTGAGCCCCCCCGCTCTAGTACCGCGCGTTAGGCTGAGCTTGCGGCGCGAGTGGAAAAAGCGGCGGCTCGCTTTCGATAGGCGCATGTGAATCTCGAATCTCGGTAACGAGTTGTCTTAGCGCTTCGATGACCTCGCCGCGATTCGAGCTCTCCGCGACCTTTTCGAGTAGTTTGAGTTTAAAGCACACCTCGTCGTAACGATGCGGGCTGATCTTGCCGATAAAAATCTTAGGATGGCGGGTTTTGGCCATATTCTCCTCGGTCGTGGAAATCTCCTCGAAGAGCTTCTCGCCCGGGCGGATTCCGGTAAATTCGATTGAAATCTCATTTTCCGAAAAGCCCGAGAGTCGGATCAGATCTCTCGCGAGGTCGACGATTTTCACCGGTTCTCCCATATCCAGCACGAAGATTTCCGCGCCCTCGCCCATGGCCGCGGCTTGCATGACGAGCTGGCAGGCTTCTGGAATAGTCATGAAGTAGCGTTTCATCTCGGGGTGGGTAATTGTAACCGGTCCGCCACGACTGATCTGCTCCTTGAAAATGGGAATCACCGAGCCGGTCGAGCCGAGCACGTTACCGAAGCGCACGGCCACAAACTTGGTGCTCGAGCGTTCCGCGAGCGTTTGGGTGTAAATCTCAGCGGCGCGCTTGGTCGCTCCCATAATGGACGAGGGATTGACCGCCTTGTCCGTGGAGATCATGACAAAGGCCTCCGCCCCGTGACGATCAGCGGCGTCGGCCACGACCCTCGTGCCGAAAACGTTGTTTTTCACCGCTTCTCCGGGATTGTATTCCATCATCGGCACGTGCTTGTGCGCTGCCGCGTGGAAAACGATATGCGGCTTATAGACAGCAAAGAGCCGTTGCACCCGCTTTTCATCGCACACGTCGCAGATACAGGGAGATAGATCCAGTTGTCTATGGTCCGCCGAAAGCTCCTGGTGAATCTGGAACAAGTTGTTCTCGGCCTGCTCCAGCAGAATCAAGCTCTCGGGCCCGAACCGAGCTATCTGGCGGCAAAGCTCCGCTCCGATGGAGCCACCGGCTCCGGTGACGAACACGCGCTTATCGGTTAGAAATTTACCAACCGCCTCGACATCGAGGTTCACCGCCTCGCGCCCCAATAGATCCTCGATGGTTACCTCTCGGATTCGCGAAAGGTTTACCCTGCCTCCGAGAATTTCGTAGATACCCGGAATGATCTTCACCGGAAGGGCGACTGCCTTACAGATCTCCACGATGCGCCGAATCTCCGAACCGTGCACCGCGGCGATCGTGATAATGGCCTGTTCCGCGCGAAATCTATCCGCGATCTCGCTCAGCTCATCGGTACGGCCGACGACCTTGATCCCCTGGATAACCTGGCCGATTTTGACCGGATCGTCGTCGACAAACCCCACGACAGCGATATCGAGGTGCCGATTCTGCTCGACCTCTTTAGCAGCCAGCACTCCGGCTCTGCCCGCTCCGATGAGGAGTGTGCGCTTTTTAGTTACACTCTTTTGAGTACGCGAGCGTTCCTGTCGTTCAGCGTACATTCGCCGAAGCACCCGCACGCCGCTTACCGCCAAAAAGGCGATGAAAAAATCTATCAGCAAGACGCCGAGGGGAATGGTTACGAACCAGAAAACGCCACCCAGCGCCGGTCCGACGAGCCGGAGCGCGAGTAGAACAAGCGACGACACGCCGATGGCGTAGAACATCCGTTTTGCTTCTCTAACCCCGACGTAGCGCCAGGAGAAAGCCGGTATCCCGAACAAGCTCAGAACCGCGTACTGCAAGATAACGACATAGGACCAGGTGAAGAAGAGAAGCTTATACAACTGGTGGCTCGGTTCGAACTCGAATCGCGCGAGAAAGGCCAGCCAGTACGCCGCGGAAAGGGCGAGGAAGTCGATGACAACTTGGACGCCTTTTAAGGCCGAGCGTCTCAGCATTCGCAATTTACCTTATGGTCGGCGTCAGGTTTCGGACTAAGCATAGTTTATAATCCCCCCGTTTATGTATTTTATAGTCGGCAAAATCAGGTTCTATTCGCAAGTGATTGTGTCACTGTTGTATTCGCGCGTATTGATTCGTTAGTGCCTCATAGAGGCAAAAGACGGATAGGAAAATCGATTGCGCGCATGAAAGCACCCAAGCCCGGAATAAGTGTATGTCTGCAGACAGGCGGAGTCCAGGTTTTGTAAGCCCTTCGTTTTCGCCGAATTGTGTACGAAAATGTTCATGTCCTTAGAGGTTACGCGCGGTGCGTTGACGAAATCGAGAGATTACGGCGGTCACGTCTCGATTTGAATGGGTAGGCAAATTATAACGTGAAGCTCAACGTCGGCGCACGCGTCTCCCATCGTCTGACAGATATTTGACGCCGAATACGCCGGACCTTCTTTTTCATCGATGATGCGAGGTACGACTTGGATCTTTCGCGCGAAAAATCCTTGAATCGTTTTCATTCAACGCGCCGGCTCAGGGCGATAACTTCTGGTTTTCGAGATAGTTGGCGAGCACGAATAACGCCCAGGGTCGAGACCAGCCGTTGGAAGTCGGGCGATTGAGAAATCGACTCCAGACCGCCTGTACCGATTGAGCGTCTAATAGATCTTTTTGCCGCGATATAGACTGCAATGTCTCGCTCACCTGATCGCGCAGCGGCCCGGTCAACCAGCTTTGAAATGGAAGTGTAAACCCCGTTTTCGGTCGTTGCACGTTCTCGGCCGGGAGCCAATCCCCCATCGCCCGTACGAACCGGTGCTTGGGAATGGACCGGGGTTTTCTCGCGTCGTCGTCGAGCCGCAGAGCCATATCCGTAAACGCGTTATCTAAGAAGGGTTGACGAATCTCGAGACTATGAGCCATGCCCATTACATCCGAATCGCGCAGCAGCGTCTGGCCCATGTAAAGCAGAAGCTCCAGATGACCGATTGCATCGGCGCTTTTACGGCCCTCTATTAGCTTTTCTATTTCTTGAATACGCCGCTCATCCAGACCGGATAGCCACTCTCTATTTCCAAGCTGCGGGCATAGTTTTCGTACTTGACGAAAGGAGAAGAGCCGCCGCCTGATCAGGTACGCAGAAACGAGACCCGCGGGAGTATCGAAAAGATCGACGATCTTGGCGGGGCGTAGCGGTGGTTGCAGCTTATCGAGCCAGCGAAGCCGTTTCAGGAAAAACGAGGCGGGCGATAGCGATTTTCGCAGAAGCTGCAACCGAGGCGTATCTCGAAAAGAGCTATAGCCTCCGAAAAGCTCGTCTCCCCCCAACCCCGACAGCGCGACCGTTAGGCCCGCCTCTCTTGCCGCCGCGCTTACGATATAGGTATTGACGCCGTCGATCGAAGGTTGATCCAGCGCGGCGAGGGCCCGGGGCAACATGTCCAACATTTGATGTCCGGTAATCGGGATCTCGACGTGTCGCGTCTTATTAGCCTCCGCTACCCGTCTCGCGTGAAGCTGTTCCGACGCCGCGGGTTGATCCGGAAAAATTACCGCCAGCGATGTCACCTCGCTGTTGCTGGAACGCGACGCCGCCGCGGCCACCGCGGACGAATCGATGCCGCCGGATAGAAATACTCCGATCGGGACGTCGCTCACCAGGTGACGGTTGACCGCGTCCGCGAACGCGTTCTTTAGCTCGCCGTCGTCGGCGATCCGCTTGTCACGCGGCGGCGCCCAGAAACGTTGAGCAACCGGCATTTCACCCGCTCGCAGCGTCAAAGAGGAGCCGCGCGGCACCATGGAAACACCGCTTACGACAGTGTTCGGCTCTTGGACAGCGCCATAGAATAAAAATCCATAAACGCCGTGGATATCGAGACGTCTCTCGACGAGATTCGAAGCGAGCAATGCTCGAATTTCGGACGCGAATACGATGAGGCCTTTTACGCGTGTATAGTAAAGCGGCTTTTGGCCGAAGCGGTCTCTCGCGAGGAGCAATGTCCGTTTTTCTTCGTTCCAGAAACCGAACGCGAACATCCCGTTAAGCCGCGGTAGAGCGGCCGTTCCGCTTTTAGCGATAAGGCGCAGGAGAACCTCGGTATCGCCCGTCGACTCAAATCGGTCGCCGCCGCGCTCGAGTTCGCCACGGATCTCCTGAAAATTATAGATCTCGCCGTTATAAGTCAGGTGGCATCGGCCGTCCTTAGTATGCATTGGCTGCTCCGCCGCCTCGCTGAGATCCAGAATCGCGAGCCTGCGGTGTCCGAGAACACAAAGGCCTGAAGGAGACGCCCAAATTCCGATTCCGTCGGGCCCGCGATGTTCCATCGAGTCCAGCATCCGGGCGACAGCCTGTTGATGCCGCGCCGCGTCTGGACCGACGATTCCGGCGATTCCGCACATCGTGACCTATCTATCTCAATAGCCGGGTCATTAGGACCGAATAGGTCGGTTGGGTAGAGGATTGGCTTTTTTGGTCGCCAATCCAAGTTCGCGATTTCTCTGCCCGTAATAGATACCCACGAGAAACCACCACGGAATGGCCAAGACGGATATTTCCTGCATGCAAACGGGAAGATTGGCAATGATAGAGTGAGCGGCCAACCCGCCGCCGAGCCAGGCGAATGAGAAATATCGCGAAACGCTTGAAACGAGAAGTGACAAATTCATCCAGATAAAGAAAAAGAAACCCAGGATTCCCGTTTGTGCCAGTACGAAAAGGTATCCGCCTTCCAACATAATTTCCGTACGAGCTACCGCGCCTCCAAGTTGCGGCGCGTATTTCCACACCCCCATTGTATAAGGCCCCCATCCCGTTCCCCATATGTCTGAAGCCTCTAAAGCGTCCGAAAGCGTATCTCGCGCAAGGTAGCCTGACATCGTTCTTTCGATCGCCGCACCCGCCACAAAAGGTCTATCAGAGACGGTTTCTTCTATTCTAATGTCCGCAAGGTTTAGAGCCACGAATCCAATAACGATAGCGGTCGCGGCGTAGGTTACATACTTACCCGTTTGTCCCGCTAAAATAATGGAGAATAACAGACAGATCAGAGCGCTGATACCCGCCATTCTGCTTCCGGTCTGCAGTCCTCCATAATAGAAGATAACCAATGAGACGACCGCGATAAACCGACTCTTGTTTTTAATCGAGCTTATAAACCATCCCAAGTATATAACAATTGCTAGCGAGACGTAGCTACTGAAGACGTTACAAAACTGGAAAGTTGAGGTAACGCGGTTAAACCCACTATCTACGAAAGCCGGAGTTACCGTGTCAACGCTTATATTTAGCCAATGAGTTGGCGCGAGGCGAGACTGAACGATAGCGAGAATGCCTATCGCTAATGACAAAAGAGACCAACGCTTAAGAAGGGCCGCGATTTCCACGCGATCTCGATAAAGAGCGGCTCCTAATAACGCCAACGGAATAAAGCTGACATTTACCAGGATTCCAAGGATGGTAGTTATAGGATGTCCCGGAAACTTTACCAGCGATAGCAATGCTCCCCAACCGACGAAGAACAGGGTTCCAGCAGGGAGCAGACGGATCGCTTGCGACCACGGTAAGAGACGATATAACAAAAGATATAAGAGCGGGAAATATAAAAATTTGAAACCTAAGATGTACATTCCGGCGCCAGGCAGAACACGACGGAAAAGCGCTTCTGTCAGAACGAAGAAGATGCCCGCTTCGACAAGGAAACGGCCTCTGGCTAGATATCTAACGTTAAGTTTGTAGTCGGCGACGTTCGCTTTGTGAAAAACGGGACGTGAAAGGTAGCGGTATCTCGGTATTGTGGTCGTCACGGGGGAAGAATCCGAGCTGTTTTTTTTATTGCACGAAAAGTCCCTGTGCGCAATCTAGAGGTAGCGCGCCAACAGATCGGATACCCTTCTTTTAAAGGCTGGATATCCAAACAACCTATAAACTTCGTTCTTTAAGTAATCTCCATCGAGCAGTTGCGGCGGTATATTACGAGCCAATACGTCGTTCACGGCGAGAGCGATCGCGCGAACATTCTCCGGATCGATTAGTATGCCTAGTTTTCCTCCCGCCAACGCGTCGACCGAACCGTCGCGATTTCCGGCGATTACCGGCTTGCCGTGTAGTAGCGCCTCCAAAAAAACGATTCCGAACCCTTCACCTGTTGAGGGCATGATGAAAAGATCGGCTGCTTCATAGTAGTTTACAAGTTCTTCCTCTTTAATAAATCCTCTAAGTTCGACGACGTCTTCGACGCCGACTTCGGTTATTATTCCTTTTATCCGTTTAACTTCCTCCCGTTCGCCTTTACCAACGATGATATACCGTATATCGGAAAAGCGTTCGCGGATTATAGGAAGCGCCCTGATTACGCGATCATAGCCCTTATATTGTTCTTTCGAGCTTAGTCGAGAGACCGTGAGTAATATTTTCTCGGATAAAGGTATGCCGATGCGGTTTCGAAATGTCGGATCGGGTTTGTATTCGGTAAGATACGGATCGATAGTATTTGGCAAGATCTCAACTTTAGCCTGGTCGATCTCGTGTTCGCGAACGATGCGATCTTTCGTATAGCGGCTGACCGAATAAATACGATCTGAAAGCCGCAGTAGCGCCACTTTTGAAACCGGCAGCGATCCCCATACTTCTATTCCATGAACGATCGTAACCAGCTTTATACCGGGATTGAGCATTTTACAAAGCAGCGCGACCGGCGCGATATTTACGTGAGAGATAAAAAGCAGATCGGCTTTGAGCGATTCGCGTATCGCTTGGATTGCGAATAGAAACCTATTCCCTTCCATGCAGGTGAACGAATTCGAATTACAGTAACGTGAGTCGATATCTTGAACTCGGTCATAAACGGAAACCGCGCGTAGCTGAAAACTATATTCAATTGATAATTCTGATAGTGCTTTGATAAAATTACGATTAAATTTCTCTAGACCGCCTCCTGTGCCGAAAATACGAAGACATAGGTAGGTGGTTTTCATCAGAAAATCTTACTCGAAAGCACGCCGTCCTAGACGGGAGAGATAATCGTGGACATCGGACGGAGAGGTTTTTGATTCGTTGAACAAACGGCGCCGCTCGCGCCAGTGGTTGAAAATCTGCGAAAAATGTTTCATAATAATTTGGATGCGTAAAGATAGAACGTCCCATCTAAGTTGGGCGATATCCTTTAAGCCCGAAAAAATTCCAGCTTCGACGAGGAATCGCGCTTTGGTTAAATAGGCAACGCTAAACGGGTGCTCAAAGTTGGTTATTCCATCGAAAACGGAAAAAATCGGTCTACTGTATCTCGGTATTGCCGTTATCATGATGACCGCGAAATGCAGAAATATCCTTCTTTACGCTAACATTCGCAAAGTGCAATGTTTATAAATAGCGAGACAATAAATCCGCTAGTCTTCGCTTAAACGTAGGGTATCCAAACAACCTATAGACTTCGTTTTTTAAGTAATCTGCATCGAGCAGTTGCGGCGGTATATTACGAGCCAATACGTCGTTCACGGCGAGAGCGATCGCGTGAACATCCCGCGGCTCGATTAGTATCCCTAATTTTCCTCCCGCTAACGCCTCGACCGAACCGTCGCGATTTCCGGCAATTACGGGTTTGCCGTGTAGTAGAGCCTCCAAAAAGACAATTCCAAAACCCTCGCCCGTGGAGGGCATAATAAAGAGATCCGTCGTATTGTAGTAGTTCACGAGGTTCTCTTCTGATACAAAACCTTTAAGCTCGACTAGCTCCTCAACACCAACTTCGCTAATAACACGTGATATTCGAGCGATCTCTTCGCGTTCTCCTTTACCCACGATAATGTATTTTAGATTAGGAAAGCGCTCGCGGACTAAAGGAAGCGATCTAATAACTCGATCGTAACCTTTATATCGTTCGGACGCACTTAGGCGAGCTACGGTGAGAAGAACCTTTTCATTTTTCGAAATACCCAGGCGTTCTCTAAAGTTCGAATCGGGTTCGTGTTGGATAAGATACGGATCAATAGTCACCGGCAGGATTTCGACTTTATCTGCGCTTATTCCCGTAAAACGGGCCATACGATCCCTGGTATAGTGGCTAATAGCGTAGATTCGATCCGAAAGTCTAAGAAGGCCGCGCTTTGCTAACGTCATCGACCCCCATACGTCAATTCCATAGGCTATTGTTATCATCTTTAAACGGGGATTTATCGCTTTACAAAGCAATGCGACCGGAGCGATATTCACGTGTGCTACAATGAGCACGTCGGCTCTAAGAGATTCACGTACTGCACGGACGGTAAATAGAAACCTGTTTCCTTCCATACAATCGAATAGATTTGGATCGCAATAACGCGGATCAACATCTTGAAAGAGATCATACGCGGAGATTGCGCGAAATTGAATCTCGTGTTCTGTCGATAATTCTGATAGAGCCTTAATAAAACTACAATTGAATTTCTCTAAGCCTCCTCCTGTGCCGAAAATACGAAGACAAAGGTAGGTTATTTTCATCAGAATATCTTACTCGACAGTACGCCGTCCTAGACGGGACAGATAATCGTGGACATCGGACGGAGACGTTTTTGATTCTTTGAATAAACGGCGCCGCTCGCGCCATAGGTTTGGCATCTGCAAAATATGTTCCATCATAATTTGGGCGCGAGACGATAGGACGTTCCATTGAAGTCGGGCGACGTCCTTAATACTCCCCAATATTGTTCGCGCTTCTAATAAAACGATGTGCCGTTTCGGAAGAAGTTTGAACGCAAATAATAGCCTTCCTTTCTGTATTCCGCGCGATCGCAACCGTGCGCCCTCGGGCGAGATTTTCGCAGAACGTCCGACGTTGTGCCAACAAACTGCTTTTGGTACAAATACCGTTTTGAGTCCCCGCATCCACGCCCGCCAACAAATGTCCACATCTTCGTAACTCATCGTATATCGGAAATCCAGGCCGCCTAATTCTAAGAATAGGGCTTTACGCGCCATTAGGTTCGCTCCAGAGGCCATAAGTACAGGCGTTGTATCTTCGACCATCTCCTGACGGACGAAAAGCCCAGGAATTATTTCGTCGACGGCAATCGGCTTTCGGCCGTTCTTCCGTCCGAGGTAGGTTGCCGCGTGAACGACGCGACTGCCCTCCCAGTCATATTGCATGGCGTCCGACGCGAAGATAGTCTCGTCATCTATCAACGGCATAGCCAGTTGCTCTACGAAATCTCGGGCGAACCGCATATCGTCGTTTAGTAGCAGAACGAGTTCGCCTTTTGACCTTCGAACGCCGTCGTTAAGCGCGCCGGCCAAGCCAATATTGCGACCCAAGGGTACCCATTGGGCTTTGGGGAAAGACCGAACAACCTCAGCGGAGTCGTCCGTAGAACCGTTGTCCACAACTAAGATTTCTAGCGGTTCGTACGTCTGCGAGCACAAACTTGGAAGCTCTTGCTCCAAATCTCTAGCGCCGTTCCAATTTGCGACGATCGCGCTTACAAGCGGTTTTGCGCTCATTCGATCGACTCTATTCATGCTTCTCCATGCAATACTTGGAAAGCCCAACTCGGCAAGATTTTTCTGGTTATTTCGACATACGCGAAAGGCTTAGAGAGCTGAGTAACCTTAGTCCTTGTCCGTTTAGCCACGCGCGCGACGTTTTTGTTGAGTCCCACGCCCGGCGGGTCTTCGAAAACTCGGCGTGGATCTCCGAAACTATAAGACAGATTGGATATCACTTTGATTAGATATCACGTTTCGTAGAGTCACCGCAAACGTCTCATGACGTTCGATCCCTGGAATAGGCTAAAATGCTCGTAAGAAGAGATTTCAAGACGTTAGGACTCATGCTAAAATAAACGCTATGTTTGGCGCCCAGATCTCGGTCAGATTTGTCTCAATTCGATTTTGAGAAACCGAAAACATAGCATTTATTTCGATCCAAGGCATTAAGATGTTCGGAGCATCGAAGCGTGGCAAATAACGCACCCGGCGAGTGGTGAATTTAGAGCTGTACGAGATTTTTTCTAGAACGAACGGTTTCATCGTCGTGCAATTGGTAGGGCCGGTTTTGTTGCGACGAAAACTCGATAAGAACAAAATATCGACGTTCTTCGGGCTTGCTGCGTTACGAGAACTTACGCCGGGAAGTCTATCGAAAAGTTTTATAAACTTCGTCGGCGTAAACCGCTTCGCTCGCGAAAAATAGCGCGAATTTAGGTATCCGCTTAACGGAGGGCGTTATTAACGGGCTTGTCGACGATACGGTCGGCGCGATCGGAACTCAGCGCGTGCTCACTTTACCTTAACGTTGCAAAAAATCCGTCGGCGTAAACCGCTTCGCTCGCGAAAAACAGCGCGAACTAAGGGCGTGCTCACTTTTTTT
>JAFGIB010000402.1 GCA_016929805.1 Deltaproteobacteria bacterium | reverse complement strand
TTTGACCGATTTTTACCTGAGAAGTCGTTTTAAACAGCGCGTCGGGCAAGTCTGACACAATGCCGGCAAAAATAATCAGCGAGATGCCGTTTCCGATGCCGCGCTCGGTTATCTGCTCGCCTAACCACATGATGAACGCCGTTCCAGTAGTTAGAGAGAGCATGGTCAACAAGCGAAACCCCCAACCCGGGGTACCAACGACATCGCCGTACTGCCCCTCTGAGGTGTTGAGACCCTCTAAGAATAGCGCGATGCCGAAGCTCTGTACGCCGCTTAAAAGAACTGTCCCGTAACGCGTATATTGGTTGATTTTACGATAGCCGGCTTCCCCCTCCTTACGCAGCTCGTCAAGCGCGGGAACAACCACTGTCATCAGCGAAAGAATAATGCTGGCTGAAACATAGGGCATAATACCCAATGCAAAAATCGACAACTGTTCTAGAGCGCCGCCAGAAAAGAGGTTGAACATGCCTAGAAAAGTACCGGACTGGGCGGCCATGATCTTGCGCATCACGTTCCGATCGACTCCCGGAGAAGTGATGAAAATACCGATCCGATAGACGGCCAACATGCCGAGCGTGAAAGCCAGCCGACGCCTTAGTTCCGGAATCTTAAAGATGTTTAAGATGGCATTCATACTCGACGATCAACCCTTTAAATGTCCTCTCTGACTACCGATTAAGTACATTCATTCGCTCGTTCGTTCCTCGCTTTTCGCTGCGCCGATCACCTCGACCGTACCGCCGGCGTTCTCGATCTTTGCCTTCGCAGAGGCGCTAAACGCGTTAGCTCGAACCGTCAAGGGTCGGCTAAGCTCCCCCTGCCCGAGGATCTTTATTCCGTCAAAATCCTTTTGAATTAACCGCGCGCGGATCAAAACCTCCGCGTCCACCACCGTACCCGCTTGCAGACGATTCAACAGGCCTACATTGACCGTAGCGATCTTTTTAGAAAACGGGTTGTAAAAGCCTACTTTGGGCAACCGACGTTGCAGCGGCATCTGCCCGCCCTCGAAACCGATCAGGTTTTTTGTCCCTGAACGCGCTTTTTGACCCTTTTGTCCGTGCCCGCTCGTCTTGCCGAGACCCGACCCGGGACCGCGTCCGCGCCGAAGCCGAGCGCGAACCGCGCCCTTTGGTGGATGCAAGCGCGAAAGGATCGGAACCTCTTGTTTGACTTGCTCAACCATCGCATTCCTCAACTGTCACAAGATGGATAACCTTTTTAATCATTCCACGAAACGACGGGGTATTGTCGACGATGACGCTGCTGCGCGGTCCTCTCAGACCGAGGCCCTTTAGCGTTAGACGTTGCGTCTTCGGTCTGCCGATGCCGCTGCGTCGCTGAATCACTTTTAATTTAGGCTTCATGGGTGCTCCTGAAACAGGTTGAGCGTGATGATTTCTCCGCTGAGCCTCTCTATAAGGTCGCCTCGTCGGGGTTTTTGCCGCGTCGCAGCGTCACATCTTCGACGGAATTGAGCTGTTTGAGCGCGTCGATCGTCGCGTGTACCAGATTGTGTTTGTTTGTTGTGCCTACGCACTTGGAAAGGATATTTTTAATACCGGCCACCTCGACCACGGCGCGGACGGCATCTCCCGCGATAACACCCGTACCCGGCGCGGCGGGCTTAAGCAGCACCTTGCCGGCGCCGTGATGTCCATTAGCCAAATGCGGAATCGTATCGTTAATAATCGGCACCTTGAACAGGCTTTTTCGCGCGCGTTCATTTCCTTTACGAATCGCCTCGGGGACCTCGTTGGCCTTGCCCAAGCCTACACCAACATGACCGTGGCCGTCGCCGACGACGATTAATGCGCTAAAGCTAAAACGGCGTCCCCCTTTTACCACCTTGGCTACGCGATTGATATGGACGACGCGGTCGATGAGCTCGTCGAGGCTATCTGGATCGATTGACTTCATATCTGCTCCTGGTAGGACGTATGACCACTAGCCAACTCAAAGAGCCACCAATGATCCGTATCATTACCCGTTGATTTTGTTCTCGAGACGACAAACCTGACATTAGAAGCGTACTCCCCCTTTTCTAACTCCGTCAGCAAAAGCCCTGACGCGCCCGTGATAAAGATAGCCGTTGCGGTCAAAAACGACCTGCTTAATGCCCTTTTCGAGACAGGCCGCGGCGATTATCTTGCCTACCCCCTCGGCAACCCTTGCCTTGACGGTAAGCACCGCTTTCTCTTTTTTCTTACCTTTGTCTCGCTGCTCTTTAGCTACCTCGCTGCCACTTTCTTTCGCGGCATCGCCGGCCGCGATTGCCGCTTCCGGCATTTCGATTTTCAACGACGACGCAGCGGTAAGCGTTGTTCCAAGACGGTCGTCGATCACTTGAGCGTAAAAATGGCGGTGACTGCGAAATACCGTCAATCGCGGCCTTTCTTCACTCCCTTGAACCTTCTTCCGAATACGGCGCTTGCGCCGCGCGCGTCCCACGAGTCGCTGAGGCATACTAAACTCCTATCCCAATAGGAAAAAATTTACTATTTCTACTCTGATGCATATTCCCGCCATCCCGCTTATGACGATTTCGCTCCTGTCTTGCCCGCTTTCTCTCTGATGCGCTCTCCCTGGATCCGAAACCCCTTACCCTTATAGGGTTCCGGCGGCCTGAAAGAACGGATTTTCGCGATCGTCTGGCCTAAAAGCTGTTTATCGTGCGAACCGAGAGTCAAGCGCTGTCGCTTAACGCCACTTTCATCGACAACTTTCATTTCCGCGCTAATGCCATCGGGTAAGGGGTAAATAACTTGATGGGTAAATCCCAGAGATAGCACGAGCTGTTTCTCCTTAATTTCAATTCTGTAGCCGACGCCGTGTAGATCCATGGTGTTGGAATAGCCTATGGATACTCCCTTGACCATATTGGCGATCAACGCGCGGACCAATCCTTGAACGCGCTTCCCCGTTCTTATCTCCTTAGTGATCGGGACAACGTTCACCATCTTGTCCTTGATCTCGATACGTACCTCGGTGGGAAAGGCGCGTTCGAGAGAACCCTTCGGACCCTTCACCGTCAGCACCGCTCCGTTCAGCATAACCTCTACGCCGGGCGGTACGACCACCGGTTTTTTACCGACACGCGACTGAACGTTTGACCCGACATTCTGGGAAGCAAGTGTCATCACCACACCTCGCAGAGAACCTCACCCCCAACTCCGTGCTTGCGCGCCTCGGCGCTAGTCAACACTCCTTGAGAGGTGGAAACAATAGCAATGCCCATACCGTTGAGAACTTTGGGGAGTTCCTTGTGGCTGACGTAAACGCGCCTTCCCGGACGGCTCTTACGCTGCATGCCGATGATCGCGCTGTTTCGGTCGCGGCCATACTTTAGAATCAACGTCAAGCGGGAAGGATGCTCTATATTAACGGAGTAATCCGATATATAACCTTCTCGTTTGAGTATCTCGGCGATCCGTGTCTTAAGTTTCGACAGCGGTATCTCAACACGGTCGTGTTGCGCCATAATCGCATTGCGAATACGAGAGAGCATATCGGCGATTGGATCGGTCATCATAATGCAAGCTCCCTTACCAGCTCGATTTGGTTATTCCCGGGATATCGCCCTGCAACGCGAGGTTGCGAAGACATACGCGGCAAAGCTGAAATTTACGATAATAGCCCCGTGGTCTGCCGCAAACTCGGCAACGATTGCGGTAGCGCACCGAAAACTTCGGCGTTTTTCTCATTTTTGCAAACGCTTGGGCACGCGCCATATCTATCTCCCGACTCCAAAGAGAATCAGCTAGTTCGATTCCCCGCGTTGTTTTCTAAACGGCATACCCAAACCTCGAAGCAGAGCCCGTCCCTGCTCATCGTTGGGAGCCGTGGTTGTAAAGGTGACGCTCATTCCCTTGATCTTATCGACCTTGTCGTAATTGATCTCGGGGAAGATGATCTGCTCTCTCAGACCTAAGGTATAATTGCCTCTGCCGTCGAACGCGTTCGGGCTCACGCCTCGAAAATCGCGCACCCGCGGCAGCGCAACCGAAAACAGCCTGTCGACGAACTCATACATATAAAAGCGGCGTAACGTCACGGTTACCCCGATTGCCGCTCCCTCGCGCAGCTTAAAACTCGAAATCGATTTTCTCGCGCGCGTCACGACCGGTTTTTGTCCGGAAATCATCGCGAGCTCCGTGACTGCGGTTTCGATCAGCTTGGGATTTTGTATCGCTTCGCCAAGCCCGATATTGAGGACAACTTTCTGCAAGCGCGGTACAGCCAGCCGATTGGTTAACGAAAATTCTTTCATTAACTCGGGCATTACCTTTTCTTTATAATGCTGTAAAAGACGGGGGCAGTACTCAGCCATGGCTTCAACCTTCTGTTACTTGTCCAGCACGGTTCCGGACTTAACCGAGAAACGGACTTTGTGTGAATCCTTGTCCAGCCCCATCCGAACACGGGTGGGCTTATCGCTTTTTGTATCCAATAGCATGACGTTTGAGATGTGAATCGAGGCTTCTTTCTCGATGATGCCGCCTTGACCTTGCTGCGACTTTTGATGCCGCTTCACGATATTAACGCCGCCGACGATCACTCTGTTTCGATCGCGTAACACCTTGAGCACGGTCCCTCGCGCGCCCTTATCTTTTCCGGCGATCACGACGATTTGATCGTTTTTCTTAATGCGCGTAGCCATCACACCACCTCGGGAGCCAACGAAATGATCTTCATAAAACGCTTGGCACGTAACTCGCGAGCTACTGGACCAAAAATTCGAGTGCCTATGGGCTCCTTTTTCTCGTCGATCAACACGGCGCTGTTGCCGTCGAATTTGACGTAGCTCCCGTCCGGTCTGAGATACTCCCTACGGGTGCGAACCACTACCGCTTTGGCGATTTGACCCTTCTTGACGCGTGAATTGGGAATCGCTTCCTTGATCGACACCACGATGATATCACCCAACCTCGCGTAGCGCCGACGCGTGCCACCGAGCACCTTGATACACTGAACGCGTTTCGCTCCGCTGTTGTCAGCCACATCAAGAACCGTTTCGACCTGGATCATCGTTACACCTCTTCCGGCCGCTTTACCAACCTGACGACGACCCAACGCTTCGTAGCCGAAAGGGGCCGGCTTTCCCGAATCTCGACGATATCGTTAGTTCGGTATTCGTCTTTCTCGTCGTGCGCGCGGTAACGCTTAAGGCTTCGGACGAATTTGCCGTATGTCGCGTGACGATATCGCCTTTCGACCTCGACGATGACCGTCTTTTTCGCGCGCCCTGGATTCGAGCTGTCGCTGACCACGCGCCCTTGTAGATGACGGCGGGTTCCCCGTTTCGTCCGCTCTTGGCCTTGGTGATTGTTCTGTTCATCCATGATGAGCTATTCCTTCGACGCCGCTGATGTGACCTGTCGCTCTCGTTCGGTCAGAATCGTCTTCACGCAAGCGATATTGCGGCGCAGCCTTTTGATCTTGCTACTATTATCAAGCTGGTTCGTATAGTTGTCGAAACGCGCTTTCCAAAGCTCCCGGGCCAAATCCCGCTCGAGCCCCTTGAGCTCGGAGGTGCTACGCTCTCTAAATTCAGACGCTTTCATATCCGGTCGCTCCGGCTTAAGAACTTGGTCTTGATCGAAAGCTTGAAGCCCGCTAGCCGAAAGGCTTCTTTCGCCAACGCTTCTGAAACCCCCGCGATTTCGTAAAGCACCCGGCCGGGTTTCACAACCGCTACCCATTCCTCAGGGGTGCCTTTACCTTTTCCCATACGGGTTTCGAGAGGCTTCTTACTCAGCGGCTTATCCGGAAATACTCTGATAAAAAGCTTGCCGCCACGCTTGACCTTACGCTGTATCGCCATACGAGCGGACTCGATTTCGCGAGCGGACACAAAACCCCGGCCTTGAGCCTGTAAGGCATAGTCTCCGAACGAAACGCTCGACCCGCGTTGCGCGGCGCCGCGCATCTTGCCTTTCTGTTGTTTCCTGTACTTGGTCCTTTTAGGCGATAACATAACGTAATCCTAAATCTATCAAGTTGACGCGATCTGAGCGGCTCGACGCGCTCTCTGGGGAATTATTTCGCCCTTGAAGATCCAACATTTGATGCCGACCGTACCTTGCGGGGTAAAGGCCGTGGCCTTGCCGTATTCGATGTCCGCTCGAAGCGTATGCAAGGGTACTCGTCCTTCGCGATAGACCTCCTCGCGAGCGATTTCAGCGCCGCCGAGCCGGCCCGAAGCGTGCACGCGTATGCCCTTGGCGCCGAACTTCATCGCCACGGAAACCGCTTTCTTCATCGCGCGCCGAAATGCCACTCTGCGTTCGAGCTGGGTGGCGACATTTTCCGCGACCAACTGAGCGTTGGTTTCGGATTTGCGGATTTCCTGGATATCGATCAAAAGCTCGTTCTTCGTCAATTTCTGCAACTCGGCCTTAAGCTGATCGACACCCGCTCCGCGACGTCCGATGATGATACCGGGACGCGACGTGTAAATCATCAGCTTAGCCTTATTCGCGGCTCGCTCAATCACGACATCCGCTACCCCGGCGCTGGAGAATTTGGTTTTTATCGCCTTTCGCAGCGCCAGATCTTCATGCAGCCAGGTCGCGTAGTTTTTGTCCTGATACCATTTCGACGTCCAGGTCCGAATGGTTCCGAGCCTCAGCCCGTAAGGATGTACTTTTTGACCCACCGTTATTCCTCCGTCCCGAGAACCACGGTTACGTGGCTCACACCTTTTGCGATTCGTGTCGCGCGACCCATGGCTCGCGGACGCCAACGTCTCATGAAACGATTTGGTGCCTTGTCCGCGTATGCCAGCTTGACATAGAGTGAATCCAGATCAACGTTCGCGTCTTTTTCCTTCGCGCTCGCCACCGCGCTGTCGATCAAACGGCTGACGAGCGGAGCGCCGGACTTACGGGTAAAACGCAGTAAGTCGAGCGCTTCAACCACATTTCGGCCACGCACGAGATCGACCACGATCCTGGCTTTTCGAACCGAGATTTTTGCGTTCTTCTGTGTAGCTCTTGCTTCCATTATTACACCGTTCTCTGACCGAAAACGCGTAAAGCCGCGCTCTTTAGCACACGCTCGATATCACTACAAGCAACACCTTTTGTTCTCCGAGTCATATTCACGCTCTTTGATACGCTTATCCTTTGCCCGGCGCTTTGCCCTTTCGGTCGGCCGCGTGACCTCTAAACGTACGCGTGGGTGCGAATTCGCCGAGCTTATGCCCAACCATATTTTCGCTGACAAACACCGTTACGAACTTATGTCCGTTATGCACGGCAAAGGTCAATCCGACGAAATCCGGGACGATCGTAGAGCGGCGTGACCAGGTTTTTATCAGCCGTCGATCGCCGCTCGCTTGCGCCGTCCTGACTCTTTTCATCAGATGCTCATCGACAAATGGACCTTTTTTTACCGAACGCGCCATGAGGCCTTCACCTATTCGACAGTTGAATTGTTGCTATTTCTTACCGCGTCTTTTCAGAATAAATTTATCGGAACGTTTGCTCGTTCTGGTCTTCTTTCCCTTGGCTAATTGCCCCCAGGGCGAACAGGGGTGCCGTCCACCGGAAGAACGACCCTCGCCGCCGCCCATGGGATGATCGACCGGATTCATGGTTACGCCGCGATTATGAGGCCGTCGACCGAGCCAACGCGTACGCCCCGCTTTGCCCATAGAGATACGCGCATGCATGGCGTTGGATACTTGGCCAACCGTGGCGCAACAGTTGATATGGATCTTTCGGACTTCGGAGGAAGGCAAGCGCACGTGGGCGTATTCGCCCTCTTTGGCCATTAACTGAGCCGCGGTGCCGGCTGATCGGACCAATTGAGCCCCTTTTCCGATCTTCATCTCGATGTTATGAATCAACGTTCCGGCCGGAATATAACGCAACGGCAACGCGTTGCCCGGCTTGATGTCGGCTTTATTGGAGGAAACCACCTGATCTCCCACCGCCAGCCCGTCGGGCGCCAGTATATAGCTCTTGCTGCCGTCCGCGTATTTGAGCAGCGCGATACGCGAGCTGCGATTCGGATCGTACTCGAGCGAAGCCACCTTCGCGGGAACGCCGTGCTTATCGCGTTTGAAATCGATAACCCGATAGCGCCGCTTATGACCGCCACCTCGAAAACGGTTGGTGATGCGGCCCGCGTTATTTCGCCCGCCGGTTGACGCTTTTGACTCGGTCAGCCTACGTTCAGGCTTCTTTTTCGTCAGCCCGGAGAAATCAGCCACTTCGTAAAAGCGGCGGCCGGGCGTCCTCGGTTTGAATTGCTTGAGTGCCATCTCTAGGTCCCCTCAAATAAGTTAATCGTATCGCCTGGTCTCAACGATACGATGGCTTTCTTCCAGTTTTGCGTCTTGGCATACCCACGACCCATTCGCCGCAACCGCCCGCGAACGTTAATCGTATGGACTTTTACCACCCCGACGCTGAACAAGGTTTCGATAGCACTTCTAATCTGCGCCCGATTCGCGCGCTTATCCACCTCGAAAAGATATTGGTTGTGGTGCTCTCGAAGAAGGTTGCCCTTTTCGGTTAGTATCAGCGGGCGCTTGATGATCTCTTCCGGTGTCATAAAATCCTCTACTAAACTCTATAAAAACGGGCTTCGAGCGCGGCGACCGCCTCTTTAGTCAAGACCAAATGTTTATGACGCAATAGATCGTACAAGTTGACGCCCTCGGGCGAGAGCACTTGATGAAGCGCCAAATTGCGCGCGCTTAGCCTTAACTTCTGATTTCCGTTGGCATCGACGATCAGCGAGCCGTCGCCGACTTTGAGCGTGTCCAATACCCTGGCTAACGCTTTGGTTTTTATCTCCTCAAGGTCGAATCCCTCAACCACCATGAGAGCGTTATCCTTTAATTTCAGCGAAAGCGCGCTACACATTGCGCCGATGCGCATCTTCCGCGGCGGACGGTATTGATAACTTCGAGGCCTCGGCCCGTGCGCGACCCCGCCTCCTACCATGGTGGGCGCGCGAAGCGTTCCGTGACGCGCGCGGCCGGTGCCCTTTTGGCGGTACATTTTCTTCGACGACCCGGAGACCTCGGAGCGGGTTTTGGTCTTCGCCGAACCGACGCGTCGAGAGGCGAGCTGGGCTTTCAGAACTTCGTAGATCACGTCTTGATTGACATCTACCGCGAACACCGTGTCCGCGAGTTCGATTTCTCCTATAGGCTCGCGTTTGAGATTATATACTTCGACTTTAGCCATACCGGACCTCCGTTCGCCAGCTCCACCTATGACTTAATCTCGACATCTACACCGGCCGACAGGTCGAGCTTCATCAACGCGTCGAGCGTTTGCTGAGTCGGTTCCAAAATATCCAGCAAGCGCTTGTGAGTGCGGATTTCGAACTGCTCGCGTGACTTCTTGTCCACGTGGGGACCACGTAGTACCGTGTATCGATTGATTCGGGTCGGCAGCGGAATCGGTCCAGCCACGTGCGCACCCGTACGTTTAGCGGTATCGACTATTTCATTAGCCGACTGGTCCAACAGCCGATGGTCATAGGCTTTTAGGCGAATACGAATTTTAGTCGTTGTTACCATTGGTTCACTCGATGATCTTGGTTATCACGCCGGCTCCGACCGTGCGACCGCCTTCGCGAATCGCAAATCGTTGTTGCTCCTCTAGTGCCACCGGC
>JAFGIB010000401.1 GCA_016929805.1 Deltaproteobacteria bacterium | reverse complement strand
GCCAATTCATCCCGTAAAACCGGCTTTCGTCCTCGCGCCGGCTCGTCAGGTACAGCAAGTACCATCCTCGCCGGCACTGCGGGCGCGTTCGGTTTTACGGGCGAATTGGCCGCCGACTTGTTTGCCCCCCTGAACGCTTACGATCGCACAGATATCGAAGAGACGTTATCGATGCGACTTTGCAGGACCGTCCCCTTCTCTCCGTGAGGCCAGTTCTCGCGTAGGTGTAAAATGACTTATGGAAAAGGTAGAAGAGTAGAAAATACACTATAAATTCAAATATCCAATTGGCTTTCTGTTTCATTAAAGAAATCGATCTGTGATATCGGCTACTTGCGTATTTTCTCCCGTTCAGGCAGAATAGATAGAAGATAGGGTAAGAATAGAGATAGAGCAGTATCATTGAAAAAAATAATCGAGATAAAAAGAATAAAATGTAAAAGTTGGAGCGCGATAATTTACAATGTGGTTGTAGTGCTACTGTGTGGTCTGGTAACCACAGACGGCTCTGCAGACGACATCAGGCGCGGTTTGAGACCGCTGAGCGCGCCCAACGCGATAAGCTCGGTAGACTGGGACGCTTATTGGGGTGACGAGAAACTCGTCGACCCCGTGAGTCGGCAAGGCCAGGGGGCGAGGGGTCTTTATTTCAACAGCGTGGTGATGCGGAGAATCGGAGCCGAAGGCGTTATCAAAGCCGTCCGTAACGCGCGACTTGACGCTGCGGTGATCGACCTCAAGGACAGCGAAGGACGAATTTTATACCAGACCAAAATAGGGATTTTACAGCGACTTTATAAGCCTTATCTACGCAATGCGCCGGAGTTTGTGCGTCGGCTCAGAGACGCTGGCGTTTATACCATTGGGCGCATAGTTTGTTTTAGTGACCCCAAGGTGCCGCGCGCGTATCCGGATCGCGCCGTGCTTGATGCGCGGCCGAGAAAAAAGGGAAAGCTCTGGGCGACCTGGGGTGGCCGCAACACCTGGCTCGATCCTTATAACGGGCTCAATCACGACGTCGTCGTTCAACTCGCTGTAGAGGCAGAGGCGCTTGGGGTAAACGAGATTCAGCTCGACTACATCCGCTTTCCCGTGGACGAAGCCACCTCATTCGCCAGCTTTCCAGCAGAAAACGATACGCCTCGCCGGATTGTGCTCTTACGACTTCTCAGGCGAATCGACCAAGCGATCGGCATTCCCATCGGCGTCGACGTCTTCGGTTTGACCGCATTACGCAGGGATGATCGCGCCGGCTTGGGACAATCATTGGAGGACTGGGCGAGGTACGTCGAGGTTTTTACCCCGATGCTATATCTCAACGGAATGAGCGTTTGGGCAAAAGGCGCGAAGCATCAACGCGCGATGCGCTTGGTCACCGCGGCGGTCACGCAATTGAGACGCCGGCTTGGACACGGCCCGGTAATTCGGCCGTTTTTACAGGCATTCCCGCAGGGAGCAGATTACTATACGCCGGAGTTCATCGACGAGCAGATCCGCGGCGCGCGCCAGGGTGGGGCGGATGGCTTTTTGTTTTGGCATCCCGGATCCAACTACGTCATGGTCCGCGAAGGGATGAACGGTCCCGCGCATAGCATAGGTCCCTTTTCGTTTGACGAGCGTTACGATTGGAGGGTACAGGCGTGGAGCGACGGGATGTCGCCCGTATCGCGAGCCGTCTACTTTCGGGAAATGGACCGTCGCAGATAGGTTCGCGGGCTGGGTCTGTATCCAAAGCTGTGCTACAGAGATAACGCTGTGACAAACGGAGTTGAGTAACCGGAGCGTACAAGATGGCGAAGACCGCATTGGTGACCGGTATCCGCGGACAAGATGGGACATATCTCGGGAAATTCCTTTTGGAAAAAGGCTATCGGGTTTGGGGCGCGGACAGGCGCAGCGGAGATGCGACCCATTGGCGAGCGAAACGATTGGGAATCGAATCGGACATCCATCACATGTACATGGATCTTCTCGAGTATTCCAACGTTCTACGGACCTTGGACCGAGTTCAACCGGACGAGATCTACAACCTCGCGGCGCAGAGTTTTGTCAGCGCTTCGTTTGAGCAGCCGATCGTCACCACGACGATAAACGCGATCGGGGTATTGCACCTGCTCGAATCGATTCGAACGGTCAACCCAAAGATTCGCTTTTATCAAGCCTCTACTAGCGAGATGTTCGGCAAAGCGCAGCAGACGCCACAGAGCGAAACGACGCCGTTTCACCCTCGAAGCCCCTACGGCGTATCCAAGGTTTTCGGCCATTGGATCACGGTCAACTATCGCGAGTCATACGGCACCTTTGCCTGTTGTGGAATTCTATTCAATCACGAATCTCCGCTTCGCGGCGAGGAATTCGTAACGCGCAAGATCTCTCTTGCGGCCAGCAGAATTTCCCGGGGCAAGCAAGACAAAGTCGTATTGGGCAATCTCGACGCGAAGCGCGATTGGGGGTACGCCGCTGAATTCGTCGAAGGGATGTGGTTGATGCTTCAGCAGAATCAAGCGGACGACTACGTGCTCGCAACGGGCGAGTCGCATTCGATTCGAGAGTTCGCCGATCTCGCTTTTAGTAAGGTCGGTATCCCGTTACAGTGGCATGGGGATGCGATGGAGGCCCGGGGTATAGATTCAAGCGGTGTTGTACGCGTGGAGGTAAGCCCGGATTACTACCGTCCGGCCGAGGTCGACGCCCTTAAAGGCGACGCGACCAAGGCGCGCGAGCGGTTGGGTTGGAAACCGCGCACGACCTTTCAGAATTTGGTTGAGCTGATGGTGGAATCTGACCTTCAATACGATAGCGTTGTCTGAATAATAGAAAACTTCTACGAGCGAGAGCGTGTCTCGGTTTTCGTTACGGGCCGAGCTCACTACCTTCCTGTACGACTTCTACGGGCGTCGGTTCCTGATAAAACCGAGCCCGACTAAAAAAACCTCGTAACTCTCGCGCCTCGACGCCCGCGGTTTCATGATGCGGACTTTGTCGAAGCAAGAGCTGGTTGTCTGTCGTGCATTCTGGAAATCAGGGCCTTGAAAAATCTTTCCCACGAAATTGCCTTGAGGCACCAGGACCTCGCGCGCGATTTCCAGCGCTCTCATGTATAGCTCGTAACTCAAGTATTGGTCTCGGTCGCGATTACCGCTCGTATTCGGCGCCATGTCGCTGATAACGAGATCAAAGCGAGAGTAAGCTTTAAGTTCTGCGATATCGATTTCAAAGATATCGGCCTGGCGGTATTCAGCGTTCGGCGGCAGCCCCGTTTCGCGGCGTTGGATGTCGATTGCGACCACCCGTCCCGAGAGGCCGAGCTGTTTACTCGCGTAGAGCGTCCACGAACCCGGAAAAGCGCCTAGATCGAGCACGCGCATGCCGGGACGCAGCAAGCGAACCCGTTGGTCGATCTCCTGGAGCTTAAAAACCGAACGAGCGGGATACCCCTCTTTTTTGGCGTGCTTGCCGAACGCGTCTTGCGGCCTCGCCATCGCGTTGCTTTAGAAACCTCGGCCTATGCCGCGCGCGCCGATCCCATCACCGCTATTCGAACGGAAACCACGCCGTTGCGAGCCCCGGGCACAGCCCCCTTCAACAGTATGATCGCCGGGTCGTCGATGACCTTCGCGACC
Organism: Deltaproteobacteria bacterium; assembly: GCA_016929805.1. GTDB lineage: Bacteria > Myxococcota_A > Polyangia > Polyangiales > JAFGIB01 > JAFGIB01. The sequence continues at coordinate 46,519 of JAFGIB010000401.1, read as the reverse complement.
TCGAGATTCAGCACGGTGACCCGCTCGTTACCGTATTGCCCGGGTAGCTTCTTATTGCGAAGCGTTCGTCCGGGCGTCATGTTACAGCCGATTGAGCCGACGTGCCGCTTATATTCGTGCGCTCCGTGGGAAATCGAGCCCGCGCCCGGCATATTCCAGCGTCTTACGACTCCGGAAAAACCTCGACCTCGAGATATTCCCGATACGTCGACCTTTTGGCCGACCCCGAAACAGTCTGACGGCTTGAGCTGTTGACCCACCTCGAACTTCCCCACCTCCGCTTCAGATAGGCGAAATTCCCGAATAACTTCCGCGGGTTCTTGCTTGTTTTTAGCGTAAAAACCGGCAAGCGGTTTGTTGACCAACTTCGAGCGTTTTTTACCAAAACCCAGAATAAGAGCCGTATACCCATCTTTTTCCGCGGTGCGTTTCCCTAAAACCAAACAGGGGCCGACCTGTATGACGGTCACTCGAGCAACATTGCCGTCTTCCAGGAAAATTTGAGAATTGCCGAGCTTTTTGCCAATCAGACCGATATTCGTATTCATACCTACCTACCCTACAAAAGGTGCCAAGGATACGACTGAAGTCGGTTTCGTCAAGCGCTACCCGGCTTGTCCGCGCTTTTCTTCCCCGGAATTACCCTCTGTTTTGCCGAAGCGAATAAGCGCGAAAGCTCTTGACGAGCCGGATCTCCAACGTTTCCTTTGCGTCGCGAGAGTATCTGAAGGCCCTCGAACGCGTTTTGACTTTGGGGAGCTAAGTCAGCGAGCGCTCGCGCGAGTAGCTGCGGATCGGTGCCTCGCAAACGCTTGGCCAAATCTCGAAGCTCTTTTGCCAGAGCGACGATTCCTAGCTCGCCGACCGTCTGAACCGCGAGATTTCGCCCTTCCCATCTCCGCGCGGTGATGACCTCGCGTAAGGCTTCAACGCCTCGCCGGTCGCCTAGACGAACGAGGGCGCGCGCCGCGGCCGCCTTAACTATAATCGGTCTGAAGAGGCCACGAGTCAGCTCGGCGATTCGGTCGCTCGATTCGACGCTCTTGAGATCGGCGAGCCCCTGTAGCGCCTCAAATACCATCGACGGATCCGATAGCGCGGCGCAGAGTACCGGCGCAGCTTTTTTCTCGCCCGACTTACTAAGCGCCAACGCCGCTTCACCACGCACTTCATCAGTCGGATCCTCGAGCAGCCGAATAAGCGCTTTTCTTGCGCTTGGACCCCCAACTTCGCCGAGGGTGCGTCCGGCGATTGCCCGCACTTTGGCGTCTGGATCTTTCAGCAGCTCTCTGACCTCTTTTTCTATCCCGTCAGCAGCGCGCCGCGCAAAAGCTTGAACGGCTTGAAAGCGGACTTCAGGATGGCTGTTTTTCAAGGCGTCTCGAAGTAACTTGTCGGCTTTTTCGTCGTCGATCTCCGAGATCGCGATCACCGCCAATTCGCGCGCCGTAGCGTCCTCGTCGCGTAGACACTCCACCAGGCTCGAAAGCCATTTGTTTGAGGCCTGAACTCTCGCGCTGCCGATGGTTGCAAGAGAGCGAAGCGCGGTTCGCCGAACCTGCACGTTTTCGTTCGAAGCGAGAGTCACGAGCGCTTCAACAGCTTGCGCTTCGAACCCCGGGTCCGGCTCTGAGAGCCGTTCCGCCGCCGCGATTCGCGCGCTTAGCATCTTGGCCTCGACATCTCGAAGCGCCGCCTTGAAGGTCGGCCGAAGCGGAGGGAGCAACCAGCTCACGGTTGTAAATAACTACGACACACGGCTTCCCGGAGGAAGCTCGCCGTCCACGGTTAATATATAGAGCGCCTGTTCATTAGAGGCTGCCAAAACCATCCCGTTCGATTCGAGCCCCATAAGCTTGCGAGGTTTCAAATTCGCCACCACCACGACCTTTTTTCCAATCAAGGTTTCGGGCGCGTAATACTCCGCGATTCCGGCTAGAAGTTGTCGCGGGCTCGACTCACCGATGTCGACCTTGAGCAGGAGCAACTTGTCGCTTTTCGCGATTCGCTCCGCGCTGACGATCGTCGCGACCTTGAGCTCGAGCTTCGCGAATTCATCGTAGGAAATCTGATTTTTCTGTGGTTCGGTCCCGTTCGCGACCGCGCCCTTGGACTTTGCCTCGATCGCTTCCGAGACCTGAACGCCTAAACGGGTAAGAATTTCTCTCTCCTGGGTCTTGTCAAAACGGGGGAATAGAGGCTGGTTGCAGCAGGTCTGTTTTCCCGATGCCAGAGCCCCCCAGACCGAGGGCCATAGATCGACGCCCGCGGTGGGCATCACCGCCGTTAGACCGAGTTGCCCGCGAAGCTCGTCGCTCTTAGCCGGCATGAACGGCCAGGTCATAATGCTTATCCAGCGGATCGCCTCGAGAACGGTGTAGACGACCTGATCGAGTCGCTTTTTCTTTCCCTCTTTGATCAGGTTCCAGGGAGCGGTCGAGTCCACGTACTTATTCGCCGCGCCGACCATCTCCCAAATCGCGTCCAAGGCTCTATGAGGGGCGATAGAATCCATCAGTTTCTCAGCCTCGCTCGCACAGCGTTGCGCGCTCTCGACGAGCGCCCGATCCGCGTCGCACGCCTCGTCCGGTTGCGCGGGCGGCACCTTTCCATCCAGGTTTTTTTTGACGATTGTAGCGATCACCCGGTTCAGTAAATTGCCCAGTCCGTTGGCGAGATCTCCGTTATAGCGCGCGAGAAGGTTTTTGTGGCTGAAGTCGCCGTCCTGGCCGAACGCGACCTCGCGCATCAGGTAGTAGCGCAACACGTCGACGCCGAAAGCGTCGATCAAAGGGCGAGGAGTGAGAAAATTGCCAAGGGTTTTTGACATCTTCTCGCCGTTGACCGTGAGCCATCCGTGCGCCCAAATCTGTGTCGGCGGCTCGATTCCCGCGCTCATCAAAAAAGCCGGCCAATAGACCGCGTGAAAGCGGAGGATATCTTTACCGACGATATGCACGACCTCGCCGTTCTGAGGCCAATACTCCTTATAGAGATCCGCCGGTTCGTCGTCCCCGGGACCGCCCAGCGCGCTGATGTAATTCGTCAGCGCGTCGAACCAGACATACATCACGTGTTCCGTATCGTCGGGAACCGGAACGCCCCAGCGAAAAGAGGTGCGCGAGATCGAGAGGTCTCTCAATCCTTCGCTGACAAAGCTTTTGACCTCGTTATAGCGCCCCTCGGGCCGGACGAAGTTCGGATGGCTTTGGTAAAAAGCGAGAAGCTTATCGGTATATTTACTCAGCCGAAAAAAGTAACTCGCCTCGCGAATACGTTCCACGGGCCTTTTGTGTTGCGGGCAGATCTTATCGGGCAACAGTTCCTTGTCCGTATAAAAAGCCTCGCAGCCAACGCAATACCAGTCCTCGTAGTGGCCGAGATAGATGTCGCCGGCGGCGGCCACGCGTTGCCACAGCTTCTGCACCTGCTCTTGATGCCTGCTCTCGGTGGTTCGGATAAAGTCGTCGTAGCTACAGTTGAGCTCGGCCCAGGCTTCACGAAAGGGCGGCGCCATTTGATCGACGAAGGATTTCGGGTCCAGGTTGTCTTCGCGCGCTCGACGCTCGAGCTTCAGCCCGTGCTCGTCTAAGCCCGTTAGAAAGCGGGTCGGCCGGCCGCGCAGGCGCTGATAGCGGGCGATCACATCCGCAGCGATGGTCGAGTATGCCGTTCCGATGTGCGGCTTATCATTGACGTAGTAAATCGGCGTTGTGACGTAGAAGGGTTTCATATGACCTGAGTTGGTTAGCGCTCTTTTTGGGGTTGTTCAGCTTACAGGCTCTCGCTCACCCGGCCAAGCGACGAGGCTGACCCGAGGTCGAAGAGCAGGGCGTCGAGACAGAGCTCTTTGTTGGCGTTGCGTTCGATATTCTCGCAAGTTCGATAGATGAGATCGACGCGCCTTGCCGCCGAGCTCGCTCCGAGTTGTTGCGCTCGCTTTTTAGCCAGATCATAGAGGTGCCCGAACGATATCTCCTTTATCGAGAGCCCCAATGCCGCCGCGGCCACGTCTCGATAAAAAAGCGCGAGCGTCTCTAAAACCAACACGAGATCGTCGCTGCGCGCGAGCTCTTCCGCTCGATCGATCAGTTCGCCCGGTTTAGCCGCGTCAACCGTGGCGTCGATGCGCAACGAGTGTTCGAGCAGCTTTTCGGCCTTTTCTCCCTGTGAGAGCTCAAGCGCCCGGTCGGCGCGACCGCAGGCGAGCGCCTTGGCCGCTTGTCTAGCGGAGTCGGTCGCTGCCTCGCGTGCGAGAATCGCGTCGATGACCTTTGCGGGAAGCCGGCCGAAGCGCACCCTCTGGCAGCGCGAGCGGATAGTGGCCAGCAATCGGTCCGGACGCTCCGCGAGAAGCAAGAAGTGAAGGTTCGCGCGCGGTTCTTCCAAAGTCTTTAGCAGCGCGTTCGCCGCTTCCGCGTGCTGCGCGGGAAAGCTCACGTCCGCCTGGGGAAAAATGACAAACGCGCACGCGCCTTCAAAAGGAGCGAACCTGGCGAAGGGCAGGATTTCGTCGCGCACGAAATCGACCTGAATATTTCGATTGCCCTCGCTTCTCGGCTCGAACACCCGTACATCGGGGTGGGTGCGGTTTGCGATGCGACGGCAGTTATTACACCGACCGCATCCCGTTTGGTTCTCTATACAGAGCATCGTGCTCGCGAGGGCGAGCGCGGTCTTCTTCTTTCCCACGCCTCCCGGACCTTCGAACAGATAGGCCTGCGCCACGCGCCGGCTCTGAAGCGCGCGCTTGAGCGTCGAAAGCGGTCCGTCTTGTGCCAGGATTTCGTCGAACAGAGTCATCGTACCCACGTGGTCGTCTTCAACCTCGCCGGAATTACCAAACCCTGCTTTAGCGCATATACGCCGTTCTTACCAGTAGCCCGATTTTTTGCGTCGCGACTTTGTTCGACCGGCGAGATTTTTTTTGTACACGGAGGACGGGAATAGCTGATTATAAAAAACCAATCTTTTCTCGATGGTCGATTAAAAACCTTCACGGCCTTTGTCCGTCAAGACGCGTGAACTCTTGACGCGCATCGAGGCAAGACGGAAGCGGGCAGGCGTTCTCGTTTCCCAGCCAAATTCTAGGTGCTTTTCTATATTCTTCGGGCGTAACGGTCTGTTTGTAATCGTCGGTTTCGTTAAAGTCACCATCGCGACAAATCGCGACCACCCAGGTTTCGATATTTCGAGTTGGAACGCAGATAGCAACGCGTTCGCTCTTTTTCCTCTTCTGTAACCCGGCATTTATCGCGGCATCGTCCAGTTGTTTCTTTCGCGCGGCAACGCCTTGTACATCGCCGTCGACGACAACCACGAGGCCGACTCGCTCTTGAGCATACTTTCGCTGCGCTTTTAACTCGTCCGCGAAATTTTCACGCACCCACCTCTCCGCGGAGCCGATTCCTCTCGGCGCGATTCTAACCCTCGGTCTCTTATCGAACCGTCGACAAATTCGGCGAAAGAAATTTTCCTGATCGCGATCTTCGCATAAAAGTAGGACGCGCACTCTATCCGGCATTTCTGCTTCCGATGAGACCACGCGCGATTTGCTCGGATGCCTTAAGGCCTCCCTCGTAAGAAAAATTGACTTCCTCAAGACGGGTAAGACCGCTTCCGCGCCGGGTGAATAAAAAAGTCGTGTCGGCCGCAAGGTAGTCGATAACCTCGGGATTGTGCGAGATGATAATCGCCTGAGCCTCTCTACGGTCCGATAGTCGTTGTAACCACGGCTGGATTTCTCGAAGAGCCACGAAGTTGTCCGGCTCGTCGATACAAAGCAGAGTAGAGCGTTCGCCAAGAGCGTGAAGAATAGTGTAAAGAACGATTAATACGACCTGGCCGTCCGAAAGAAAGCTGAAAGGAAGAGGGTACACGGGCGTTCTCTCAGCGGAGGAGAATTCGACGAATAGACCTTTGCTACGATCCCCCAGGGGTTGAAGACGCATGTGGTCGAAGCCGCTGATAACGCTCCCGAGCTCTTCTTTAATACGTTCCGTGACCTGCGGCTGATCCTGCATGAGATGGCGGTAAAACGATGAGAAATTGTCTCCCAATACGGAAATACCCGTGGTTTCGCCCTGGGAAACTCCGCCGCGTTTAATACTAGCGGGATCAAGATGAAAACGCCAGATACGCCCCAGCCAACTTAAAAACCAAACCAGTTTATTATTTTCACTAGATTGTTCAATATTGGCTAGGAAGGACCTTTTATTTGAGAATTCAAAACTCGGGCCGCGGCTGTAGTCATCCTTATAAAGTTCTACGCGTCCTTGCGCGAAACGAAAAAGCGGTTTTCCTTCGTGCGTAACTTCCTCTCTCGCTATCGTCGTCGTACGGGTTTCTGACGGACCCTTCGCATGGTCGATTTCGAGAATGTACTTAAATAACTCGCTCTCATGCTCGACCTCAATTTCAAAAGTCTGTTTGTCTCGGTTATCCCATGCGGTTCGTCTATAGAAAGGAAAGCAGGTTTCCACACTTATTCCAAGTCGATTCAAATCGATAATATGGCCTAATACCTCGAGGACCGTCGTTTTTCCGGTTCCGTTATCTCCGATCAATAAATTGGTACGAGCCGGGCGGAACTCGAAATTAACGAAACAGGCGAAGTTGTCTATATAGAGTCGAGTGAGCATACAGAGACTCTACTACGAACCGGAAATCGATCAAAGCCGTATTGGATTGCTTCGAAAATCGATCAAGGCTCGCCGCTTTGAAGACTGTTGAGGTTTAAGGTTTTTTCGCTTGATCGTGAAAATCGCTCGTCCTCGCTTTCGGGCCGCTCGCCGCGGATTCGGGCTCTCGCTTTAGCTCGGGAACGGCGACCGTGATGATTCCGGCTATCACGAGTATCACAAACGCGAGCAGGATCAGCGCTTCCGACAAGGGGATTTTCCGCGATCTGCTCTGAAGGGTCTTCACGTTGCTCATGGATGCTAAATTAGACCGAGGTTCTTTTTGATGCGTTCCAGCGGAGGCTCGAGATTGGGCGTGAACGAGGCGCCGCGAATGGTATCGCAGGCCTCGATATAACGGCGCGCGGACTCGACGCGGATCTCATCGGGAATATGCGGAATCGGCCCGTCGCCCCGAAAACCTTGCTCGACCAGCCAGCGTCTCAGGTATTCCTTATCGAATGATTCGGGGTCTTTGCCCGCCGCCATACGCTCTTCATAGGTATTAGAAAACCAGAAGCGAGAGGAGTCCGGGGTGTGGATTTCGTCGATCAAAACGATGCGGCCGTCGGGCGTTTTGCCGAACTCGTATTTGGTGTCGACCAGGATCAGCCCCCGCGCGGCGCACAGCTTTTGTCCCAGCGCGAAGAGCGCCATGGCGTACTCGGCCACCTGGTCGAACTCGGCCGCCGTCAATCGACCCGTCGCGAGGATTTGCTCGCGCGACACGCTTTGGTCGTGGTCGCCTTTTTGCGCCTTGGTGCTGGGCGTGAGAATCGCTTTCGGCAATTTCTGATGGCGGCGCATACCGTCCGGAAGCGTGTGCCCACAGAACTCGCGCGCGCCTTTTTCGTACGCGGTCAGAATCGAGGTCGAGGAGACGCCCGTGAGATACCCGCGGACCACCGCCTCGACCGGCAAAGGCTCGCAATCGACGCACACCATCACGTTAGGGTCCGGGTTCTCCAACAGGTGATTCGGCGCCACGGATCGGGTTTGCTCGAACCACCAGCACGCGGCCTGGTTCAATACCTGCCCCTTAAACGGCAACGTGCCCAACACGCGGTCAAAAGCGCTGATGCGATCGGTGGTGACGATGATGCGCCTGCCGTCGGTTGTCGAGTAATTGTCGCGGACCTTGCCCTCGTACCGCTTTCCGAGTCCCTCGAACTCGGTTTTCAATAAGGTGCGCGAAAGACCGGATTGAAGCGTCTCTGTACTTATGGTCATGGCTGTCCTCGCAGTGCTAAAGTGTTCGCTCGGCGTGTAAACACACCGCGCAACGGCTCTATTCGGATTCTTTAGCGGTTTTCGATAAGGGCGTCACCATAGCAGAGGCGAAACGACTCGGGTAGGTCTCAAAAAATGAACTTCGATTTTATTTATAACCGCCTTTTACCCTTTCGGCCGCTTGACTTCCCGGCGCCCGGATCGCACTGCGGCAGCGCGGTGGCGGCGATTCTGAGGCCTAAGGGAAAAGAGGTTGAAATACTACTGATTCGGCGCGCCGAGAGGTCGGGAGATCCCTGGTCCGGCCACATGGCTTTCCCCGGAGGGCGCGCCGATCCGAGCGACGCGACGCTTTACGCGACCGCACTGCGTGAAACCCGAGAGGAGATTGGCGTTGATCTCGAAACCCACGCGGAATTAGTCGCGGCGCTCGACGAATTAGAGGTTTTCGCCCACGGCAGGCCCACGGGAATGGGGGTCATTGCTTACGTTTTCGTGCTTCGACAAGAGCCCGACTATCAGCTCAATCATGAGGTCCAGGAGGTAGTATGGGGAGAGATAACTCGGATGGCGAGGGGCGAGAGCGATACGACTATCGAGTATTGGATGGATGGGGTTTGCTATGAGATGCCGGCTTACGACGTACAAGGTCGAATCGTATGGGGTCTTACTTATCGAATTCTGCAAGACCTATTCTCAAAGCTCGCTTAGGAGGCCGAGGATAATGGGCGCGTAGCAAGGAACATCGGCGATTTTTCGCGGAGGCGTAGTTCGACTTACAATTAAAAACTTAAGCGCTGCCCCGCCTCCCGCGTTCCGCCTCCCCGGACGTCGGGGCCTTCGAATCGCCATAGCGTATTGGAAGCCGCTTCGACCGCAGCTCGTTACTAACGACGTATGAGCAGATGCATAAACTTCTTGTTTGCGCTAGGAAACGCGAATTGGTCGAGTTCCGCGATGGAAACCCACCGGAAGTCCACCGGTCCCGAGAGGTGAACCGTGCCGCCTTGATAGGCGCATCTAAAAACGTCTATCACTACTTTAAAGTGAGTATACGCGTGCCTAACCGTCGCGAGGTGATCGCCGACGGTAACCGATAGACCGGTTTCCTCCCGTATTTCTCTCAAACAAGCCGCTCGCGCGCTTTCATCGGCACCGATCGCCCCGCCGGGAAACTCCCACAGCCCTCCGAGAAGTCCTCGGGGTGCCCGTCTGGTAATTAGCACGCGGTCGCGATTATAGACCACGCCGACGGCGACGTGGCGGGTCGGCACGGTACGACGGGAACCCCTATTGGGAAGGCGTTTCACCGTATTGGATTGATAGGCTTTACAAAGTCGCCGAAGAGGACAGCAATTACAGAGGGGATTGCGCGGTATACATTGGAGCGCGCCGAACTCCATGAACGCTTGATTAGAGATGCCAGGCGCATCGCGATCGAGAAGCGCTTGCGCCGCGTGCTTGAAAACACGGCTTGACGCTGATGCGTTCATCGGCAGGTCGATCGCTTGCAAGCGCGACAATACCCTTTTGACATTGCCGTCAACGGCCGCGTACGGCTTTTGGAATGCAATGCTGAGAACGGCCGCGCCGATATAATCGCCCACCCCGGGAAGGCGGAGAAACACCTGAAGGTCTCGGGGAATACGCCCGCGATAGTCGCGGGCAATAATCTGCGATGCTTCGAGTAAATGTCTGGCCCGGCTATAATACCCGAGACCCTCCCATACCTTAAGAACCGCCTCGAGATCAGACGAGGCGAGCGCGCTAAGGCTAGGAAATCGGCGTATAAAGCGACGATAATAGGGAATAACGGTTTCAACTTGGGTTTGTTGTAACATAACCTCGGAGACCCAAATGCGATAGGCGCTTCGCGTGCGCCGCCAGGGCAGGTCTCGCTGATGGATTCGGTACCACGTCATCAGGGCTTTTTGGATCGCCCTCAGTCGTTGAGGCGGCATATCTTTCAATAACGGGAAAACGCGTTTATATCAGCGCGCGGGACATAAACATGACCTCGAACGGAAGGTGGGCAAACGTCCTGGTGTCGCCTTCGATAAAGCCGAGCTTCTCATACCAGCGTTTGAGCTCGTTCTGGTGCGCGATGATTCCGATGCCGACGCGCGCGGCGCCGAGCCCGCGGGCCTCGGCGATTACTTTCTCGACTAACGCCTGTCCCAAACCGCGACGCCGTTTCTCGGGAAGCACCGCAAGGCGCTCGAGATAGCAATCCTCGGCCCCGGCTTTTTCCAACGCCGCGCACCCACAGATGCCGTCGGTCTCCTCGAGTACAAAATAGCGTCTACCGCGGGCGAGATCGTGACCGATCCAATCGACCGTACAATTCGAAGGGTGTTTCGGGCAGTTTTCTGCCGTTAACCCGAACCGCTCGGCGACATCGCGAAAAGACGTGCGGATAAGCGTTGCCAGTAAGGGGATATCGTCGTCAGATGCGTTTCGTATTGTATAATCTGTCACGGCGTATCTCTTTAGGTGCTTCGGGCCGTCACCTTTTTAGGTTCGCGACGACGACCTTCGCATGCGGTTTATCTTTTCATCCCTCTCTCGCGGATGGGAGACGACGGGACGAAAGGCGATTTATCGGACAGACGCTCAGGCATGTATGGCAGTCGATCCAATAGTTGTAACCCGCCGTATTCGTTACCCGCTCCAAGTGCTTGATCGCATCCTCGGATTTGAGCGCGAGCGGATAGATCGCATGCTTGATGGTGTGGGCCAAGCAGACCAATTTGTTGAATTTACCGTTTTGATCAAAAGCGTGACTCGGGCAAGCGTCCCGACATGCGTGACACTTGGGCGGACATGGGTCTCGGTCGATATCGTCCAGTGAATCTCCGGGTAGTGGGGCGCTGGTTACCACCGCGCCGAGCCGTAAAAGCCCGCCATAGCGGGGGTGAAACACAAATCCGCTTCGGCCGAACGCCCCGAGACCGGCGAGAACCGCCGCATGCTTGAGAGAGAGCATCCCCCACGGTTCCCGGCCATGGTACACGAGCGGCGCGAAACTTGGAACCGGAACCGCGAGGTAATTACCCTCGGACTCTATCCGCGTGGAAAGTGCCAACCCCACGCCGTCGAGGTATTGATAAACCGAGTGATAGGAACGGTGTAACAGGTAGAGGCTATAGTCGGGCGAACGCAACATCCCCTCCGGAACCGTACATCCGAACACGATCACCGTGCGGGCGTCTTTACAAATGCGCGAAGGATGGTGTTTTTCCGGAGCGTTTTCGAACCTGTCTACCGGCGCAAAACCCACCGCATCGACCTTATCCCGAAGCCATTCGACCGTAGTTTTCTTGAGCGCAGCTTCCATCTTTTGCCCTTTCCAATACCTATCGAAAAACGGGTAAAATGTCGAATGGTTTCTTTGTCGGCCTTTTCGGCGCGCTAATCCGATGCAGGCATTTTCCTGCGTACGCGCGGTTACTTTATATATCGCCGCAAAAACGGCGGAACCTTTTCAAGACAGCGGTGGGACAGCGGACAGCGGGGTGGAGCTTTTCTTTTTTACTTTTTGTAGCTCTTCTATTGCCGAGTAAAAAGAGTAAAATAGTAAAGCGCCACCCGAAAGCGCCGGCAAAAGCCGGCATGGCGTCCTGTACACTTATTAAGCCGAACGAAAACGTCAGTCTTTTTAGAGGAAAACACGTCAAAAGGGAACCGATATTGGATCGAAATCTGAGGTATAGATCGGTTAGGACGAAGAACGAGTCGTCGATTTCGCAATACGCGAGCGATCAAAATCGAAAAGTGTAAAACCGTACCGCTTTTTTCGAGAAGTTCGGAACATCTTTCCGAAATCGTCCGGCTGACGAATCGGAATGATAATACGGTTACGCAGCCTCCCGGTAATAATAGTTCAGCAGGCCGCCGACGCGCTCTTTTCTTTTGATCGCGCCATTCGGATTAGCAATTGCGTCGCCCTTCTCTATTAGCTCGTTGTCTAATCCTTGATGTGGCCGTTCGAGATGATAATGCTCCACATACGATGTGACGACTCTACGAAGCTGCGATTCGCTAAACAGGATGATCTTGTTCAGACACTCCGATCGAATAGAAAGTACAAATCTTTCGGCATATGAATTTAAATTGGGCGACCGAGCGGGTAATCGCAACGGTTCTACACCAAAATCGTCCAATATTCTCCGGAAAGCGTCGGTAAATAACGGATCGCGATCATGAATGAGATATCGTTTTCCGAGTAAGAAACCGTCGAAGACATCGGTGAGGTTTCGAGCAACTTGCTGCATCCATTCGTCATACACTTGGTGAGCGATTCCCGCGATATGAACGCGACGAGTTTCGATGTCTATAACGAATAAGACGTAATAGCGAACAAGCCCAAACGGCCTAAGAATTTCTACCGTAAAGAAATCTGTAGCGACGATTTCTCCAAAATGCACCTTGATAAACGTTGCCCACGACATTCCCTTGCCTCTTTTGGGAGCGGGTTCTATGCCATGTTCGTTCAGAATATTTTTCACGGTTGTTCTACTGATCGTAATCCCCAGATTCTTTAGTGCGCCGACTATACGCGTATAACCCCACGTTGGATTTTCTTTCGCCATTTGAATGATTAGCGCCGCGATATCCTCATTCGACCGCGAATGTCCGGGTCCTCTATTTCGACTACCATCGTACTTTTCGGCTATCAGTTTTTGATACCACCGAAACAACGTGTCTGGGGTTACGATACAGTCCATTTTCGATAGCGCTTTACGTCCAAGAGCCTTCGCTTTCACCGCAAGTCGACGGCGCTGGTCATCGGTAAACCGAATCCGTTTGCCTCCGAGCTTTTCGCGATAGATCTCGTTTTCCGTTTGCAGATAGTCGATCAACGCCTGTTGACTACGGTTCACCCAACCGGCGAAGAAGGCAAGAACGAATTGAAGGTGAAGGTTTTTCATATCTAGAGGTTCGATACGTTATACAAAATGATCGTTTACTCGATACCAAGTATTGTTCGTAATCTATGCACGGATTTTTTCAAACCCAGTTCGTAAAGCCTATCGAGTAACTGCTTCTCTGTGTAGGGTGGATTCTTTAATACTGCAGTCTGTTCAACAACGACGTTACTAATCTTATCAGGTGCAATATCTAATAATTCGTAAACGAAATCGTCGGGATGCGCGGCCTTTATGTTATGCTTAGCGAGTTCCTGTTCGGGGAAGTGCTTTGTGTTCGCTGTAACGATTACCTGGGCTTCCGCTTTAATAGCAGCGGCGAGCACGTGATTGTCTCCCGGATCCGGCAAATTGAGTCCGCCTATCAATTCGGCGTAATCCGTAACGAGACTATCGGCTATTGCCACGTTCATCGCTTGGCGGGTTCGAGCTAACTTCTCGCGACTGAGATCCGGCCGATTCCTCAGGATTGCTTCAAAGCATTCGTCTAATATCCGGTCGGTCCATTTCGCTTGGACAAGTCCTGTTAGCGCTATTCTCAGTAACAGATCGCGAACAGGTGCCGGGTACAGTACGCACGCATCGTACAAAGCGATTGATGGCATTCAAAAAGATCCCTAATAACCAAGTCCGTACTTCTGGGCCTCGGAGGCCAGCGCTTCGAGAGCTACCTTGCTGCGCGCTTCATCGCGTTGCTTGTATTCGAGCAAGTCCTGAACCTTGACTCTCCTATGCGCGCCGACTCGCCTAAAAGGGATTTGTCCCGAATCAAGTAGCTTGATAAGATAAGGACGCGATACATTTAATAAGTTCGCTGCCATTTGAGTCGTCAATTCGGTTTCAACGGGAACGACCGTAACATCGACTCCCTTCGCCATTTGCTCTAGAATCTCAAGTAAAAGATCGCTTGCCGCGGGTGGTATGGTAACGGCCTCACCGGCGTCTTCAGTATCCGACGTAATACGGAAACCCGATTTGCGTATTTTTCTACGCGACTTTTCGGTTAACGTCTTCAAGGCGGTTTTTGCCTGCTTAGAGCTTTCGGATAGAGTCGTGTTATGGGCGGTATTGCGCATACGTTTCTCCTATTCATAAGTATGCACTCAATCGAAATAATCGCAATAATCGAATTGAACGAAAAGGACTGATTCGAACTTCTGGGGCCGAGTTCGTCTGGCGACCGATGGACCCCATATACGTGGTCGTTTTCAGGAGAGCGGGCATAACCCATCGAAATCTCAACACTTTCCTCTTAAGATCGATTTGAACATCTCTGAAAAACTCTCCCAAGAACTTCGCCTATCGGTCGCGAATGGGGAGCCGCATGAGGGGGAAACAACTCGTTGGTTAACTCAAAGCCTTGCCTGATAGAACGGCGGGGCTTCTGCAATTTTAGCGTTTGTTTTTGAGGGGTTACGGGTGTTTCTGGGTGGTTTCGGGGTCTCTGATTCTTCTTGCTCAGAGCACCGGATTGGCTGCCCTACGCTCGAAATCCCGCTCTGAGACCCAGAGAGCGGCCTTGGGTCTCGGCTTCTTAAGTTTACTCAATACTGATCTTAAGTTCACAGGTTTGGGGTTGTTAAGCGGTCGGGCTAGGATTCGGGTGAGGCCTATATTGGGATTGAAGGCAAATTCTCGGCGCGCGATCTGGGCAAACGTAAATAACGTTCGCTCACGGTTGTGCAACTTCTCAGTGTGGTCCTCAATGATTTCTATCTAATATTTTGACGGAACCCGCAAGGATCGAGACAAACGCTCGGACGATTGAAAATGATGTCAACTGTCGCGTATTCATCGCAATTTCTATAAAAAGATATTGTACCCAACTGGTTACATTTCTATTATACTCACACTCTTTGTTCGCGACGTTTCTATAAAATTCAACGTAGGCCCGTTCGAACTCTCAAGATTTTGAGTGGGATTAGGTCGGCAAGTTCGTTGCCTTACTTATTAGATGAAGTATTCACCGCGACCCTTGACGGGTGATATAAACATGTCCCGCTTTGTCTTCGGCCGTTTGTTCCGAAATAGAGTGTTAAAAGAACTTGGCATAAAAAGATATAAACAAAATGGGGAATAAGAAGGGAATAGGGACCCCGTAACTGTAGCTCCAACAACGTCGTCGTAGTGTGGCTGTTAGAAAGCTCACCAACGTGGCTAGTTCGCTGAAAAAAGAGTCTCTTAGCGATTCGTCTTTCGTAAAGGATTTCATTCGACTCAAGTTACTCGGAAGCTCGCCGGCGTTTTCGGGTGTCCTTGAAATTATAGATAAAGTGGCCGATACCGATGCACCGGTGTTGGTCTGCGGAGAAACCGGAACCGGTAAGGAGCTTGCGGCGAGGGCTATTCACTATTCAAGTAAAAGACGCGAAAGACCGTTTATTCCGATTAACTGCGGAGCAATTCCCGACAATTTGCTCGAAAGCGAACTCTTTGGGCACATCGAGGGTGCGTTTACCGACGCGAAACATTCGCGCGTCGGCCTTATCGCCGAGGCGGACGGCGGAACGCTCTTTTTAGACGAAATAGAGGCATTGACTCCCAAGGGGCAGGTTGTACTGCTCCGTTTTCTAGAGGACTTTTCGTTTCGGCCGGTGGGTCAGACGCGGTTGAAACAGGTGAACGCGCGTCTTGTTTCTGCGGCCAATTCAGACCTGCGGCTGGCGGCCGAGGCGGGTCGTTTCCGGTTTGATTTGCTCTACCGACTAGCAGTGGTTTGTCTGACGCTTCCGCCGTTGCGAGAACGGGGAGATGATAGGCGTTTGTTAGCCGAGCACTTCCTCAAGGAGTGCGCTGGGTACTATAATCGCTCGCTTCGCCCGCTACACGTAGAAGTTTGCGATTTTATTGATTCCTACGATTGGCCGGGAAATATCCGAGAACTTAGAAACTTTATTCACTCGGCTTTTCTCTTGTCGTGCGGCCCTACGGTCAACTTACCGATTTCGGGAACCATCGGTCATCTTAGCACGCAAGGTAACGGTAAAATTTCCCATCCTATGGATGCTCCTCTTTCTAAGGCCAAGGCTTGGATGACTTCGGATTTCGAGAAAAAGTATATTTTGCGTACGCTATGCAAAACCGGGGGCAACATCTCCCATGCCGCAAAGGCTGCAGGCAAAGACCGGCGAAGCTTTAGTCGACTTATGAAGAAACACGGGATCGATGCAGGCGTATTGCGAGGCGACAAGCAGGGATGAAAGAGCAGAATCGAATCTCGCTTTCTCGCATCGCGCCGAACGGTCCAAAAATCGCGCTATTCTGCCTTCATGACACGCGTCTTCTCGGCGCTGACTTTGATCTTGCCGTTGTCTTTTTCCCTTCTTACCTTTGCGGTGCCTCGACGGTATAAGTTCCTTTTATAACGTTTAGGTTAGGTGTCCTTTTCCACGTATGCCATTCGTGCCCGGAAACCAGTGAGTAGCGCGCAACCTCCAACGGCTCCCTCGCGCATTGTTCGACCGTAAGGGTAACTCCAAGATCTTTGAGTATCGACGCTAGCTTTATCCACTCCTCCCTATAGCGGGATCCGATCTCGCGAGGCTGTCGCCTTCGAAGCGCGTCGACAAACTTTTCCCCTGGTTGGTTAAAAGGAGGACTTTCTTCATATAGCGCCTTTAGTAGCCCTGTGGCAATTGCCGGGCGGCCGAAGAGAATAGCCAGCATCAAAAGGCAAGAACTGGCGCGCTCATCCTTCTTGAATTTTTCTAATTCCACGACGTTCTTGCTCGCTTTGATTAAGCGATATACATTTGTGAGTCGCTTAGCGATGCGGGGCGTCGGTAAAAGAGGCATGTACTGACAAATGAGATCCTGCTCAAACCGTTCAATATGCACAGGGCCTGAGGGAGGAAGTTGGGCCACTTGAGTTCTCGAGTCATTATTTTGGGATACCGTACCCTCATCCTGACTCGGAGCGTCCGCCTTTTCAGGGAGAGAGCCAAACGTATCGCCGTCTTTCGGTGCGGTCTTATCTCCCTCACCTGCTAGAAACGCTACGTACCCCCGATAGTTCTCGCGTTTCATAGGAGCGAGAGCGTACGTTATTTGGAATATCTTCTCCAGGTAGTTCTGAGCCGTAGATGCGCGCAATCCGTCGTTCTCACGCCCGTCGACTCCCCCTAAGAGATCTTTATAGTAGACTTCAAGTGCGCGCGTCAGCCACCTCGAGTCCACCGCTACTACCACGATAAATAGGTCAAGCGAGAGGAGCAAATGAACCGCCTCGAGCATATGGACCACGTGATCCGGTCGACAGCGGTCGAGGTCGTCTACATAAAGTACGATGCGATCGATGGCCTGAATCTTGGCGGGTTTGTCAGTGTTATTCTTTTCAGTTAAAGAGGATTTTTGATGATCTCGTGTGCCCTCGGATAACTCCCGCGGTTTTTCACTCGTGGTTTTCTCCGTATCGGACCTCTCGCGCGAGTCGGCTTCTTGTAGCCTTTTCATATTATAATAAAGAGCCTTTAAGGCCTTTCGAACCTTGAAAACAATTCCTTGCCAGATGTTATCGGTTTGCCGCAAATTTGATCCCTCGGCGGACGGAGCCTTCCGCAGAACTTGTTTGGCATCAACGACGTTCGGAGGCTCCGCGCTATCGGATTTTTCTGCATCTGACTTATCGATCAAAGTGCTTTTTCGTAGTTCACTCATAAACTTCGAAAGCTTTTCAAAATCCTTGCGAACCAAGGAAATGACCCCTTGCTGAGAACGGTATTGCGTTGATTGTATCTGTTCCCTTAAGAATATCGCCAAACGGTTACGAGGATCTAGCGCGGCCCGGGTATTAAGCAGCGATTCGAGCCGCGTCTTTGCGGCGCGTACATTTGACTCGGCGTTTGCTAGCTCCCCCCGAGCTTTCGTAAGCCTTTCTGCCTCTTCCGGGTCCGTTGCGGTTTTCTCCTTCAAACATTCGTCGTACTCTTTTCGGATTCTCTCAAACTTTTCAGCCAGTCGACGAACCTTGCTGCTCGCTGTAGTAATTGGACCGACAAGGGTTCCTATCGCACCCACAAAAGCGACCACCCACTTCGATAGTTCTTTTGATTTAAGTAATACGTCGAAATAGTCGATGCAAATCCAACCCGTACCAACCAATAAAACGATAATAACCATTGGAACGGTTATGTGACGTAGCGGTCTCTCTAGTAAAGATACGACCGCCAGACGCAGTCTACTGCTTGAGTCAGCCAGCGATTGGGCGGCTTCCTCAACGTCGTTGATAGTCTCGAGCGGCCGACGCCATCCGGCCGCCTTGGCGACGCTTTCGATCCCGGCACGAGTGAAACGTGATACGTATTTACTCCATGCGAGCTTTTCGCGTTGTTCCGTAAGATCCTTTTCAGCTTTGGTCAAAGCCTTACGTTCAAAATCGACCCGCGTTTCCGCCCAATGTACGGCACCTTCAGCCTTATCGATCTCTTCGTCTAAAAGTTGCCTTGCCTCCTCTGAAGGTTCTTCGTCCTCGAGCGAGACGTTTTTCCAAATTTCGTCGAAGATATGTGTGACCAAACTCGCCCAGAGGTTCGTGTCGGACGCATGCCAGGCATTAAATTCGATCGGAACGATCTTTTTGTAGAATTTCGGGATTTGGAGCTCGTTACGGCAAATCTTATCGATCTGCCGCTTGATCTGGCCCATGAAGAATGACTTTCCCGATCCCCAATCGCCGAGGAGCCCTATGGAGAGCGGGGCTTTGACATTCGGGTCGAGAATTAAACGCGCGAAAGCCTGCGCTTCCTTTTTGACATCGAGGTGATCTGTACCCTCGTCCGTTTCGGTGATGTATCCCGGGTGCTGAAAAACAGGTAAGGAGACGTTCGCCGCCTTCCACCACGCATTCCATTCGTCGGCGGAGCGGTGCGAGGAATCCTTTGTAACGAACAAGTACCAGAGGTCCCGGACATCATCGACGTAACGTTTCGCTTGCGCCAGCACGGGAGCGACTTCAGCGTCGCTGCAAAGTAATGCCGCCGTGATCAGGTCCCGACCCCATATCGTTGTCGTTGTCGTATCGCCGGGCTTTGGAGATATTGCCCAAGTAAATTGCCGTCGGAGCCCTTCGCTCAGTTCTTCCCAAGCGGGGAACGTCAAATCTTCTTTTTTGGTAATAGTCAGCGGTTTTAACGGCACGATTTTAGCGAAGCTTTCAAAAGCTCCGGTTCTCGCCCCGCTTGAAGCTACCGCGGATAATACGTGAGAAGCTCTAATAGGCCTGGATCTCGCAAGTATGGCGGCGTGTTTTAGAGCGTCGCTAACATGGGACTCTGTACGGTCTTCGCGAAAAAGCTTCGCTGCTTCTGCCTCGGACAGCGACGGCCGCGCCGGTTCGGTTGAATACGGCTCTGCCCCAACACCATTAGAAAAACCTTGGTCCTTGAGATTGCGCTTCTCCATGTTTTTCGTGACCTCCCAAATGGCTGTATAAGATATATATTACGTACAACACGTCGCTAGCCTCCGCAGATAAACGCGAATTGATGTGAGGGCGCTGCGAGATAGAATAATTCGGTCAATGGGATGTAATAGTCAATCATACCGTCAACCGCTATCATCTTTGACTCCGAGGAAAGTCGTCTAAGCAATCAAGCATTATATACTCGCTATCCGCAAATCTAAAAATCGCGCTGTTCTGCTTTAATGGCTAACGATTTCTTTCCGCCGACTTCGATCTTGCCGTCGTCCTTTACCGTTCCTCCCTTTACGATGAGCAACTTGAACACGTTCCATTTGTCTTTCTTTCCTTTGCTCTTTCCGCCAACTTTCATTGTATTAAAATCGTCAGATTTCGAAGTTACCCTCCTTTCTTTCGCCAGTGTGCTCGTTTTTGCGACCGAGGACTCGTACAAGAAAGATCCGTCTAGTGTGCGAACAACCGCTTCCCATATTCGAGGTATTCTGCGAGCGATTCGAATCGACGCTTTTTTGCTCATGTCGATAGAAGTAAGGAACTTGTGCTTTTTCAAGTTTTCCTGGCTTACTTCATAGGATTCGCTTTTGTACTTTAAAGCTACCTTTATTTCTCTTTCCCCCTCGCTCTTCGCGGCAGGTTTTTCGAAGACTTGGTAGTACGCCGGACTGTTGAGCCCTTCGGTCTGCGGCGCCAAATTAAAGCTTTTATTACTATTTTCTCCGAGCATTGCGTACCCGATCAAATGGCCCCCTCGGTACGTTACGTTATTTTCTCCTGTTAAAATCTTTTCTTCGTCGTGTCCAAGCTTGCCGACTTCGGCATGTACTTCGTCAGATCGTCTATCCGTGGTCGGCGAAGGACCGGCTAGAATAGCCGTAACGGACTTGGGCCTGTCCACGGTTTCTTTCTTGCAGCCAAAACTTTCTTTGTCGACTTGTTCATCGCCATATACAGATTTGATAATCCCGTACGGAGTAGGCAGGCTTTCGGTCGCGGAGACCGACGAAAATCCGGGTGTCTTACTCGCGGCGACCTTTTTTTCCTTGAACGTTTTTTCCTCGCCACCCAATAAATACGTAAACACGGGACTTGAAGCGTAATAAGCTAAGCGTATTCCTTCGTTGGTAGATTCGACTTGAGCGTCGACGAGCCCATGAGTCTCTTTTACCCGTTGTAGTTGTTCTCGAATTTCTTTGCCCGTATGAATACCGCTCTGGATATAATCTTCCATAGCTTGTTTCGCAGAAGCTCTCTTTTCTTCAGATGTCTGTTTCGTTGCCGGTTTGTCGGGTTTACCTACTTTTCCTAATAGTTGTCGCCCCTTCTCCACGATAAACCCGATAACCTTGTCGATTACGATGTCGACTTTCGCTTGCAGTTTCTCGATGACGTTCTTTATCGCCTCGCTTATGTTGCCTAGACCGATGAGGCGGGCGAGGAAGCTGATAATGACCGGGATGGTTTTGGCCATGGTGGCTTCCACGTAGTTGGCGGCGTCTTGCAGCTTGCCCTGGGCGATGTTGGCGATGGAATTCACGACGGCTTCCACGAGATCCAATATCTGCTGGATGCGCTCGACGAAGAACATGATGGTGTTGTAGATGCCGAGCACGGCTTGAATAATGGCGCCGACCGGGTTGAGCATGCTCGCGATCTTGGTGATGGCCGCGGTGACGATCCTGGTCACAACCCAGCCTTTGATGCCTTCGATTATCATGTCGGGTAGATTGCTGATCGATTCCTGGATTTTTTCCCAGAGGAAACCCGGGCCTTCGGTGACGAGTCGCCTGAGAAACTCGAAGGTGGCCTCGAGCTTTGATACCAGCGGCTCGCCCAGGTGGGTCACGAGCTTGGCGCGGATTTTCGCATAACTGATGCCCAGTACCTGGAGGACCACGGAGATAATACCCTTTGCATCCCATTGCTCCGGAAGCTCGATCCCCGCGCCTTCCAGGGCCGAAAATAGCCAGCCGAAAATCCCGGCTTTAAGGTGGGTGAGGATATTTGTCGAGAACTTTTCAAAACCCGAGCCCAAGGCCGTCATCAGGTTTCGGGCAAAGGCGATGGGGTCGTTCAGAATGGTTTGGAAGGTCTCCTTGGAACGATTGATAATGGAAAGTACACGCTCGCCGGCCGTGCCCATCACACCGGCAAAGATAAACTCGACGACCTTGAGCCCCACCTCGGCCGCGAAATCGATGATGCGCGACACAGGCGCCGCGAATAGATCGATGATACGCTTGAGCGCGGCCTCCGGCTTGATGAGATCATCGATGGTAAGCGAGCTCCAGGCTTGGCGGAACAGCTCGACGATATCCTTCCAGCTCAAACCGAGCCTGGCCACGGCACCGTTTAACCACTCGAGGGTCTTGTCGACGGTTCCGGCTTTTTTGAGATCCTCGTACTTGTCCACGCCACCCGGCACGAGCGCCATAAAGCCTTTGATGAAGTTATCCGCGGTTCGCGGCACCGCCTCTTGGGTGATCGGGTCCTTCCCCAGGACAACCGTTAACAGCGGATAACCGGAAAATTCTTGGGCCATGGTCTTGAGCGCGCTGATAGCCCAGCGCTTGATCAACGAGAACGCCTTTTCACCCACGGCGACCGCGAAACGCGCGATTCTGCCCACGGGCTCTGAAACTATCTTCCAGACTCTTTCAAGGGTATCGAGCGGGTGGAGAACCGACTCGGCGTTCAGCGTGTTCCAAACCTCGGCGATAAGCGATCGGATGGCATCCGGGTCGAGATCGAGCTCGGCCACGCGCTCGTCTAGCCACTTGAGCATTTGATCGAGCTCGCCGGACTCCTTGAGCTTGGCGAGATAAGCCTCGCCCGATTCGGTGAGCTTGAACAATCCCTCAAGTACCGCAAGGGTGGTGCGTTTAACCTTTTCTCCGGTTACCGGGTCTTTGCCGAGAATAAGAGTGAGCAGAGGATAGGCCCGAGTTCGTTCTTTTATCAGATCAATAAGCGGTAGATAGAGTGTCTCTTTGATAAAGCTGATGACTGCTCGCACGAGGTCCGAAGCAAAGGCCACGGCGTCGTCGAGAAGGGGCGCGATATGCTTTTTAAATACCTCGTCCGCGTTGCCGATATCAAATAGTCCTATTTCCTCTTTGGCCGAGGCGAATGCCTCGATAACCCGTTTTGACGTAAGCCCGTGCTTGTTGAGGTTTTCCTCGAGCCAAGATAGCGCCTTTGCCGCCAAGCCACTCTCGACGAGCTTGTCGTATAGCTTTGACCCGCCCGGGGCGAGCCCAATAAAACCTTTGACAAGGGTATCGGCGTCTTGCGCAATTGGCTTTCTGGTTAAAGGATTGTAACCTAGAAGCCAGGTAGACATGTTCCAGCCGGGAACAGCCTCTAAAGCGCTACCTATCTTAGATATAATCCAATCGATAAACCCGCCCGAATCTTCCGCATCTTTTGCTTCCGCTCTTTGGTAAACCCTTTCACCTCCCGTGCTGACAGAGCTTATCGACCGGCCATTAACATGGGCCAAACGCGGCCCGGCCGCCCCCTGCTGCACCACGTGGGTGAGTTCGTGAGCCAATAGTCGTAAGCCCTCTTTTGTCGCCACGCTGAACTCACCCGCGGCAAAGGCGATGTGGGAGCCCGCGGTAAAGGCACGAGCGCCGAGCTGCTCGGCCAACAGGCCTGCTATAAGGTCAGTATGAATCCATACGGTACTCAGATCATGTCCGATCACCGGTTCCGCGATGTTCCGTACCCATCCGGATAATCTAAACCCGCCACTTTTAAGTCCGTCGATATCCAAGCTAGGAAACGCTACAGTAGGTTTGGCAACACCTTCCTCATTTTTGGTCTGAACCTGAGTAGCAACCGAACTCGTATCGCTGCGCGGGGTTTCTTCCCCATCCTTTGTTGTCACCTCCTGTTCCAGCTCGACTGACTGGACCACTCGGTCAGCTACAGTATCGGCCTCTTCTTCGAAACGATCACCAGTCACCGGTACCGCTGCCTTGGCCTGAATAGTGACGGCAGTTGACTGCGCTGTTTGAGCAATGGGGTTCAGTTTACGGACGGTATACGGACGGTACCGAAAATGGCCCGGATTCAATCGGTTCTTATCGAGGATACGGGTATGCACGGTTCTTCTTTTATACTACACAGCTTGTATTCTCATTTATCCGACAATATAAGAGGATTCTACTCTGAATACAAAGGATGGCTTCAGCTTATCATCGCGTTCGCTAGTCGCCTTGACCTTAATCATAAGACCACAATCGGGCAGATCGTTGTTTGTAGTATAGTACGTCGAACCATTTTCGGTCATCGCTAAACCGGCATTTGAAATGACACTGTGAATATAACGGACGACCATAAGTTATCGTCGTATTTACTAGTCGCCGTAACCGTAAATTTATAAGTTTCATCTAGACAATTATCGGGCCATGAGGAAGGTGTTTTATAGATAACCGAATCACCATTCTCCTCCAAAGATCCGCTATCTACCAAACCGCTATTGCTTTCGAGTTTCCAACGGACGCCATGATTTATGACTGTTTCGGGAGCATCGAACTTTAATATTTTAATCTCCTCCGTTATAATCGCAAAATTACCAGTGGGCGCTATATAAGTGACAACTAACTCCTTATTCGCCATACTAAGATTGATTTCAGGAAACAACACAACGGTTGCAGACGCCGACTTGCTCGTATTTGCGACGCTTTTTGTTACGGTAATTATAGTTTCCATATAACTAATCTCCACAAAATGAGTGACCTTAAACAATCCACTTTTACTTATCGTTCCAAATCGACAGTCACTGTTATCCCACGTCACCCCCGTATCTGGAGAATTATCGACCGTTGCGATAAATTGCTGTTCATTAAGTCCGGTAAATTGCCGTGTCCAAGTTTGTCTCTCTGGATCGGATGAGTTATCACTATACATATAGGTACCTAACAGCACGATTTTCGGACAAATATCTATAATAAAGTCTTCTTCAGGGATATTTACCGCCTCGTCTGGAAGAGATTCACTTGGTTCAACTGCCCACCATCTAATTCTGAAGTCGCGAGCATCGCCTACCTGTAGTCGCTGAATCCATATTTGGATCTCTCCTTTCTCGTTTGCGCCTTCGCGCAAGAGCGCTCGGTACCGCACTTCTCGTTTCGGCGATTCTAAGCCGTCGTTGATAGTAGGAAACCAATTATAATCAACTATCTTAATGGAGTTATTACTCTCCTCACCCAAAAGAATACAGAGCCCTGATGCCAAACGCCCCGTGTTGATCCACCCCGAATTTAGTGCAGTTGTGGTCCGAACTGCAAGAAAATTGACAACACCAGTACTAGTGCGATCGAACGGACCTGAGACATCTCCCGTAACAGTAAGCGAGCCTGCAATTATCTTACCATCAACCTGAAGGTTCTTTGCGCCAGGATCCGATTCTCCACCGATATGAACACCACCGGCAATAGCGACTTGTGCATTAGGCCGATCAAATCCAACACCAACTCTTTTATCGACAAATAGCGATTCACGAATATTAAGGTCGCCAGTCATCGTGTCGCCTTCGACATCGACGAATTTATCTACGATGGATATTTCGTTTCCGTTGTTATCGTCGATAAGCACCCTATCGAGCGTTAGCCTCGTCAGGCTCGGAAAGGTCAGTTGGCGCCATTGGGCATTATCTTCTAGCTCGAATTTTATGGTCGAGAGACTCGTTGTAGAACCTTTCGGGAATACTACCGTTTCCTTCGTCAGCTTGCCCAGCACGAGATAGTGGTGATGAATACCCACCGGTTTTTCCGATAGCGATTCAACTACCAAACCTGATCCGCTATTGCGAAGCAAAACCAGCCAATAATCTCCAGGAATAAATACAGTCGTTTGCTTGAGATCCAACGTCACCTCGAATTGCGATGAACCGGCTTGAAGTCTGATAATAAATTTATTGTCTCGGATACCCACGGATCCTTCTTTTGTTTTCGCTTTCCACCGCTTTGCCGTATCCAATTCGATAACAAAATATTCGTCCCAACGGCGGATGAAGGTATCGTCGTCAAGGGAAATGTTTGCGTTTATTAAATCCTGGTGGCTCTTTAATTCACCGGTTTTTTTGCTCCATAACTCACCGGTTACGTTGTCTATAATCAGCCTTCCGTCAAGATTGTGGTATCCCAGGTGCTTTTCGCTGGTAAGCGTTACAATCTCGTACTTGTGATCAGTGTCGAAATGTGGATCGCTCTTAAAATATTTATCTAGAATAACCGCGCCGTTTTCGAAAGACCATTTTAGGGTTACTTGTAATGAACCGTTCTTTTGCTTTTGAACGTCATGAACCTCTAGGCGAAAAAGAGCATTCCCGCCGCTCGCCGAAAGAATTGGAGCCACTTCCGTGAAGTTTCCGTCAGAAACGCCCGATGCGATCTTGTTAGTGTATAACGATGCATCGCCGCAAGTGTATGTGAGCGTTTTAGCTAGTTCATTTTTTAGACAAAGCTTTACCTGCGCCATGGTCTGCGTGCGTACGCAGGTGTCCGCGCCGTGAAGGGCGGCGTCCAAAAGGCGAGCATCTTCCTGGGCAATCACCAGTCTTTCCCAAAGATCAACGTAAACCGCGTATACGATGCCTTCGCTGATTTTGTTGATTGGAAAGTCGGGAAAGTCTCTCTGAAACACGATTAAATCTGCGATGTTTAACGGATCATTTTTCGCAAAAGGAGCTCCTTTTTTGGGTGCGATTTCACCGTACAATCCATCCGCGTAAACGCGCCCCCATTTGAATCTCGGCTCGGCGTTGAATCGTTCATAGGGGTCTTCGGGGAGTTGATCGATCGGCTGGATCGGCAAGGGATTCTGGTCCGAATTCGTGTCTTTATCGGGACGGCCCGCTAATTCACCCAAAGCGTTAGCAAGCGGGATATTTGCGGCGACGTTTAATGAAGACACTTTTGACTTTGTATCGGCCAACGGTTCTTCGTACAAAATCCCCCCATCCCGAGGCGAGCCGCTATCGATAGAAGCACCCACTGTTTTGTCCATGCGGTGCTTTAGAATCCGCACCATCTCGTTCCAGTCCGCATCCGTGAGCATGCGGCCTTGCTGCTGGTATACTCCGGAATAGGTCTTTTCTTCCTGAAAACTGTCTCTCGATATCTGGGCTTTCATTTTCTATCCTCCAAGGGTTGGAGCTTTTACGGCGTCGGCCGAATCGGGTCGACTATCAGAACCGGGGTCATGCCCGCGGGTAAGTACTCTTTCAGCTTTTCTACAATCGCGTCCTGGCGGCCGCAGTAGTGACGATGGTGAAATGCGCCGAGCTCGCCGCCGTCCTCGGCGCCGTGCCGGATCGACGCGTGAGAAGCTTGCTGGATCACACCGAAGCCGCGCGTGCCGAATTGACTTAGATCAAGCGCGTGTCGCCCGGTAGTATCGATGTACTGACCATAGAGCTGGGGCGTTCGGGTATGGACCGACGGCTCGTGGATTAGCCAAATACTCGACAGCGGCTTTGTCAGGGAGGCAACCGCGCAGTAACGCAATGAGATTGTTGCGGCGACCGTGGTGTTATTGCCGAGTAGTATCGAATCGCTGGCGCGAAGCTCGAGGCATTGCGACCCGCCTGTTAAAATAATGGTACAGTATTCAGCCTCAACTATATGATTTGGCGCTTCAAGATGGCCTATAAGCGAGTCTACCAGACGAACGTTATACTGATTAACGGTTTCGAATGCGTCAATCGTTAGCGTCTTAACCGCTGCCTTGTATACGATGCAGTACTTTGCCTTTATCCAAAGCCAATTCGGTACGACCAACTGCTCTATTTGGACCTGGTGGTCGAAATTCGTTTCAGGGGGGTCGATCTCGAAATCGTTGTAGATAGTCGGCCATCGCGGTTCTCGCCGGATATGCTCGCGGTTCTTTAGAAACTCCTCACCCGGGCACCCTTCAGCCATGTTCCAGGTGCCGCCGCGCAGCCTGGTGCGCCAACGTTTCGTATCAGCGTCAAACCAACGTTCCCACTGGACTAGAAAGAGATTGTGCTTGTCGTCGAAGTATTCGTGCCAATTGACAAAGTAGTCGCTATCCCCGCTATTTTCGTCGTCGCCCCAAATCTTGCTCCACGCCTCGGGTAGTACAAGGCTTGGAAGAGGCTTATCCTTTTCGACTTTCAGGGTGAGCAAGGTCGATCGGATCATCAGATCTTTTGAGAGATTGTCTCGGGACGACGCATCCTGCTTAATTCGCCGCTCCTCGATTCGCAGATAACGAAAACCGCTTTGACTCGGAGTATCCTCGAGAGGCACCTCCGTAGGGTCAACCCGCAGGTAATACAATATATTTTCTTTCTCCTCGGAAGGTTCCTTTTCGCCGGGCTGTTGCATGGGCGTCATCAGATGTTCGAGCGCTTGCGGGCCAATGCTCCACTCGGGCTCCGCCGCGATAAATCCCTCGGGTATGGGTGTGTATAGCCTGAGCCTTTTGGGATGGTGATGGCCCTGCTTATAATTGCTATCCCGTACGTCCACCGTGCGCATGGAGATGTCTTGGTAACCGTTTAAATAAGGCGGAATCCCGTGAGGCGCGGCCTCGTGCTGCCAGCGGATTTCCTGTTCGCCGAAACGGCTTTTGATGCTGAGTGGCGTGGGGTCGTCGTCGTTTACCCGTTTTGGCCGGGATAGCTCTCTGAAATCCACGGTAACGGCCGGTGTGCCGGGGCGAGCGGACCAATGAGCAGGGGTATTCGGTATTTTCGGCCAATCGAGCTCTCCGAGCTCGCGCATGGTGGGTTCTCTCAGTCCCACCCTCGGTGTGGTGGCCACGCTTCGATAGCCTTCAAACGCAATAATAGGCATTTGGCCCACGGCCTCGGCGATTTCCACGGCCGCGCCCACGGTGCCCTTGCGCTTGCGCCAGGCAATGGCTTTGGCGATTTCCTGGCGCTGGCCGTCCAGATCCGGGGAGACCAGGCGGACATCCAAGAGGTCAGCGGAATAGGGTAGCAGCCAGGTTTGGCAGGTTAAGGGCGATACATCGTCGAGCCGCTGCTCAAGGGTTTTTCGAAGCTGGTTGAGAACTCGGGCGAACCCCTCTAAAAACCGATCGAGGTCTCCGCGAGATTCTTTATCGCCGTTATCGCTGTCCCGATAGACCGCGGGTAGCGCGCGCCAGAGCTGAACGGCCGCGTCGTGCGAGTCCTTCGCAACCAAGGAGGCTTGTAAGAGCTTACGAAAATCAGAGTCGTCGGAAATGCTCATGGCTCATACTCCGTTGGCTCGGGGCACTCGATGGCTGACTCGGTTGCGATAAAACAGATCTCGTCTACATCGGACGCGATGACCAGTAAGCCGCCGTAGGGACGCTTAAAGTTACAGATGCTATCCTCCACGCCTGTCACCTCTTCCACGGCCGCGTAGACCTCGCTTAGATAGAGGGGCTCGCCGATCTGCCGTCTTTCAATAGAGAAGGTTTCGGCCAAGGCTGATTTGACCGCGGCCTGGACCTTGTCCAGCTTGTATCGGCTGGAATCGACCCGGATTTGCACGAATAGTTCAACTGATATCGGTTTGTGCGGTTGAACCTCAACCCGCACGGTTGGAACCGCCCGGCGTTGTAAATAGTCGGTGAGCTCGTCCATCGTGGTTTTGTCGATCTCGTCGCCTTCGGTCATCACGGCCACGACCGTGACCAGATCAAAACGGCCGGCACCGCCGATGGTGTAAAATGCTCGAGCCTTGATGATAGAGCGGTGCTGGATAGCGAGCTGCTCGAAATCGCTGACCGATACCGCCCGCTCCAGGGCGAGCAGTGACGCGGGCGCGTTTTCCCGCATCTGCTCTCGCGGCTCCATATCTTCGCCGCCTTTTGCTTTGAATGGTTGTACAACCGATTCCACCAGAGGATGGGGATGAACCAATCGGTCCAAAGAATAGGGTTCGACGCAGCCGCGGCGGCCTGCCCCCACGCGATAGTCGATTGTGACGTTGTTGGTTCCGGGCGGAAGAGCGCGTCCGTGCCGGCCGTCTCCGAATTTTAACTTTACGTAACCGGTCTCGGTGGTAGTGACCATGTAGGCTCGATCCGCGGGCCCTGCTTCGTCGAGATGCGAGACCGCGCGCCACTCTTCTCCTTGAACGCGTACCACGAGATCCTCACTGGCGCCCTGTGCCAACCGGCTGTCCGGGATGGTGGAGACTTCGGTTCGCTCGAGGATGATGAAGTCTTTCCGATCCGCGCCTACGCCGGAACCCATCATTGCGGCGGACTGCCTCTCTCCGTGGCCGGCGAGAACGATATTACCGTAGAGCTTGAGGTTACCCTGAGTAAATCCGTCTTCCAGCTTTTCCTTGAAGCCGACAACACAGTCGTCGATTATGACCGTGCTCACGGTGATTTGTTGAGCTTTTTCCCCGCCGTCCGTCGCCAACAGAACACTGCCGGGAGCAAGTTTTTTCGGACAGGGTTTGAGTACGATGAGACCATCGATCTTTTCTTTATTAACATCGTGACCCTCCGGACGCCCCTCGCCCCGATAGTCAGCCTGTATCTCGAGCAGCTCGGAATAACTTCGTTTTTCTTCGGAATTGCTTTCCGCGTTGCTATCGAGGGAAGGAATATTTGACATATCTAGCCTAAACGCAAAAGCCGGAGCGTGGCGCTGCTCGTAACCCGCCGGTGGCTCTTCTATCTCTTTGATCTTCGAGGCGTACCACTTGGTACTCGTGCCGCTAGCTGCATTGAACTTCACAGCAACCCAATCGCCGACGTCGACGCCGTTAGGGTTACCGTTGAAGAAAAATCGATTTCCGTCGGGTTTATTCGCAAATTCGAGCACCTCGGGATTTGGTAAACCGAGTCCTTCTTGTTTCTTAGGTAGATACCAAAGCTCACCGGTTATTTGTTGAAACTCCGGAGTGTAAGGTGTTTTTGAAGGCTTGGTTTCTGACGTTCCTCCCTCGGTCTGTTCAGCCTCGGGTTGATTCACCCAAAAGCGAAATAGGGGCTTGGGATTCAGCCCCGGCGGAGGACCTTTATTCCAGTCCCTATCTTCCGTACTAACTCCGTCGAGAATATCGAGAAAGGCCTCATATACCATTTTCCCGGTGGAGGGAATCTTTGCGTCCTCGACTAGAAACATCGCGGCAAGCTTCACTAGTTTTTGAATTTTAATAGTGGGAAACAGATCACTAAAATCTAGTTTTCCGAACAACCAAATTAGGAATTGGTAGAAACCTTCATTCGCTATTATAGTTTCCGATTCAACGCCACCTGAAACGATTGTCGGAAGTTCAAAATCGGATAGTTGCTCGTCATCGGCAAGGACTCCTATGTCTTCTTCGCTCACAGAAAAAATCTGCCCCGCAGTAAAATCCTCTAGCTCGCCAATCATCTTCTCCGCTTCGGACCCGGCCGGAACGGTATATGTCCCCGTCAACTTGACCGCGCGGAGGACTTCTATTTTTTCGATTCTTTTTTCACTGACCGGGCCAGAAGAATCAAACCAATCGGGCCATATGTCGTCCTTACGATAAGCCGGGCCGTTTAAATCGGTTGCGTTGTCTCTAAAATCCTCAGAGTGACCTCTAAGCTCGATACCAAACGCGTCCGCCCTTTCCACCTCGGCGAATTTCCATTTCGTATCCGTATCCGAACCCGAACATTTTCTCCACGCGATCACCGACCCCTCGGCTAAGCCGTGCGGCACGGTCGAACGTCTGACTTTTGGGCCGTTGATCCACGGCTTTCGCTTGAATCTCGGTGACGTTTTTAGCCTGGCGTCGCCCGCCTCGAAATCCTTCCAGGCGTCTGAATCTTGGAAGTTTAGAATCAACCGTCCATTGACTATATTTTCTATCGAGGCCGCGCAGGCGTTGGCGGCCGCGTCGTTCTCCAGGATGAGAACGGACTCGTCTTTCTTCACGGGTGCCTTGGGGCTCGCTTGCCACGGTGAGATCCCGCCCGAGCCGATGTCCAGGTCTCCGAGATTCTTGGGGGAGCTGTCCGCGCCGTCCACGGTGAACTTATTGAACGCCTCGTCTACTTCCACGTCCTCCAAGGTCTCGAAGATCACGGCCTTTTCACCGGTCAGCGGCCGGTGGCGGACCTGAAGCCCCTTTTTTATTGTGCCCTTGCCCCGCGCTTTTATTACCAGCCAGGTGACAGCCGAGGTAGCGCCCACGGGCTCGTAGCCCAACATCGCGACCATCTTGCGGATGTCTTCCCATTCGGTCGCGGTGCGTAAAAAGGTTTCGTTGGCGTGGGCGTCGATGTGTTGAGCGAGAACGTGGCAGCTTCGCGAAAAGACGCGCATCAGGGCCCAGACGATATCGTCTTTTTCCTCGTCGTTATATTGTTTAGTCAGAAAATCGTTCTTAGTCTGAGCGAGCCATTGTTCGTCGGCGTTTTCCTCTTTTAGCCGTTCCTCGTCAAACGGAGGCGGGAGCCGGACTTTGCCCCAGTCATTCTGAAAATTGTTATGCAGAATATCCCGAAGGGTTTCCAGGAAGGTTGCGGCGTTTCCGTCCACGTAGCTCAGCCGTTTAAGGCCGGAGCGGTTCCAGCGCGTGAGATCGGTTTTGTTCGCGCTCTCGCTCATCCCCGCCTCCCGCCGACGAGCTGGATCACGACCTCTCCTTTGTCGTCCTTGCCGCAGACCGCGAGCTCGTCAGGTCCCATTACGATACTGTTCGTAGCCGGGATATTGCCCGGTTGGGGGTCGTCGGCAGCTTGTCCAAAGCGAACGATTTTGACGTTCTTAACTCCGTCGATAGGCATCAGAGCGCCGTAGATATCGCTAAGCTGGACGTCCTGCCCGAAGGCGAGCCTGCCGGACCGAAAGAATCCATCAGGCCCCCGGCCGAGAACCCGCGCGACCTCGCGGCGCACCTCGGATTGAAAGTAGTTGTCCCGCACCGTGACGCACACCTCGATGAGCACGCCCACTGGCTCCACGTCCACGAGCGAGATCAAATGGCCGGTCATCCGAAAGGCGCGAATGTAGTCGAGTAATAGCTCCCTGATGGTCGGATTCTTTTCCAGCTTGAGTTCTCGAAGCTTATATAAGGTATGAAACCGCTCCACCTCTTTCTTAATCCGATCGGGCAGCTTAAACTTATCGGTCATGAGCGTGTTGTCGAGCTTCCAGTCGTTCCAGAGGCCCACGGTGATCACAAGCTCGAGCCAGGAGCCGGTCCAGCGTTCTTTTGCCCTGGCGCGCAGCACGAGCGGGTGCTCTTCCAGACGCTGACCGTAGTCTTGCAGGCTCGCCATGCGCAGCTGGCGCCTGATGGCGGCGGGACCCCGGCGTTTGTCTCGCTCCATCTCGTGGGGTTTGTCCCGGTAGAGATTCTTCAGGGCCTCGAGTGTGTTTATCTCACCTCTATCCGTTAGCGGATCGTAGCCGATGAAATCGAGCCACTTCAGCACCGACTCAAAGCGCCGCGCCGATTCGAGGGATGCCTCGGCGCTCACCCGGTCGGCCATGTCCGAAAGCTGATCGAGATGCGCGGCAAATAGCTCCACCAGCACCGCCTCGACATCGCCCGGGCTCCAGCGTTTACGCTCCGGGAAGCTGAGCTGAAGCTCCTGCCACATGGCCCGGCGGAAGCTATCGAAGTCGCGCTGCTGCCAATCGAAGTCGTCCCCGATCTCGGGAAGCGGCTTGGGCAACGACACCTGGCGATAGCCCGGATCCCCGAGAGCGTCGGTCCAGATCAATTTCGGCGGCGCGAGCTCAGCCAAGCAACCCTCCTTGCATCGGAATCAATACTGTCTCTTCGCGATTGATGGTAGCCAGGCGGTAGGCCACGCGAATATAAAGGATACCGTTGTCCGCGCCCTGGTTCTCTTCATCGTCGCCTACTGAGACGTCGAGCGAGCTCGGGTCGACCTCTCCTTGCAGTACCTCGGTGAGATTGGCGATCAATCGCTGTTTGGCGATATCCCATAGAGAGGCGCTATTGGGCTCGAAGACCATGCGGCGGACCCCGGCGCCGAAGTCCAGGCGAAATACCCGCTCGTTGGGATTGGTCAAGAGCACTTGCTCGATAAGCTCTTTGATGTGCGCCTCGCGTCTGGATATAGCCGCGCCTTCGTCGCCCACGCGAAATGGAAAAGCTATGTATTTCGGATCGATAAGCCGTTGCACGTCGCGCCTCAACTTGTGGTGACTATTTGGGAAAGCGACTCCATCTCGCCCTGTGGGATGGGGGGCGAGGTCGGCCCGCCCACGATGGGCGCCACGGTATGGGTATGGGTCATATACTTGGTTAGAAAACTGAGCCCTTTGATGACCGGTTCGCCGGCGTAACCTCCCAGAGAAACGCTCGGCGCGTCCACGGCCACCGAGCTATTGGCGCTAACCGTTACCGTCCCGCCTGACATTTGGATGCGATTGCCCGACAGATCCTCGGCTTGCCAGCCACCGTCGTTCATGCGCAACATGTTGCCCTTGGCGTCCTCCAGCAGAAGCTCGCCTCGCTCCTGGCTCAAGGTCAGGGTCATACCCGCGTTGTTGGTCAGGTTGACCGAACCGTCCTCGCTGATAACGAGCTCGGACTTGCTAGCGTGGATAAGGCGGATACGCCTCTCGCCCTCTTGGTCGTCGAACTGCAGCTTGTGGCCGGATGGCGTTTGAAGAATGCGCGTGGTCGGCGTTGTCTTGGCAGCCTCTTCCGGTAGGTCGCCCTCCGCGCTCCAGAACACCCCGGTCCATATCGGACGGCTGACATCGCCCTCCTCGAACTCGACCCAAACCCGCGATCCAACCTCCGGCACGAAGAACATCCCCTGCTGTCTAAGACCGCCGAAGGGGAGACTCGGCAGCGCCCAAGTGGTCTCTTCAGAACCAAAAAGCGACGGAACGGTGACGGCCAGCCGGCCGAGCCTCTTGGGATCGTCGTTTCGCTTGACCGTGCCGCGATACTTGCCGTATCGCCGCGACTCGAGCTCTTTTAGCATTTTTACAATCGCTTCTTCCATCGCCTGATCGCCCTCTTAGTTGGTAGCGTTGCGCAGTAGCTTGAAATGCTGCTCGTACACGCCCTTGGAAAATTTGTGGGTAACCTCATCCACGTAATAACGACCGCCATAAGTCGTTCCCACGCCGTCCACGGTTACCGGGAGATGCGGTACCAACACGTGACCGTATTGACTTCCGTCCAGCACGCCCTCGGCCACGATCTTGAACTGATTTTCATTAGCCTTGGCCTGAGCCCGGATTTCAGCCTCGGACTCGGTGGCCCCCGTGGGTCGGTCCATGGACCAAACAAAGGGAGGCAGCCCCCGGCCCTCGCTGGTGAGCGGATGCTTACCGAGCGCCGGTTGATTGGGAGCCAATGGAAGAAATGACAATAATATATCTGATAAATTCTTGCCCTTGCTCTGGTTTTCGGGTTCTCTGGTCATCCTCACCTGATCCGGCCGATGCCCATCGTGATTGACTGAAAAGCGGATACAGTTGGTGCTTTGTCCCGCGTAGACCAGAATGGGGGGTTGGGGATCGGCCCCGAGCGCGGGGGGGTGAAAGTGAAGCTTTTCATCCCGAACAAACAGCTCAAAGCCGTTGGCCTCGGCACGTTCCAACAGAAATTTCGTGAACGTAGAGTTTACGTGTAGCGCGCCCGCGGTCATCCCCTCGGCTACCTCGTGCGTCAGCTTTACCTTCTCGGCGATCTCTCGGGCGATGGCGCCGTCTGACCGCTCGTTATTCTCCTTGGAATATACGTCTTGATGCTGCTCCCGGTCGAGCTTGATGAGGTCATCCTGAACCGTCACCGTCACCTTTGCCGCGCTCATCTCCTCGGGGTATTCGAGCTTTACTTCTCTGATAAATCCATGCAGCACCCCCTCGCGTTGTCCGTCGAACCAGGCGTCTATCTGCACCTCGTTCCAAGGCCGTAGCTGCTCGCTATCCTGTACCGCCCATCGTCCGCGCTCGTCGCGAAAAGAATCCAATACGATGGTGGCGGTGCCCGAGACATTGCGCTTAAGCTGTACGGTCACCTCCTTCACCAGCGATCCGAGACCATTGAGCGGCGCTTTATTAACAGTAATAACACAGGTCGCCGGCACGCGAGGTCGTCTTGAGCTATAACTCATCAATACCTCCCCCACGCGACGTCCGGCGGAATCACAATGACCTCGCCCGCGTGCTTTCCCATGTCAAGGTCGCCGCCGAAAAAGATCTCCGGGTTGGCGTCCAAGATCAGCCACCACTTGGCGGGATCGCGGTAGTAGTAAGCGGCCAGCCGATCAAGCCTGTCTTCCGGGACCAACTTATGCTCGATAACCCCGGGTGTGATCGGGATGGCGCGTGGCCTCGTACCCCTGAAATGTTCGGGGTCAAAGGGAGTGGTTTCCGCGTATCTGGAGTCCTTCTCAAACATAGTAAATCACCTAAAACTTCAAAAGGTCCGCGGGTAGACCGGCAAGGGTAACGAAGCTTCTCGCCGCTGCTTGTTGGCGCCGCTTCTCGATGTTGTAGAATGGATTGTCGGTTTCGATGACCTGCAAGGTCAAAGTGACCTCGGCGCGATAAGGAAACAGCGAGGGAAGATACTCCTTGGCTTCTATCTCGGCCTCGGTCATGAAGACCGGCAGTACCTGCTTACCCCATTTAAAGATCAACACCGAGGCAACCTCGTGCTGCTCATGGGCTGCGGGTTCTTGGTCTGCGGCAATCGTGAGGTCTCGCAGTCCTCCGCCGCCTACCGCCTTGGGCTCAAGCATGGTGCGAATCACGTCGATTTCAGGCTGGACTCCGATCTGTCCGACCAAAGGATCGCGCCGATTCATGCGGTCGGTTGCGTCGAGCAAGATTTTAAACGAGAAACTTTCCGCGTTTACCGTAACTCCTTGTGACGCTCGCGGGGTCTCGTCGGGTCTGAGAAAGCCGTAACCGCCTCGTGCTCCGGGAGTGCCGCTGGTCTTTACCGTCACACTCCGCGATCGTGTTATGGTCGAAGGATTGAATAGAAAGGGCAGCACCAAAGGCGTTGGGGTGAGAGCGTATTCGATCAGCAATCCGCGTTCGTACTGTCCGGCAGAGGTGCCGCCGATAACCGTCGTCTTTGCTTTGTCTATCACAAATCGCCTCCTTGTATCGCGCGGCAAATCTGATCAGCGACTCGAGACGCGACAACGCGGGCGTCGGCGCTTCTCGATACCTTTATTTTAGGTATTGAGATGGACTCGGTTCTCAGTTCGCGTTCAAGCGGTATTCCGGAAAGGGCGTCGCCCAAAATAGCGGCGAAGTTCTTGGCTTCTTTGCCGAGGTGTGCGGGTAAATGGACGCGCAGGTGCTCGATATGAATCACAAACCCTCCTGGATATATTGACGTAAAAAACCGAGGCTCGACTTCAGCACCTCGCCGCCGGATTTGCGAAGCTCGTTGTGGACGCCTTCAGCGATACAAGTGAGATAATAAGCTTCGGTTGCGGCACGCGGTTTTCGATAGTCCGGGGCGAGACGCCTGGCGGCGTACCGGCAGGCGTTGGCGATCTGCGCGCCCGAGAGTCGGGGGATATCCGCGAGGTTATCCAGCACGGTCTTATCCTCTTTAGACTTCTGCTCGTTCGACTTTTTAGCCTCGGCAGTTTTTTCGGTTTTCTCGTTCGAGCTCGGCTCGCTCTCGTGTCCGGTCTTGGTTTTCGGCGCGAACTTTTCGAGAAAGCGCGTTCCTAGATAACGTTCCCATAGCGCCTTTCTCTGCTCTGTCGTGGGTATCGCGAACTGGAACACCGCGTCGACACGCCGCGAGAATGCCGGGTCGATATAGTCTTTAAGGTTGGTAGTCAGGATGCACATGCCGAGATGCCGCTCGATGCGCGAGAGCAGATGCCCCACCTCCATATTGGCGTACCGGTCCTTGGCATCCTTGACCAGCCCCCGTTTTCCAAAAAGGCTGTCCGCCTCGTCGAAGAGCAATATGCATTCGAGCTCCCGCGCGGCGTCGAACATGGCGTTGAGGTTTTTTTCGGTTTCGCCGATGTACTTGCTCACCAGTAGGCCGAGGTCTACTCGATAAAGCGCGCGGTTCGAGGCGCGGGATATCGCTTCCGCCGCCATGGTCTTTCCCGTACCAGAGGGGCCGGAGAAAAGGGCTACGGGGCCGTGGTCCACGGGAATGCGCCATTTACTCAGCGTATCATCGTAATCGGGCCATCGCGCGAGTTGCTCAAGCCGGGCCTTAAGCTCAGCCGAGCAGATCACGTCTCGAAGCTTTGGTCCGCCCCGCACCAAGGTCGCGCCCGGGACCTCTGTTCCCAAGGGCTTGAGTCCGAGAACTTTCGACATCGCGCGATGCGTGGCTCGGATAGGCATGTAAGGAGTCGTTTGCTCCCACGCGATAAGCCCGTGCCGCATAAGCGGAGCCCCCACGGCGAGTCGATTGCGATAGCGAATCGCATCGTCCGGCCGGAGATCGAGTAGCTCGCAAACGAGATCGATACCGGGCTGACCGGTCACATCCCCGGATTGGAGCAAACGATAGAGCCAGCCGATTCGAGGAGAAGCGACGGGGGCCATGGAAAAGATAAGAATCTCCTGGTCCGCTTCTTCCAAGTCGATAGACGGATCAAACGCCTTCTTGAGCGTCGCCAGACGGCCGTTAAGCACTGCCTCTGCCTTGGCCTTCGCGTCCAAGGCGGCTTGGGGAGGCGGCTCGCCGCGGCGTTTGGCCTCGGCCAGATCAATGAGAGCCTGCACGCGTACCCATTCCTCGGCAGCCACTATCGGTCCCAGGTCGCTCATTCCAACCCCTCGCGCACCACGGTAACGAGGCATGCATTGCTCTTGACCTTATCGTCGCCGTTGCCGCCGCCGTCGCCGTCGCCAAGCGAACGCTGAGCGCGAAACAAGTATTGACAGGACATCGAAGTATCCAGCGTTACAGCTAGCGCTTGACCCCGGTAATCCACGGTGGGAGTCACTTCATTTACGGCGATCGCTGTCTCGATGATTTCCTCGAACACGTTTTCTCGGGTAAAGGGGCTCCAAGTAGTTTTAACGAGCTCGATCCGTTTCTGCTCCTCACTCACGGCCGTGGCAGGACCGGCTGGCAGTAAGCATACATTGTACGAATTTTGGTTAGTCGCCACTTGTAGCGCGTAGCCGGGATGTCCTTGCTCATCTAGAACATATAGATGGGGTTTCCAGGGTTCGTCGAAGACCGGCTTTTCGATAAGCTTTTGCGCGCGCGTCACCGTCTCCGCCATTGGCATCGGTATTGACGGGTCCGCGTCCGGGTTAACGCTATAAGTAACTATGTCGACCAAAGGACCCGAGATCGGGGGAAGCTCGAGTGGAATGGGTACGAGCGAAAGCGCGTAGGCTACCGTCGGTCGAAACCCTTCCTCGGGGGGAGTAGGAACGATTTTGTTGAGCTCTTCGGCGCTCAAGTCGACAGGGATGATCTCTACTTCGCAAACCGATCGATCGCCTTCGTCGATCAGGTTGAATCTAGGTTTTTGATGCATGCACTGCATCACTTGGCCCAGGATTCTCAGATCTTTTTCGCCCGGAAAGATATCGTTATCGCCGTTGGTGGACTTTTTGGACAGCGGCGTGAGAATACAATGGACGATTACGTCAAGGGGCCGGCCGGGATGGTCGTCGCTGTTATTGCCGGCTGAAAAAATCTTATAAAAGAAAATACTGAACGTGGGAGTGTCCGTGCCGGAAAATCGCGTTGAAGCGGGATGCTCAAATCCGACGTCCGTTGCCTCAAGCTCGGTATTGGATTCAAGATGGGCCCTTAAACCCCTGGCGGCCATGGACAACGTCGAGGCTTGCATGCTTAAAGCCTCCTCATAAAAGACGCGCTCATATCAAAAGTCCGCTCACTATCGCGCGAGTTGATCGAAACGCGCTCGGGACTCGTCGCGGGCGATTCAACAATGATGTCGACCCGGCCAATGTAAACCGACGGTTCCTTCTGCGTCGCCGACGTCGATTGGCTTTTCGATCGAACGCCGGATACATGTTTCATGCTTCGGCTCATCTGGCGCTGTGCGTTCTCCGCTTCGCGAACCGTTTGATCGACTCGGCGAGAAGCTTCGTTCGCCACCTTGACGCCAGCGGCGCCAATAGGACTTATATTCCCCGGGCCACCGTCTGTTCTTCTTGCACGGTTACTTTCTCGCGGTGAGGTAGCGGATCGATCGGAATTCGGTAGGTGGGCCCCGCTCCTATCGCGTTCGTTCACCGCGGCGGTTCCGGGGACGTCGAACGGTTTCTGGCGCGCGTTCTGATTGTTTTCAATCTCGATAGGGATCGACGACACCTCAACGTCTTTCCTCGAACCGTGTTTAGCCGATAACTTCGGTTCTTTTGAAATTTGAGAGTAGCTCGCTTCGCTGTTCAAAAGGACTTGTTCGTTATGGATGACGAACGAGCCAAGACGCGATGTTTTCGACGGCGCGCGTTCGTTATCGTGCGGCGCGACATTGTTATATCCGCTATTTGAATCTTCGGTTACATCGGATAGTTCCGCGATTGAACGCTGTCTCGGCGGGTCGATCTTTTTCGGCTCCGAATCTGAATAGCGAGCGGTTTCAAGAGGCTCGATTGGTTCAGTTCTTTTAGCCCGGCGCTCCCCCGAATGGATGTATATTTCGTCGACGGGTTCAGCTATAGACGCCGATTCGGAACCAACCGTACGCGAGGCTGATCCGAGAGTTACTGAATCGCGGTTCTGCGTTTCGATTCTTTTGTCGTGATTTGTCGCACGGTTCGATAGAGGTTCATAGTTCGCGCTCTCTTCAGCTTCAACCAGAGGTATTCTCGGACTCTGCTCGGGCTTTTGAATCAGAGGCTTCAAAGGCCGGGGGGTGCGACCGTAGGCGTCATCCACGATATTCTTTAAGAAATCAGACATACCGCCCGCGTTCCTGATCGACCAACTCGAGATACCTGCGTTTTCGCTCTCGGGTGATGGCGAGAATCTCTGGCTCGCTCCAGTGATAATAGAAGGCCAGGGCGTGGATCTCTTCGTCCAAATCAACCGCTGTTCCATTGCGCCAATAGGGATCAAACGCGATTTGCCCGGCGTAGCCGCATTCCGGACACACCACATTAAACACGCATTGAACCTCAGGTCCCATCTCCTCGATAGCGAGCTCAAGAGCAACGCGGTCAGACTCACTCAACGACATAACGAATTGGTCGTCTAGTGATGCTCCTTCCTCTGTCGTTAAACATCTCTTTAGGAGCACTTGTTCAGGCCGTGGGGGTTGACAGGCGCATAACCATCTCTGATCAGCCCCCGTCGGCGCTCTTACGAGAACGGCGGTTCCGTTTAGATCTACCGATGTAACTGGATATGTGGGACTAGCGCTTCTAACGGCGATAGCTGATCGTCTGATACAAAGATCAAATCGCTCTTCGCAGGCCTCGCACGAAGTGGTTAGCCAAGTGTCGTCGCCGTTGAGTAGGATTCCAAGCTGTATCATCAGAAACATACGGTCTCCGACCGACATCTCGTCCGCCAACCCTGGGCTCATAGGCAATTCACCAACCTTTTCAACGGCAGCGGCCAAAACCCCCGATACCCAAGCCGGTATCGAACTCGCTTCGCGTTCACTTGAAGCGATAGCCATCTCCACCGATCCGGTAATGGGTCGAAAGCAGGCGATTCGGTGGTTTTGACCGTTGCGAATAATACCCCCGGGTAGTAACGCCGTAGCGCTCATAGTTCACTATCCGCGTCTCGGCATGCGAGGCGTCGTATCCTTAACGTCCGGGTCGCGTTCCCACCCTTCGTGCTCTATCTTGATGCTCTGTATTCCCACGGCGTTGGTCGTGCCCGCGTCCAGATCCGGAAGGGCCTGGTACTCCGACACCCATGCGTCGAACAGCTTATAGCTAATCGCGATCTCGCCCTGCATATTCATAACATTTATAATTACGTTCTTTCTAAACTCGGCGAGCGACATGGGATCGTTGAGCTGGTTGACCTTATTTGCCCAGTCTTCGAAGGTTGTGTCCATGGTCAATCCCTGCTCCAAAGTGACCGGCTCGAACTTGGTCCCTCCCGGGAGCTTGCGTTCGTGGGTCGGGTCGCCCGCGATCCGCCACGCCACGGCTTCGGTCGTCTTTTTGAGCGCGGTCATCTTGCGCAATCCCGCCACCACGTTTCCGTCAATACTGACCTGAAAGCGAAAGGTGCGGTATGGATCGTAGCGGAATGCTTTGATAGATGTATCGTTTGCCATGTTCTCACCTATTCTCGTTTATTTGCTCGATAGTAATCACCACGAACTCGGCGGGCTTGACCGGCGCGAACCCGACCTGTACCCGTACAACTCCCGCGTCG
This sequence comes from Deltaproteobacteria bacterium, assembly GCA_016929805.1. Lineage (GTDB taxonomy): Bacteria > Myxococcota_A > Polyangia > Polyangiales > JAFGIB01 > JAFGIB01. The sequence continues at coordinate 4,977 of JAFGIB010000401.1, read as the reverse complement.
ATATCCGCTTGCGTCATGGTGATGCCGAGCCCGCATTTGACAAAATACGCATCCCGCGCTGCCTGCGGCTGAAACGCGCCCGCACGAAACAGGCGGTTCATAAATGCTTCAATATTGAGCTTGAGGGCGGACCAGAGATCCTGCTTATTGGGTTGATGCACGGCCCAAAGTAGCGCGTCGCGCAGACTGTCCTCGATCATCGCCGCGGTGCGGCGTACCGGGAGATAACGCCACTGCGGCTCGGTCAACGTGGCTCGCGTACGGCCGCCCCAAACCACCTGCCCGTAGCCCGTGAGGTTTCTAAGGCAGTTGACTCCCTGAAGATTCAACGCGCCACCTTGGATGTCCGTGAGGTCATGCACTAATTCTTCAGCTCCATAGATTCGGGCGTCCACACCGGCGGGAGCCTTCCAAACGCCCCTTTCCAGGTCGGTTCGGGACCAAATCCCCGCGGCGAACCCGCATGGGGGGACTTTTACGTTCGAACTTTTGCCGACCGGCACCTCGAGCCACGGGTAGTAAACTACCGAGTAGCTAGAGGTTGGGAGGTTGGCGTTTTGTACATCGTATGCTTTTATCCACTTCTCAACGCCGACCTTAGTTTCCGGCGGATCCACAATTACCAAACGGTCTTTTTGTCTTTCCGCGTGGGCGATGGCTGCCTCTACGATTTCCCAAGAGCGTGTTGACATTCCCTTGTCCCAGGGATTTCCGGGTAAACAAATGATGGAAACGTCGGTTAGCCTTTCGAGTTCTTGTAGAGCGTCTGAATAATCCGTTAACCCTCCTTCGTCACCGTTGACCCCGCCTGTTAGAGTTTCTATGATTGCGAGGGTCTCTTGAATGTCGTTAAGGGCTTTTGTAACCGCTCCGTACGAGGAGGTCAGATGGAGTATATTCGCCGCTTCGGACGCGACCGAGGTAAGGACGGAGACGTCGTTTCCGGGATCCCAAATCAGTAGGCAGTCGTCGATGGCTTCGACTTTAGCGCTTCGATTAGCTTGCGATTGCGCCTTTTTTGAAAGCAGTTCCATCTGGGTGTTGAAAGCCTGAAATAGCTTAGATAAATCTAGGTTTGATTCGTCTGAAACAGAAAAACCTATTATATTTTCATCTTCGCTGCTCGGTTTTAGACGAAAAGAAATGGATTTAGGTGCTGGAGAAGGTAATGTGATTTTCCAAGCCGACGCATCTTCAATTGGAGCGAAAAAGTTTTCGTTAAGGTCATCGGTTACCAATAACGCATTTTGTGGCGCATCAGGCCCAAAGGAGACCTTGCAATATTGGTTCGAAGGGGTTGGATCATTTACGAACTCTGCCGTCGGTAAGGTCGCGCGCGGTATGGGAAGTTCGTCCTTATTCAGTTGCTCGGTTGCTATTTCAGCAAGTCTTCGCAGCGTCGTGCTAGCGTTTATTTGATCGCTGTCAAACTTCACGGTTCGGCCGAATTCGACGCCGATACGGAGGTTTAAGACTCCGTTTCGAAGCCTAGTAGGATCGAATTGGGTTATTTCTCCGGATAGGACTGCTGTTTTTAGGTCGTCTGACGGATTAGATAAGTTACGACCGCTGATGAGCCGTGAAAGCAAAGTTGATCGATCTTCGGATGAAACCTGATTCACGGGACTATTAATAAATTCAATGACGGTATTCGGCTCTGTAGTCTTAAGAATACATTTCAGTTGTCTGGAAGTGCCGTTCGCCACGATTTTACAAATTACGGGTACCTTTTTATACGGTGTATCAAGCAAAGATTTCTCTATTTCGGTCTGAAATAGTTTTCTAGACTCGTCTATCTTGGCCGAATCAAGATTGGTTAAAGATAGCGCTCCGCCCGGCACTTCTGAAATACCCGATATTTTTAGGGCGACCTCTGTTGAGTTTCGTAACGATCCAATATCATCATTCGTGAATCCAATCTTAACTGACGTAAACGTGTAGTCCTCTAAGTAGGCCTTTACCTCTTCTACAAAGTCCGCGGTCGATGCGCCATTCGGCAACGTACTACCGGGCTTCTTTAAAGCGACGAATTTAGATCGAATGTTGACTACTTGTTCCAAACTTCCTTCAAGCCCCGGAGCGAGCGGAAGCGATTTATATTCGTCTTTGGTTACGCCTTTCACCTTCACCGTCATCGAGAAATAACCGGATCCAGGGCCGTCTTTTGGTTCAAGCACAACCTCGATGTTATCTCCTTGTTTTCCTATTCCCTTAGCTTCAACGTCAAAAAGCGATATGGCGTTGCCGCCGCGGCCGGCCTTTAAGGTCGCTTTGCTTTTCGCGCCGCCATTACAAACATTTACGATATACGCGTTGCGCCCGCCGTTGTGGAAAAAGGCACGTGTGGAAAGAGCCATTAAGTCCCCTGGGTCCGTACCGTTTTCCGAAACCCCTCCGAATTGTTCTTCGTATTCCTTATAGCTTTCGACAGGTGTCGGTTTATTGGCGACCCCGGTCGTGGTAAGCCCCAAAAACGCCGCCGTTGACGTTCCCGCTACTTCGATGGGTCGAGCCCCACTCTCTTTCTCCTCGATATAAACACCGGGGTTCGCGTAATTGATCGTTGCCATATCTACCTCCTCGCCCGCCTTGCAAGGTCGTTCGATGCGGTCCGTCTTCGAATATCTTGTCTATTTAGTAATCTCATTGACTTTCCTCGTCCTTTTCCTTGTCCTTCATTAGACAAAAAAGCATTTCACCACCTGTTTCTCTGGTCCGAACAATTCCCTCTTCTAGCAATCGTTCAAGCGCCTTTTCGACAGCCAGTCCTGTTTGTCGATAACGCTCAAGCTCCCACCACCAGGTAACGATTCCTCTAAGAGTATCCATCTGCCTCGGATGCGATTCGAGATAGGCTCTTATTTCATCTGCCATAGCCGCGATTCTATCTTTTGGGACTTTTTTCATTTCTCCTTCTGAAGCGGTGGCTCAAGGTCGAAAGAGCATAAACAATGCCAATTCGCAGGCGGATGAAACGCTTCGAATTACTAGAGGTTATCTGAAAGAAGATCGCTTTAGCCGGGGCAAAACCGCCCAAGTCGATATACGACAACGCGCCAGATCCTTCGATAATCTGAAGTATCTACTGCTGGGGTATTAGCGCCCTATTCGATTGCTTCAATTGCCCCACCACGCTTCACTAACGGCTTTGCGAGACAAGAAACCGTTAATACATCCGAGGACACAAAATGATTCTACGAGCGTTCATAAGGAACTAACTCAACCCTTTCTAGGGCAAATTCTCCAAATCGTTATACCAAACCAAAATATAGCATAGACTGTCCGTCTGATGGGTTCCGCCGTCTACGCCGCAGCGAACCTGAATAAAATACTCGTTCCCTTCGGTGCTGGCCTTCCAGTTGATATCGCTTAGTCCAATGTTTTGCCAGTTATTGGTTCCGTCGTCATAGGCTTCCGCGAGCACAACGGGATCACTGGTCGTCGATCCCGCGTACGTACAAAATTGAACGCGCATCCGGTTACTACCACTTCGCGCGACTCCCGGTTTTACGCGAACATAAATGCTAACCATCCACAGCGATAAGTTCATGTGATTAAGGCATATAAGATTGCTGTTCAGGCCGAAATAGAGCCACTGCGAGTCGACTCGGCCGTTCCAAAACTTTCCGCTGTAGTCCCAGCCGGGACGACTAGCGGAGGAAGACCACTGAGATTGTCCGTCGGGAAGACTTAAGTGGAAAGACCGGATCCCGGGTCGTTTTGAGACGATACGTCTATCTCCATCGCAAATAGAGTAGATAGAGTGATTCGACGAATCGTAATAGATCGAGCCGTTGGGACGAGCGGAAGGTTCGGTTTGCGGGGAAATAAGAATAGCTGAATCGGAGCTGTTTCCCTGAAAGGTTTGCTGCTGAGTCCAGGTCTGTTTGGCGTTGAGTCGTCCTCTTGCGTTTAGAAGCGACAGTATTTGAGTGAGTTGTTGCGCTAAAGTTCCGGAAGTTAGAGAATCCGGGGAACCGCTTCTCGCCGGAGCCGTTATCTTGCCGGCGCCGGATTCTCCCGTCATAGATGTTAGATCGGAAACGATTTTGTCTATCCTTTGGTCTAGCCTAACTGCCGGGTTGGTTGTTCCGTCGGCCCAGTTGTTCGTGGCGGGAGCGGTAATCTTACCAGCACCTCGTTGCCCGGTTGTGGATATTAGATTCGCTATTATATTATCGAGTTGGCCTTGTGCCGATCCCGAGGGATTCGGTGTTCCGTCGGACCAGTTTGGTCCAGCGGAATAAGGAATCGCAGACGCGGGATGCGCGTTGTTGGGTTCGTTTTCGTGACCGTTGATATGGTCTAATAGCGCGTTGAGTTGAGTTCTCACGGTTCCAGCTGTTAGGGAATTGGGAGATCCAGTTTGCGCCGCTGCGTCGACGTCTTGGGCTGAATGCCTTCTCGACGACCCCGCGAAATGTTCCGTCAGCTCGGTTTATAATCCGCATTAAAATATAGAAAATGGGGTTAATTGGAAATAACAGGCCATATTGATGCTCCGTCGACCGCTTGCCTCTTGACCCATGTCCAGATCGCTGACGAACGCCGCCGATGCCAAAAAACGATCCACTCGATTGCCATAGTCGTCGCCCTAAGAAGACACGGTTCCGAGCGGAACATCAAAGCTGACCGTCATAAGCTCAGCGCCGGTTTGTCCGTCAAACACGGTCAAGTACTCCGGACCGTCGGACGTTTATCAGACTTTATATATGAGCTGATGACATCGTGGATCCTTAGTAGTTCAATAAAATGTTGAATGATGGGATGAGCATCCAGAACCATCTTTCTTAGACCGGCTTTTCTCGTCAGCGATGGTTGAAGTTTCATCTTGCGCTGTCCTATAGCCTATGCTATATTATTATATTTCTATGTATAGGCTTCAGATGAAAATGTCAAACAAAAATCTCAAAAAATACAAAAAAGAGATCCTCCGACTTTCAGAGAAGAGACAAAAGCTCTTGCAGTTATTGCTCT